>DATNIT010000032.1:0-42758 GCA_035604335.1 Allostellaceae bacterium | reverse complement strand
CGCCGGCGACGACGCCGATCCGCTTCGACGCAAATGAATCCACCGAGCCGGCCTCCCACCGTTAACTTGTCTGACAGCAAAACTATGAACCTGGCGCACCGGCCCGTGCAAGCGGATTCACGCCGCCCACGGCATTGCATCGTGAATTTGACAAAATGCACGCCGCACCGCAATCTTTTGTGGTCGGATTTGCAGCGAGCGCGTAGAATCCTAGATATGGACCAGTCTGACAGCCTTACAGATGAAAGCGGCGGTGGTTCGTTGCTGCCGCCCTTGGTAAGAGTCACGCGCCGCAGCGCCGCCGATGACGTACGCGCGCAACTTGTGAGCCTGATCGAGTCTGGCAAGCTCAAGGTCGACCACCGCCTTCCGCCCGAACACGAGCTCGCAAAGCAGTTCGGCGTGAGCCGTCCCGTCGTGCGCGAAGCGCTCGTCGGACTGAACGCCCTTGGGCTCACCACCTCGCACGCCGGGAAGGGCACCTTCGTTACGGCCAACCACGTCCGGGTGCCGCTGCTTCTGGGCCGCTATTCGCCGGCACATCTCAACGAGGTGCGCCGTTACCTGGAGGTACCCGCCGCGCGCCTCGCCGCGGAGCGCAGAACCGATTCGGATGTGGGCCAACTGGCCGCCATTCTCGCGCGCATGGAAGACACCGACGACCCCGCGAAGCGCAACAAGCTCGACGCGGACTTCCACATCGCCATTGCCCAAGCGGGCGGCAACCCGCTCACGGTCAAGCTGATCGAAGATCTGCGCAGCATTCTGGAGGCGCACTCGCTTGCGGCCGCCGCTATGCCGAACCGACGTACCGGCGCACTGGCGGAGCATCGCGCTATCTATGAGGCGATCCTGCGACGAGACCCGACCGGAGCCGCAACGGCGATGTCCGCTCATCTCAATGCGGTCGATAATTCATTCATCAAGCTTGCGGGGAGCGCTCCAGCCAAAAGGCGGTAAGCACACACGCTGCCGTAAGATTGCGCCCGACGGAGGCTATAAATGCCTTCCGACCGGTGCGCGAATTAGCCAAGGAATTAGCCAAGGATTAAGATGCTTCTCATTGCTTGCGCGAGCTTATTGTCCGCGCACTGAAAGCGACCGAGCTTCCAAGCACGACTCAGTTATGGGCGTTGTCCGGTCGGGTTGAGACCGTAAGCGGCCGTTACTCGAATAAGTCGCCACCTCCGATAAGTGCCAAGGAGCAGAAATTCGCGCGGGATTTCTGCACGTGTTGACAGTCATACGATTTCCGCGACCGAGGCTTGGTGCATAAATTTTGATTTTTGTACCAAGCGAGATGGCCCGCTTCGGGGTCATAAGCGGTAATCACACCGACGTCCGCTCCCCGCCCGCTGTTCCCCTGTCGAGCGGACCTTCCGCGTACTCGGATTGGCGACGCGGCATGAGCGGATGCTTTGCGGCGGTCGCTTGCATGCGCGATCCACAGGATGGCCCGTGTCCCCTTGACCTGTTGCCGGGACCCAGCGCACGCTGCCGCCGAATTTCAGCCGGTTTTCATAAGCGGCGGGCACATCGCAAGCGCCGGCCAATTCGGAGGAAACCCATGACCGCACGCCGCGCCAGCCGCCGATCCCTGCTGCGCCACGCCGCCACTCTGCCGATCGCGCTCGCTCTGGCGCCCGCGATCGTCGGCAAGGCCCAGGCAGCCGCGACCAAGATGCGGCTCTCGTCCTCGCTGCCGAACGACCCGAAATACGCCAACGGGCGGGTCTACTACGACAATCTCGTCAAGCATGTGGCCGCGAACGGCCTGGGCGAGCAGATCGACATCCAGTTCTTTCCGGACAATCAGCTCGGCCAGGAGATCGACGTCATCAACTCGGTGAAGCTCGGCGTGATCGACCTCATGGTCTCGGGATCGTCGATCTCGGCCAATTTGGTTCCGCTCGTCGGCACCTTCGATCTCGGCTATCTCTTCGACAGCTTCCCGCAGCAGACCAAGGCCTTCGACGCGGGCGCGGCGAAACCGGTGGAGGACGCGCTGCTCAAGGGCGCCGGCATCCGGATCATCGCCTGGGCCTATAATTTCGGATCGCGCAGCGTGCTCGCCCGCAAGGCGGTGAATACGCCGGAGGATCTGGCCGGGCTCAAGATCCGCACCTTGCCGAATCCGGTCATCACCGAATGCCTGCGGCTGATGGGCGCCGCGGCAACGCCGCTTGCCTTCGGCGAGATCTACACCGCGCTCCAGGCCGGCGTGCTCGACGGTCTGGAGCACGACCCGCCGACGATCCTCGCCAGCAAATTCTACGAGACCGCGAAGTTCTATTCGCTCACTCAGCACAACTTCTCGCCGCTCGCGATCTACTTCAGCGAGATGACCTTCGCGCGTTTGGACGCGAAGCTCCGCGAGAGTTTCCTCGACGCCGCCAAGAAAGCCGCCGCCGACACCCGCACCCAGGGACTCGCCGTCGAGCAGGAGGCGATCGGCGTACTCAAGGACAAGGGCGTCACCGTCATCGCCTGCGACAAGGCTCCGTTCCAGGCGCGCGTGGCACCGCAGACCGAGGCCTTCGTGAAGACGCATCCGGATGCAAAGCCGGTCGTCGACATGATCAAGGCGACCCACGTCTGAGCCGCGTGCGATCGCGGGCGCCGCGCACGGCATGAGCGGCGCGGACCGTATCGTCGTCCGCTGGATCCTCCGACTGACGGACGCGGCGGCCGCGCTGCTCCTGGCGGCGGATCTCGCGGTGGTCATCGTCTCGGTCGTGCTGCGTTACGAGTTCAACGCGCCCGTCGAGTGGTCGGACGATGTGGCACGCGGCCTCATGGTGGGGTCGAGCTTCTTCGGCGCCGCGAGCGCGATGGCGCGGGAGGAGAACGTCGGCGTCGCGTTTTTCGCGGATCTCCTGCCGAAAGGCCTGCGCCGCTCCGTCGATGCCGCGATGTCGCTCTTGGTCGTGGCGATCTCCGCCTTGGTCGCGTGGAACGCCTTGCACCTCGGAGCGCTCACCCAGGGACAGACGACCGGCTCAGGCCTGCCGCTCGAGCTCACGTTCTATCCGATGGGCCTCGGCGCTACCTGCATGACGATTTTCGCCGGAGACCGATTCATCCGGCGGGGCTTGCGCGACATCGTGGTGGCGGCAGCGGCCGTGGGAGCGGTGGCCGCCCTCTGGTTCGCTTGGAGCAGCCTGGCGCCGGGCGCCCTGCCGGGGTCCGGCGCGCTCATGCTGATCGGGTTCGTCGCCGTCCTCTGCGGCGGAATGCCGATCGGTTTCGCGCTCGCGCTCGCCGCGCTGATCTTCATCTGGGTCGAAGGGGCGCTGCCCGGCGTGATCTTCGCGCAGCAGATGGCGCGCGGCATCGACAATTTCGTGCTGCTGGCGATCCCGTTCTTCATCCTGGTGGGCTACCTCATGGAGGCGAACGGCATGTCCGTCCGCCTGATCGAGCTGCTGGAGCGCCTGGTCGGCCGCATGCGCGGCGGCCTCAATGTCGTGATGGTGCTGTCCATGGTGATCTTTTCGGGCATCTCCGGCTCGAAGATGGCCGACGTCGCGGCGGTGGGCTCGGTGCTGATCCCCGCGGCGCGCCGCTCGCGCCAGAACCCCGGCGGCGCCGTGGCGCTGCTCGCGGCCTCCGCCGTGATGGCGGAGACCATTCCGCCCTGCATCAACCTGATCATCCTGGGATTCGTCGCCAATCTCTCCATCGGCGGGCTGTTCATGGCGGGATTGCTGCCGGCGGGTCTGATGGCGCTCGCGCTCATCGCCGTTGCGATCCTGTTCGGAAGCCGGAAGGCGATGGCGCTCAGCGCAGATCCGCAGAAGGCCTCGGCGAAATTGTGGGGCGGCGCCGCGGTGACGTTGGGGTTGATCGTGATCATCTTCGGCGGGTTCAAGACCGGCTTCGCCACCGCGACGGAAATCTCGGCGTTCGCCGCGCTCTATGCGCTCACCGTCGGAGCGGTGATCTTTCGCGAGCTGAGCCTCGCGGCGGCCGTGCACAGCTTCGTGCAGGCCGCGACGAGATCGGGCCTCGTACTGTTCATCGTAGCTGCCGCGCAGTCTCTCGCCTTCGTTCTTACCCTGCAGCAGGTGCCGCACGCGCTCGCCGAGGCGATGATCGCTCTGTCGCACACGAGCGGCACCTGGGTTTTCATGCTGCTCTCCATCGCGATCCTCATCGTGATGGGATCGATCCTGGAGGGCGCCGCGGCGCTGATCATTTTCGGACCGCTTCTGGTGCCGGTCGCCGGGCAACTCGGAATCGCGCCGCTCCATTTCGGAGTCGTTCTGGTGATCGCGATGGGCATCGGGCTCTTTGCGCCGCCTCTGGGGCTCGGTCTCTATGGTGCTTGTCTCATCGGGAATGTCCCGATCGAGCGCACCGTCAAGCCGATGCTGGGATACCTGAGCCTGCTTCTCGCTTGCCTGCTCGTCATCGCGTTCCTCCCCGGCATCGCGCTCTGGCTACCGCACGCGTTCGGATATTAGCGAGGAAGACATGCTCGAGCGGATCTCCGCGAGGTGCCTAGGGCGAACGTTTGGGTTGCTCCCCGCCCTTGCTCCCACGCTTCCGGCCGCGCCACAATCCGCGCCATGCGGTCTCACGAGCACGCACATGCCCACCAGCACAGCCACGAATCCCACGGCCACGATACGGGCTTCGCGGTTGGCACGCTGCTCAACGCCGCCTTCGTCGTCGTCGAGGGGACTTACGGGCTGGTCGGCCATTCGATGGCGCTGCTGGCCGATGCCGGGCATAACCTCACGCAGCAGGAGCTCGACACCTATTGGGAGCGGCTCTCGGAGGGCGGCGAAGAAATCAAACGCGGATGGCTCAAAGACAAATATGGCCTGTCATGGCAGATCGCGCCAACCATCTTGCCGGAACTGATGCAGGACAAAGATCCCGAGAAACGGAAAAGGGTCATGCAGGCCATGCTTAAAATGGTCAAGCTCGACATCGAGGGGCTCAAGCGGGCCTATCAGGGATAATCCCAGCGGAGCGCCGACGCTCTATCGGGTCAACAGGGACCGTCGAGTCCCGGAAGGAGAATCGCAGTGAACAAGACCATTCCCGAGATTCCCGTCGCTTCCGCGGCGATCCGCAAGATGGGCGTGCCGCTCTCGCCTGTCGTGAAGGCGGGCGGCTTTGTCTACGTGTCGGGCATGCCGCCCCTGGACCTCGAGACCGGCGCGATTGTGCGCGGCGACATCGCCGTGCAGACCGAGCTCGCGCTCAAGAACGTGAAGCGCGCGCTCGAGAGCGCGGGCTCCTCGCTCGACAAGGTGGTCAAGGTGCACATCTACTGCGCCAACGCGGCCTACTACCGGATCATCAACGAGATCTACGGCCGGTATTTCACCAGCAATTTCCCGGCGCGCACCTTCGTGCCGGTGGCCTCCTGGCCGATGGAGTTCGACATCGAGATCGACTGCGTGGCCATCGAATGAGCGCCGCCCGGACCCGGCCCTCGCGGGGCATCGACCACATCGTCATCGCCGTGCGCGACCTCGACCGCGCCGAGGCGCAGTTCCGCCGCCTCGGCTTCGCGCTGACCCCGCGCGGCCACCATTCCAAGCTCGGCTCCTACAATCACTGCGCCATGTTCGCGGCGGATTACCTCGAGCTGCTCGCCCAGGGCACGCCGAGCCGCCCGCCGCTCGAGGACTTCCTGAAGAGGCGCGAGGGCATTGCGGGGATCGCGCTCCGCACGGGCGATGCGCGGGAGACTTTCGCGGAGATGCGCCGGCTCGGTATCGCCGCTGCGGAGCCCGTGGATTTCGGCCGGCCCGTGGATACCCCGGACGGCCAGCGCGAGGCGCGATTCGCCACCACCGAGATCAAGGATCCCGCGACAGCGGGGATGCGCATGTTCTTCTGCGAGCACCGCACGCCGGAGCTGGTCTGGCTGCCGGAATACCTGACGCAACCCAACGGCGTCGTCGGGCTCGCGAAATTGACGGTCGTCGACGCAGGGTCGGCCTTCTCGGGTTTGCTCCAGCGGACGCTGGGGGAGACCGCCGGCACGATCGAGTATCTGATGCCGGATGCGGCGGTCCGGCGCTTCGAGGGCGATCCCATACTGGCGGTCGCGCCACCCTACGTGGCGGCGGTGCGGCTTCGCGTCGGCGATCTCGGCGCGACCGCGAGGCTCCTCGAGACCTCGGGCGTGCCAGCGCGCAAGCGGCCCGACGGCGCCCTGCAGGTCTCGTCTCGCGACGCCATGGGCGCCATTCTCGAATTCGTATGAGCGGAGATCGCAAGACCGCCGGCGTACGATCAGGGAAGGCACCATCGGGGGCAGGCATGGAACGACTGATCGAGCGCACGCTGATCGCGGCGCGCTGGCTTCTGGCGCCGATCTATCTCGGGCTCGCGCTGTTGCTCGTGCTCTTCGTCGTGCAGTTCTTTCAGGATCTCTGGCATGCGACGCTCGGCATTCTCGAAGCAACGCATGCGCAGCTGATCGTGGAGGCGCTGGGCATGGTCGACCTCGCGCTGGTCGCGAGCCTGGTCGTGATGGTGATGCTGAGCAGCTACGAGAATTATCTCTCGCGGCTCGACATCGAGAGCGTCTCGGTGCAGCTCGGCTGGCTCGCGAAGCTCGACGCCGGCTCGGTCAAGGTGAAGATCGTCGTGGCGATCGTGGTGATCTCCGCCATCGATCTGCTGCAGGCCTTCCTCGAGATCGAGAACATCGCCGACGACAAGCTGCTCTGGCGCGTCATCGTGCATCTGACCTTCGTCGTGTCGGCGCTGGCGCTCGCCTGGCTCGACCGCCTGACCGCCAAGGCGCACGAGGGCTGAGGCGCAAATGACCGGAAAACCGCGGCTCGGTTTCATCGGTATCGGCCTCATGGGTGAGGCCATGGTGTTGCGGCTTCTGGAACGCGGATGGCCCGTGACGGTGTGGAACCTGACGGCGGACCGCTACGCCCGCGTGGCCCCGGCGGGCGCCGTCCGGGCGGAGACGCCGGCCGCCGTTGCGGCCGAGAGCGACCTGGTTCTGATGTGCGTGCTCGATGCCGCCGCGGTCAGGAATTGCGTCTTCGGGGAGCGGGGCCTTGCGAGCGCCCCGCGGTCGCGGAAGATCGTGATCGATCTCTCCACCATCAACCCCGATGTCGCCCGGGATGTCGCCGGAAAGCTCGCCGCCGCGAACGGCATGCGCTGGATCGATGCGCCGGTCTCCGGCGGCCCGGCCGCCGCGCGGGACGGCAGCATGACCGTGATGGCCGGCGGCGAGGCCTTGGATATCGCGGAGATCGCGCCTGTCATGGCTGACCTCGCGGGGAATTTCACCCATGTGGGTCCGGTCGGCGCGGGACAGACTGCGAAGATCCTCAACCAGGTGATCGTCGGTACCGGCTACGTCCTGATGGCCGAGGCGTGGGCGCTCGCCGAGGCCGCCGGCATCGATGCCGCCAAGCTGCCGCAGTGCCTCGCCGGCGGGCATGCCGACAGCAACCTCCTGCGCAAGATCTTTCCGCAGATGGCCGCGCGCGATTTCGATCCGCCCCGCGCCTACGCGCGCCAGCTTCTGAAAGACATGAAGAACGTGAAGGCGTTCGCGCGCGCGAACGGGTGTGAGCTTCCGGTGATCGAGCAGGCGATCGACCAATACGAGCGCTACGTCAGTCAAGGGAACGAGATGGCGGACGCCGCCTCGATCGCGCGGCTTTACGACCGGCGGGCCTGACTTCATGGACGGTCTCGCCCTCGTCGACGCGCATCAGCATTTCTGGGATCTGCAGCGCGGCCGGTATCCCTGGCTGCAGGATGAGCCGCCACCGGCGGCGTTCCGCTACGGCGACACGCGGGCGCTGCGCCGGAGCTATCTGCCGGAGCAGTACGCCGCCGACACGCGGGGTTGGCACGTGGCAGGCACCGTTCACGTCGAGGCGGAATGGGATCGCGGAGACCCCGTGGCCGAGACCCGCTGGCTCGCGGAGCTTCGGGAGCGCACGGGATTGCCCACGGTCGCCGTGGCGCACGCGACTCTCGACCGCGAGGATGCCGCCAGCGTGCTTCAGGCGCAGGCCGCTTTCGGATTCGTCCGCGGCATTCGCCACAAGCCCACGGCCGCGCCCTCGCCTCGCGATATTGTGCGTGGCGCGGCGGGGTCGATGGATGATCCGAAATGGCGCGCGGGCTACGCCCTCTTGAGCCGATACCACTTCTCCTTTGACCTGCAGACGCCGTACTGGCACCTGGCCGAGGCCGCGGATCTCGCCCGCGCCTTCCCGTGGATTCCCATCGTCATCAACCACACCGGCTTGCCGGCGGATCGATCGGCCGAGGGGCTGCGCGCTTGGCACGCCGCACTCGAGCTCGCGGCCGGCGAGCCGAACATCGCGCTCAAGATTTCTGGCCTCGGCGTCAAGGGACAGCCTTGGAGCCTCGCCGCCAATGCGCCGGTGATCCGGGACGCCATCCGGATCTTCGGCACCGACCGCTGCTGCTTTGCCAGCAATTATCCGGTCGACAGTCTGGTCGCGAGTTTCGATGCCATCGTCACGGGGTTCAAGGCCGCGGTCGCCGATCTGTCCGCGGAGGATCAGCGCAAGCTGTTTTGCGACACCGCGGTCCGCCTCTACCGCATTCCCGTCTGAGATCGCATGCGAGAGCACCGATGAGCGCCGCAATCGAGACCCATCGCAGCATGGTGAAGGCCTGGGAGTGCGACAGCTTCGGGCACTTCACCGTCGCCTATTACTTCGACCGCTTCGCAGACGCCTCGGCGACCGCCCGCGAAAGATTTCCGACGCCCGAGGGTTGGGCACCCACCGAATACCTCGCGCGCTTTATTTCGGAGCTGCGGGCGGGCGAAGTGTTCCACATCGAGAGCGGCGTGATCGCGGTGGCGGATGCGGCGCTGCGCATCGGTCACCGCCTCGTCAACTCCGCCACCGCGGAGGTATACACGACCATCGAGGAGCACCTGCAGGCGAGACCCCGGAGCCCCGCGCTCTCCGCCGCGGGGCGCGCGGCTCTGGAGGAGCGATCCATGGCGTGGGAGACCTCCAAGGAGGACCCGGGCTTCGCCGACGGTGCGGCCGAAGGCTGGATGGCGAGCGCGCGCGACCGCGTGCGGCCGGCAGAGCTCGACGCGACCGGGCAGCTGGGCCTGCCCGGCTATATCCACCGCAGCTCGATCGGCTGCATCCAGCTGCTGACCGCCATGGGCTTGTCGCCGGACTATCTGCGCGAGTTCCGCCGGGGCTTCTCGACCTTCGAGATCAAACTCAGGTTGGACGGGCCGGGCTCCGTCGCGGGCGACGCGCTCGTGGTCACCAGCGGTCTGATGCAACTCGGCATGTCGTCGATGCGCATGATCCACCGCGTGAGCGACGCGCGCAGCGGACGGCGCGTGGCGACGCTCCGGCAAGCCGGCGTGCATTTCGACTTGGAGGCGCGGCGCTCGACGGCGATCCCCGACGATCTCCGCGCCAAAGCCGCGAGCCATGTCCTGCGAGGGAGTTAGCCTTTAAGGAGGATTCCATGTCCCTGAGCCTCAGCGCCAAGACCGCACTCCCAGCCGACGGCACTGCCGGCGCTCTGGCGGCCCGAGTATGGGTGCCTGGAGAGCACGCGGGCCCCGCCGTCGCAGCGCTGCGCGATGACGGCGTCTATGCGCTGGGCCGCGAAGCGCCGACTTCGGCCGATCTGATGGAGGCGCCGGACCCGGCAGCGCTCGTCCGCGCCGCCAAGGGCACGAGGCTCGGCGGCATCGAGGAGATCCTGGCCAACGGCGCGCTCGGACCGCGCGACCCGCGCAAGCCGCATTTTCTCGCGCCCATCGACTTGCAGGCGATCAAGGCGGCGGGTGTCACCTTCATGCGGAGCCTGCTGGAGCGTGTGATCGAGGAGCAGGCGAAGGGCGATCCCAGCGCCGGCGAGCGCGTGCGCCAGACGCTCGGCCGCGAGATCGGCACCGATCTCGGCAGCATCAGGCCGGGCTCGGAGGCCGCCCAACGCCTCAAATCGGCGCTGACCGCGCGCGGCCTCTGGTCTCCCTACCTCGAGGTGGGTATTGGGCCCGACGCCGAGATCTTCACGAAGTCGCAGCCGATGTCCGCCGTCGGCACCGGCGCCGAGATCGGGCTGCATCCCGCCTCCGTCTGGAACAATCCCGAGCCGGAGGTCGTGCTGGTGGCGAACAGCCGCGGCGCCATCGTGGGTGCCACGCTCGGCAACGACGTCAACCTCCGCGACTTCGAGGGTCGGAGCGCGCTCCTGCTCGGCAAATCCAAGGACAACAACGGCTCCTGCGCCGTGGGTCCGTTCATTCGCCTGTTCGACGCGAGCTTCGGCCTCGACGATGTCCGGCGCACGACGGTGAGGCTGACGGTCGAGGGCGAGGACGGCTTCGTGCTGCACGGCGAGAGTTCCATGAGCGAAATCAGCCGGGATCCAACGGAGCTGGTGGCGCAGATGATGGGCGACGTGCACCAGTATCCCGACGGGGTCGTGCTCTATTGCGGCACGATGTTCGCGCCCACCGAGGATCGCGGCACCAAAGGCGAGGGCTTCACTCACAAGGTGGGCGACATCATCACCATCTCGGCACCGAAGCTGGGTGCGCTGGTCAACCGGGTCAATCTGAGCAACCGCATCCCGCGCTGGGAATTCGGGTCGCGCTCGCTGATGCGGAGCCTGACGGCGCGGGGATTGCTGTAGCGGCTAAGATCAGGCGACGGCGATCGCCGCGGCGGAGCCTTCGGCTCGCCCGGCACTCACGCGCTCGGGCGGCAGGCTGAGAAGCACGGTGGTGCCCCGGCCCGGCGCGCTCTCGATCTCCAGCGTCCCGCCGTGGAGCTCCGCCAGCTTCCGGCTGAGGGGCAAGCCAAGACCCGTGCCGGGCTGACCGCTCTCGATCGAGCTCCGCAGCTGACCGAAGGGCTCCATGACTTTCGCGATGTCCTCGGGCCTGATGCCGACACCGCTGTCGCGGACCGAGATCTCCAAGCCGCCGGAGGCCGCGACCGCCACCACGATCTCGACGCTGCCTCCCGACCCCGTGAACTTGATCGCGTTGCTCAGGAGGTTGATCAGGATCTGCTTGAGCTTGCGCTCATCGGCAAAGACCACCGGCAAGCTCTGATCCCGATCGACCGCGAGCTCGATGCCCGCGCGCGCCGCGGCATCGCGCACCAGCGTCATGCAATCCGCGATCAGCTGACCGACGTCGACGAGATCCTCCATCAGCTCCATCTTGCCCGCCTCGATCTTCGAGAGATCGAGAAGGTCGTTGACCAGCCCGAGCAAGTGCATGCCGCTGCGATTGATGTCGTCGGCGTAGGCGCGGTATCGCGTGGACCCGACCGGACCCAACGCCTCACGCTGCATCATCTCGGAGAAGCCGATGATGGCGCTCAAGGGCGTGCGCAGCTCGTGGCTCATGTTGGCGAGGAAGGTCGACTTCGCGAGGTTGGCGGCCTCGGCCTTTCGCCGCTCCTGGGTGCTCGTCTGCGCCAGCTTCTTCAGCTCGTTCGCCTGCTTGATCAGCCGGTGGCGCGACCACTCTAGCTCGCCGACGTTGCGCTTCAGCGTCTCGTTCGCGACCGCGGTGCGTTCCAGCAGGTCCGCGTTCGCGACCCGAAGCCGAACGCCTTCCAAGAACGTCGCATAGCTATTGTGCGAAAGCGCGATCAACACGACCGCGAAGGCCGCGAGCATCTCGGTCATGAACCAGTGCAGGGGATCGCCGACCCGACCGAACGCGACGATCAGCGGCGCCAGGCTCAGCAGGATGTAGCCGGCGCTCGCGAGCGGGATGCTCTGCAAGCTCACCAGAGAGGCCGCCGCCGTGCTGCCCACGACCAGCGCCAGCAACACCTGATGCGACAGCGACTCAGGCGGGAACACGATCAAGGCGAACAGGCCCCAAAGCCCGCCGCCCAGCCCGGCGCAGAGCGTGATCCGGCGAATGACCGATGCATCGACGTCGCGCCAGAAGGATTCGTCGCGGCGCGCCCACCACACGCATGAGCCGATCGCGCTCAGCGCCACCGTCAGCATGAGCCACGCGCCGAGGACCCAAGGTGGCGCCACGTCGCCGAAGAACGCGACCGTCAACAGTGAATTTAGCAGGTTCGCGATGACGATGACCGGCACGTTGCGCGCGAGCAGTCGGACCTGATCGAAGCGGATCTCCCGCGGATCGGCCCGCATCGGCTCCGGTCTCTGAGCTTGTGTCATGCGGCCCACATCGTCCTGCTCGGAAATTGCCATTCCGATCGCGTAGCAAGCTTAGACTTAAGAGGGCGTTAACGCGCGGGCGCGGGCGCGCCGGCCATCAAGCCGTTTCGACGCCGAGGACCCTGGGCGCCATCGCGAAGTACGATGAAACACAAGGGCTTCCGCCCCGCCATTTCCGTGCATCTGCGGGTGGTTTTTGCCGAAATTTTTAGGCGAAAGAGCCGGGAGACTTAGGCGAAAGAGCCGGGAGACAATGCGCGCAGCCGGCGCGGCCGAGCTACCGGTGCGGATCGGTCCAGCGCGCCACCCGGTAGCGCCCATCCATATGGCGCAACCGCCGAGACAGCACGCGCATCACCGTGATCGCGAGTTGCGGCTGTCGCTCGACCAGGAAGAAGAAACGCTCCTCGTCGATCTCGACGAGCTCGGAAGCGGTGAGCGCGTAGACGGTGGCGCTCCGCGGCATCAGCTTCTCGACCAGGCCCATCTCGCCCACGACGCCGCCGCGCACGACGTCCTCGTAGACCACGCTGCCGCTGCGGATGCGCAGCACGCCGTCGCGCACGATAAACATGGATGTCCCGGGATCGCCCTCCTTGAACAGGATTTCCCCGGGCTGCAGCGCGATCATCTGAGGCTCCTCGCGGAACACCTCCAACAGGTCGGGATCGCCGCCCCAGCGCTCGACGGCGATGCCTTCCGGCGCCGGCGCCGTGGGATCGGGATCTCCGACGAAGCCGCGCTCGCGCGCCTCGGGCTGCAGGCTCGCCTGGCGTGGCGGCACGGGCTCGGTGCGAGCGGCCGTCCACCCGCCCGGCGGCCGAGGCGAAGCCTTCGGCTCGCCCGGCAGCGCGCGGAAGCTGCCGGTGCCCAACGGACGATGCTCGATGATCCGGATTCCGATGCACCCCTCGCGCTGCCAGGCCACGACGCCCGACAGCTCGCCCAAGCGCTCCATCATCAACGTGACGGCCTGGTTCTCGGGGACAGGATGATCGATCTGGACCGTCGCATTGCCCGGCGACAGCTCGAGCACGCGGCACTCCGAGGAGCCGAGGGCGGATTCCAATCTCGCCGTCCAAAAGTCGCGCGGAGCCGCGCGTCTCCGGTGCTCGCCTTGCTCCGGAACGACTTGGTGCCCAATCTCGCCCTTCATCGCCTCACCCTCCGTCCCGGGATGGCTACGGTCAAGATCGAAAGGCCGACCTTCGCTTAAAAATCGCCGGTTTCTTATGCTCTTGGTCGCAAGCGTAACAGTTTCGATCGGCTGTTTATCGTGCGCCCGACCGTCACTTTGTGTGTCAAATCTTAGTCCTGGATGGGTGCCGGTGCCATGGGCATTCCCATGTCATGACAACCGTACTGGACCATTACACACGACCGCATGCGATGGCTTCACGAAGGATTGAACGGGCGCTGCCGGCGAGCGTCCGCGGTGGCCGCTACTTGTCCGTGAGGATCGAGACGCCACGCCAGTCCGCGGGAGGATCCAGCGCGAGCTCGTGCGCGAGCGCCGAGAAATGCGACGCCGCGGGATTGCCGTCGGCGAGCGCCTCGAACGCGCTTGCCGCCTCCGCGAAAGACCCGCGCCGCCACAGCCGTAACGCCTTGGCAAAGGCGTCGCGGCCCGCCAGCACGTCGGCCGCCACTTCGCCCGCGAGGCCCAGCGGCTCGAAGAGCGCGACCGGCCGCTCGCGCCCCTTGACGGCGACGGTGTCGATCTCCCGGAACACGATCGCCTCGCCGCAGGCTTGTGCCGTGGCGTCGCTCACCAGGACAAGCGTGCCGTAGCGCTTGTTGACGCCCTCGAGCCGCGAGGCGAGGTTCACGGCATCCCCCATGACGGTGTAGTTGAAGCGCCGCGGTGACCCGATGTTTCCGATCAGAACCGGACCGGTATTGACACCGATCCGGGTCGCCGGCGGCCGCCCGCCCGAGCGCGCAAGCTCGCGCGCGGCCTCCGGGCTCGCGGCCCGAATGGCGATCGCCGCGCGTACCGCGTTGAGCGCGTGGTCGGGATCGTCGAGCGGCGCGCCGAAAATGGCGACCACGGCGTCGCCGATGAACTTGTCGACGAACCCGCCGTGCCGTTCGACGATGTCGGTGACCGCCGCGAAATACGTGTTGAGCGCGGCGGCGAGGTGCGCGGGATCCAGGTACTCGGAGACACGGGCGAAGCTCGCGAGATCCGTGAACAGGATCGACACGGTCCGGGCCTCTCCGCCGAGCTTCGGCACCGCGTCCGCGGCGACCATCCGCTCGACTTCCGACGGCGGCAGATAAAGCGCGAAGGCCTTCGCGATGCGGCGGCGGTTGCGATCGGTGACACCGAACCGGTAGGCCAGGCTCGCGCCGAACGCCCCCACTATCGCCGCCGCGCCATTCAACAGCGGCAGCACCATCGTCTGCGAGAACGCGGCCATCGATCCCGCAATCCAGGCCATGAGCAGCGCCACCGCGACCCCTGCGGCGATCGAGAGATGAAACCGCGTCGCCGCCAAACTCGTCGCGGCCGCGAGCACCAGCAGCAGCGCCACGCGGACGGGCCGAGGCACCGGTACCCACGCGTCGCCCCGCAACAGGTTCGCGATCGCGGCCGCGTGGATGAACACGCCGGGTATCGTGTCCCGTCGGAAATCGGCACGCATCAAGCCGGGCATCACCGGCACCGCGCAGCGCTCGGGCGCGTTCAGGCCCTCGGGGCTGGTGGCGAAGCGCTCGGAGGTGAGCTGGCGATCCTCTACGTCGAGCGCGGTACCGATCAGCACGATGCGGCCGGCAAAGTTCTCTCGGAAATACTCGGTCTTGCCGTCCTCGGCGCAGGCCACCATGTCGGCGAAGGAGTAGGTAGGGACCGCGCCCGGCCGTGTGTCGAAATTGACGCCGAGCGCGTTGGTGTCCGCGGTCCTGACCCGCGCATCGCCGAGGCGAACGGCACCATCCGCCTCGCGCACTGGCTTCACATGCAGGGCGCGCGCCGCGAGATCGAGGGCGAAGGCCGGCTCCGGCGCAGTCTGCTGGTCGGGCGATCGCAGGTCGACGAACAGCGGCACCTTGCGCACGACGCCGTCGGAATCCTCGACGAGATTGACCGAGCGCACATTGTCGACACCGACCGCGATCTGGAGACCTCGGAAAGGCTCGATGGGTTGCTGCTGGTGCTGCGCTTTGCTCAGCACGATCCGGCCCTCGCTCGCACCCTTGTGGACGCTGCGCAAGAACGGGCGCTCGAAGCCCGGTATGTAGCTCTCGACAGAGGTCGAGTAGGTGATGTCGTATCCGACCACCGTGGCGCCCGCATCGAGTAGGGCATCGAGGACCTTGGCCTGCTGCGGCGTCCACATCACCTGCGGCGTGTCCTTGAAGGGCGGCCGGCGGTAGGTCTCCTCGTCGATGGCGATCACCGACACGGGCGCATCCGCGGCCGGGCGCGCGGCCGGAGCGAACTCCTGGCGCAGCCAGAACAGGCTGTCGATGCCGAGACCGTCGAGGTACGAAACCCCGCTGCTGCCGAACAGGAGCGCCGCAGCGACGGCGATGCCGGCGACCGCGGCGAGGTCGCGGCGCGTCACGTCAGAAGCGAATCAGCCGCGCGAGCGGCGACGTCTCGCCCGTCGATTGCGCGTCGATCTCGAACAGGATCGCGCTTGCGCCGTAAGTCGCGCGGTAGGTCCCGCCGGGCGTCAGGCGCACGCCGCGCTTGCCGAGATCGATGGGTTTCGCCGACAGGTCCAACACGATGGGCGGAGCCTTCGCGTCGACGCGTGCGATGGTGACGCGGCCAGGTTTCGGCACGGAGATCACCGGCCCGGCGCTGGGGATGGCGCGCGGGCGGTCGGCGGCGGGCGCCGGCGCCGGCGCGGTGTTCGTGGACGGCGGCTTGCGGAACACGAGGCCGCCGCTCTTGCCGCTTTGCTCGGCCGTGAGCTGCATCGGCTTGCCCGCGCACGCGACCGTCTTGCGCTGTACCGCCCCGCCCGCGACCGACGACTCATCGGAGCCGACGGTGACGGTGCCGCCGACGATGGTTTCCTCCGTGCAAGAGGCGAGGTAGCCGAGCACGATTTTGCCGGCGCTGCCTAACTGGATTTGCTTGCCGGCCGGTACGTAGTCGAAGGCGTCGACACCGGCGACGCTCGCCGACACATCCTCGACCAGGGCCGCCGGAGCGGCCGATTGCGCCCAAGCGCTCTGAGCGACCGCGCCCGCGAGCACAATCGCGACCGTGATCGGAGCCACCGACCCGAGATGTCCGCGCATGATCAAAGCCCCCAACTGCCCAGCGAGCCGTCCCACCGGAGGCCCGCCCCGCCGTTTACATTAAACGAATGGTTGGCGCCGTGCACGGGTCTGGCCCAGCGGCGCCCGCATCGGTCCATCCGTGCAACCTGGGGAAAGCTCTAGGCCGGCAGGCTCGGCGCTCGAACCATCCGATATCCCATGAGCCGCTCCGCCGCCTTGATACCGCGCTGCAGGTCGCCCACGGCATTGAAGGCCTCGATCTCGACGCCGAGGGTCACGAGCGCCTGGGCGACGGCGCCGGAGATGCCGGTCACGATCGCCGAGACACCCATGAGCTGACACGCCGTCACGGTCTGGGCGAGGTGCCGGGCCACTTTCGAGTCCACGACCGGCACGCCCATGATGTCGACGATCACGGCCTTGGCTCTATTCACGCGGATGGCATGCAGGAGCTCGTCAGTGAGCTGGCTCGCGCGCACGGTATCGATGAGGCCGATGAGCGGCAGGATGAGCAGATGCTCGCGAAACTGCAGCACCGGCGTCGACAACTCGCGGATGACTTCCTGTTGAGCCGTCATGGTCCGCTCACGCTCGGCGATCAGCACGTCGACGATCATCCCGATGTCGAAGAAACTCACCTTCTTCAGCGGCGAGACTTTTTCGAATGCGGCCGGGGGATCGCCGGCCAACTTTGCCAACGATGTCGACGCCGATCGCCGCCATCATCTGGTGAAAGGCACCGAGGAACACCCGCGCATCGAAGCCCGCCCGGCTATAGAGCAATCCCCAAGGCGATGCGCTGCTCCGCATAGGCAATGCCGTAATCGCCGCCGACCGACGCGAGCAGATGCTCCCCTAGCGTGGCGATGACCGGAGTCCACCTTTGTGCGGCCGTGGTTCAGCCGCCGCCAAGCGGATTTCTGAAAACGAGCGGGATCGAGGAAGGGAGTGGTGGGCGCTGGAGGGATTGAACCTCCGACCCCTTCCATGTCAAGGAAGTGCTCTCCCGCTGAGCTAAGCGCCCACGCAAAGCGAGGGGCATGTAGCCCAATTCATCGGGGCTGGCAAGCCCGCGCCGTGTCCCGCGGGCAGCTAGCTCACGCCGCCAGAAGCCGCGTCACTTCCTCGACGAGCTGGCGCAGGTGGAAGGGCTTCGCCAGAACCGTCGCGGTCTTCGCGCCGATCTCCCGATTGCGCAGCGCCACGGCGGCGAATCCCGTGATGAACATGACGCGGAGCTCGGGCCAACGAATGGTGGCCCGGCGCGCGAGCTCGATGCCGTCGATGCCGGGCATGACCACATCGGCGAGCAGAAGATCGACCGGCGCCTTCAAGATCAGCGCGAAGGCCGCATCGCCGTCGGGCGCGGCGAGCACGGTGTGCCCCGCTCGCGTCAAGCCCCGACTCAGGAACCGGCGGAGGTTGTCGTCGTCCTCGGCGAGCAGGATCCGTGCCATTGTATGTCCGTCGAGACCCGCGAAACCCTGCCCCAAGGCATACACGCAAAGCAACAAAGGAACGTTAAGGTGGGCTTGTCTTCCGCGGGTCGCGAGCCGCCACACCAACCCTCGCGACCCGCGTAGGGGCTTGAGTCGCGAGCCACCACGCGACCGGCGTGGCTGCCCGCTTATTGTGCGAACTGGGTTGATGACACGGCCTGCTTCTTGCCCGTAATCTCGGTGCCCATGGACGGTGTTTCGGAGCTGGGCGCGTCTGTCGATTCGCCGATCGAGGTGGCGGCACCCGCGCAGCAGCAGGTGGCCTTGGTCTGCGCCTCGCCGCACAGCGGCAGCGATTATCCAGCGGAGTTCCTGGCCGCATCCCGTCTCGATCCGCTGACGCTCCGGCGCTCGGAGGACAGCTTCGTCGACGAGATTTTCGGCGGCGCGGTCGAGCTGGGCGCGCCGCTCCTGAAGGCGTGTTTTCCCCGCGCCTATCTCGATCCCAATCGCGAGCCCTTCGAGCTCGATCCGCAGATGTTCGCGGAGCCGCTGCCCGCCTACGTGAACAGCCGCTCGCCCCGGGTCCAGGTCGGGCTCGGCACCATCGCCCGTGTCGTGGCGACGGGCGAGGAGATCTATGCCCACAAGCTGCGCTTCGCCGACGCCCTCGCGCGGGTCGAGCGGCTCTACCGGCCCTACCATCAGGCGCTCCGCCAGCTGCTGGCCGCCACGGGCGAGCACTTCGCAGGCTATGTCCTGATCGATTGCCACTCCATGCCGTCGACCGCCGGTCCGGGCGAGCGCGATTTCAAGCGCCACGGGGTGGACATCGTGCTGGGCGATTGCCATGGCACCTCCTGCCATCCCGCGGTCATGGATACCGCCCAGCGACTCCTGACGGCCAAGGGCTACCGCGTCGCGCGCAACGCGCCCTATGCCGGCGGCTTCACCACCAGCCACTACGGCGCGCCTCAACGCGGCCGTCACGCGATCCAGATCGAGATCAACCGCGCGCTCTACATGGATGAGCGCAGCATCAGCCGCAAGCCGTTCCTGCGGCAGCTCGCCGAGGACATGCGCGATCTGATGACGGCGCTCGCCGTGCTGCAGCCGCGCCAGCTCAAGGCGGCATGAGCGCGCGCGCGGCGCCCAAGGCGGACGCTCCCGTGGTGCGCGACTCCGAGGACGCCGATCTGCCGGCGATCGCCGCGATCTACGGGCATCACGTTATGCACGGGTTCGGCTCCTTCGAGGAGGTGCCGCCCGGCGTCGATGAGTTGGCCCGGCGCCGGCGCGAGATCCTTGCGAAAGGACTACCGTACTTGATCGCCGCCGACGGAGCCGGAGGCGTCCTCGGCTATGCCTATGCCTCGCCCTATCGGACGCGCTCGGCCTATCGCTTCACGATCGAAGATTCGATCTATGTGGCGCCCGAGGCGGCCCGGCGCGGCATCGGACGCGTGCTTCTGGAAGCCCTGATCGCGCGCTGCACCAAGATCGGCTACCGGCAGATGATCGCCGTGATCGGCGACAGCGGGAACGAGGGCTCGATCGGGCTGCATCGATCGTTGGGCTTCACGCGCACGGCGCTGCTGCCCACCATCGGTTTCAAGCGCGATCGCTGGATCGATTGCGTGATGATGCAACGACCCCTCGGTCCGGGATCGGCGACATTGCCCGAGGAAATCCCGGAGTCTTGAAACCGGCCGCGCTCGCCCAACCTCTGGGTTGAGCCCGAGCGTTCATTTGCGAGGTCGCATCATGGTCGAGACCGCATACGCGGGCGCCCAGGCTCCAGCCCGGCATCGGGCGCCCTCGCTCCGCGCGGATTTCACCATCAGCCAGGACTGGAACGCCTACAGCCCCGAGGAGCACGACATCTGGCGGACGCTCTTCCACCGCCAGGAGTCGGTGCTGAAGGGGCGCGCGTGCGAGGAGTTCCTGGCGGGCGTGCGGGCGCTCGGCGTGGTCGCCGACGCGATCCCGGACTTCCGCCGGCTCAACGATACGCTGCAGGCGGCGACCCGTTGGTCGATCGTCGCGGTGCCGGGCCTGGTGCCGGACGCGGTGTTTTTCGAGCACCTCGCCAACCGCCGCTTTCCCTCGACCTGCTTCATCCGGCGGCGCGATCAGCTCGACTACCTGCAGGAGCCCGACGTCTTCCACGACGTCTTCGGCCACGTGCCGATGCTGATGAACCCGGTGTTCGCAGACTACATGCAGGCCTACGGCCAAGGCGGGCTCAAGGCGCTCGGCCTCGGCGCGCTGCACCATCTGGCGCGCCTCTATTGGTATACGGTGGAGTTCGGGCTGATCGAGACCGCGGCGGGGCTGCGCATCTACGGCTCGGGCATCGTCTCCTCGAAGGGCGAATCGGTCTATTGCCTGGAGGACCCGTGTCCCAATCGCCTCGGCTTCGGCCTCATGCGGGTGATGCGCACGCACTATCGGATCGATGACTTCCAAGTGACTTATTTCGCGATCCGGAGCTTCGACGAGCTGTTCGACGCCACGCGGCCCGATTTCACGCCCTACTACGCCGAGCTCGCGGGGCAGCCTGACCTGCCGGCGGCGATGGTCCTCCCGAGCGACCGCGTGCTGCACCGCGGCATGCCCCGCTGAGTGCAAAAAAAATTGGGCCGCGGTTGCCCACGGCCCAAGTTTAGGGAGGAAACGCCTAAGAAGACGTACGGCAGGACAAGTCCATGCCGCGCTGCACAATATGGGCGTCCGATCCCTGCGGATCAAGCCCAAAGTCGTCTTTTTCCAACTCGCTAGACGCTGTGATAATTTTAGCACAGAGGCACAATGGAGAGGCTTGATATTGCAATGCAAACTGCTCTCACCGAGACCTTAGAACCACTCCATTATGGCGAGTTGGTTCCGGAGTCGATCCGCGTCTCGGTTGCGGTGCACACTTTGTCGCAGGGCTCAGCCCCAAAGTGCGGGCTTGGGCGGGTAGACCGTGCTGCCGTCGTAACGCAGGCCGGGCTGACGGTCTTTCGCGAGCAGGAGCGGCGCATCGAGATCGACGAATTCCGCGTCCTGCGCCAGGAAGCAGGCGGGCGCCATGGCGAGCGAGGTGCCGACCATGCACCCCACCATCAGCCGAAAGCCCTTGGCGCGCGCCGCGCGGACCAGCGCCAGCGCCTCGGTGAGGCCGCCGGTCTTGTCCAGCTTCACGTTGACGACCTCGTACTTGCCGACGAGCGCGTCCACGTCCTCGCTGGTATGGCAGGACTCGTCGGCACAAACCGGCACGGGATGCGGCATCTGCGCGAGCGCGTCATCGCGCCCCGCGGGCAGGGGCTGCTCGATGAGCGCCACGCCGAGCTCGGCGAGCGCGGACGCGTAGCGCTCGAAATGCTCCGCGCTCCAGCCCTCGTTGGCGTCCACGATGAGGCGCGAGGCGGGTGCGGCCGAGCGCACGGCACGGACCCGCTCGAGGTCGCCCTCGCCGGTCAGCTTAAGTTTGAGGAGCGGCCGCGCCGCGTGCTCCGCCGCCGCGCGCGCCATCGCCTCGGGCTCCGCGAGGCTCAGAGTGTAGGCCGTCACCACCGGGCGCGGCGGCTCGATGCCGGCGAGCCGCGACACGGTCTTGCCCGAGGTTTTCGCCTCGAGGTCCCAGAACGCCGCATCGACCGCGTTGCGCGCCGCACCCGGCGGCAATGCCGCCTGCAATTCCGCGCGGTCGAGTCCCTCGGCGACCGCTGGGGCCAGAGCCTCGATCGCGGCCAGAACGCCCTCGACGGTCTCGCCATAGCGGGCATAGGGCACGCTCTCGCCGCGACCCCGATGTTGGCCGGCGACGAGCTCCGCCACCACGACTTCGGCGGTCGTCCGGCTGCCGCGCGAGATGACAAACGGCTGGGCGAGCGCCCAGGACTCGCGGCGAACCGTGAGGCGTGGCATGGCTGCCGGCCCTCGCTCAGAGCCTATCGGCAATCGCGGCAACCCCGGTGCGTACGGGATCGACGCACGGCAGACCGAAAGAGTCGGCGGTCTGCTTCAAGATGCTGTCGGCGGCGGACGCATCGAGCGCCGAGGTGTTGATGGAGATCCCAACGCAGGTGACGGCCGGGCTGGTGAGGCGCGCCGCGCGCAAGTTCGCCTCGATGCAGTCGTGCAGACTCGGCAGCGGGTAATGCGGCAAGCCGCGCATGTGGGTGCGGGTGGGCTCGTGGCACATGACGATCGCCGTCGGCGCCGCGCCATGCAGCAGACCCAGGCTTACACCGGCATAGGAGGCGTGGAACAGCGAGCCCTGACCCTCGATCAGATCCCAGTGATCGTCGTCGTTGGCGGGCGCCAACCACTCCGTGGCGCCGGAGATGAAGTCCGCCACCACCGCGTCGACGGAGACGCCGTCGCCGGCGATCAAGATCCCGGTCTGGCCCGTGGCGCGGAAGTCCGCCTTGACGCCGCGCTTCTTAAGCTCGCGCTCGAGGGCGAGCGAGGTGAACATCTTGCCGATCGAGCAGTCGGTGCCGACCGTGAGCAACCGCTTGCCCGAGCGGGGCTTGCCGCTCGCGACGTGGAACTCCCGGGCGGGGTGGCGCACATCGGCGACGCTGCGGCCCAACCGCTCCGCCGTCGCCTTGAGCACGGGCACATCGGCCAGCCGCCGATGCATGCCGGCCGCGAGGTCGAGCCCGCGCTCGAGGGCGCGGGTCAGCACGGGGATCCAGCTCTCTGCGACCACGCCACCACGATTGGCGACGCCCACCACGAGCGTCTTGACGCCCGCCGCGGCTGCGGCCTCGACGCTCATGTCGGGCAGCTTCAGATCCGCCTTGCAGCCGGGCAGCCGCAATTGGCCGAGACACCACTCCGGGCGCCAGAAGGCGACGCCGGCCGCGGTCTTGGCAGCGAGCTGGTCATGGGCGTCGCCCAGAAACAAAAGGTACGGATGCTTGATCGCCATGGGGGCGGTCCTCGGAGAAAGATCGGGCCTAGACTCCCGATACTACCGAAAACCGCGGGAAAGCAAACACGGCGCCATCGACGCTGGCTGGCTTGCTCAGATCACGCCCGCCAGTCCTGCCGCTGCGGATAATTCCGGGCGGTGAAGCGGTACATCGCCTTGATCGCATTCTCCTGATTCTCGCCCTTGACGACGTCCAGACCCTTCCACTGCGTGATCACGTCGTCCCATTTCATGAGCTTTGAGTGCAGATCGTCGCGCATGTCGCGCACGAACTCGACCTGAGCCTCGAATTTCTTCAGAACTGACAGGATCTCGCCGGTCATCGCGTCGCACTGCCCGAACAGGCTGTCGAACTCGCTCTGCGGACGCATCAGGAGGGTGCGTACGCGGGAGATTTCCTGGGTCATCGTGCGGTCGTTCTTGTAGGTGCGCACGAACTCGCCGAGCTTGCGGATGACCTCCTGAACGCAGCCGTAGCGCTCGCGCAGCGCCTCGATATAGGCGAGCTCGCGCGCGAGATCGTCGATCCGATCGACCACCTCGTTCTTGCGCTCGCGGCCGATGCCGAGCTTCTCCGCGATCTCCCCGAAGGCCTGGTCCACTTTCTGCTTGGTGAGAGGATCCTCGACCAATTGCTCGAGCGCGACCAGGTCCACCACCACGTGCTCGTCGCCGGTGAGCCACGAGGCGATTTGCAGGGACAGCCGGCCCTTCGCGATCATCCGATGGCGATCCTCGACCTGCCAGGAGGCCGAGCCATCGAGGATCTCGCGCGGAATCGAGTCGTTCGGCCGGATTTCCTTCACGTAGCGGAGGCTGCGCTCGACCACGCTCAGGAGGTCGCCGTCGTTCGAGTCGGGCTTGATGCCGAATTCGTACCTGAGCGTCGGCAGCAGGAGCGCAACCTGAAGGTCGCCCAGCAGCACGTACAGAGCGGCCTCCTGGGAGTCCGACGTCAACGCGAAGCGCGCGCCCTCGACCCCGAACACCTTGTGCTCGAAGCGAAAATGGGTGCTGCGCGGCGCTCCCGCGCGGGTGGCCGAGGGAACCGCGGTCGCGACGGCGCTCATGGCTCACCGCGCCGGCGGGAATCGTCGAACCGCCGACTGGCCGAACGCGCAAGGAGAAGATCAACCATACCCGACACACGCCAGAGGCAGATGTACGAACCCCAAGCTTAGGCACGGAGGGTAAAGACTCGATGAAACCGCGCCCGGGAACCCGGCCGAGCCGGGAGGATGCGTCGCGACATGCGTCCCGCTCGGGCGACGGGCTCTAGAACTCGCCGAACAGGAATGCCAGAAGGACGAAGCGGCGGCCCGAGCGCACTTCCAATGCCTCGTGCAGGATCGAGCAGGAGAACACGATGGCGGCGCCGGTCGCGGGCCGGTATTGCTGGTCTCCGTACTCCGCGAAGCGCAGCGCGCCGCCCTCAAACTCCTCGCTGTTGAGGTTGATCGACATGGCGAAGCGCCGATGCGCCGAAATCACCTCGGAATCGTCGCGGTGGCCGTGCGGCTCGCCGCCGCGCGAGCCCGCATAGCAGCCGATGCGCATGCGCTCGCGGCGGGTGACCGGGTACTGAAAAGCCTTGCGAATCTCGGGAAACAGGCGAGACCCGAGCCGACCGTCGATGAAGCCCGCGGTATCCTTGTCGACAATCCAATGATCGATCCGGTCGCCGCGCCCGTACTCGGGGATTCGCATCTTGTAGTCGGTCGTCATCTGGTCCTCGCCGTGGCCGGGTTCGACGAATACCTTGCCCCGGGTCTCGTAGACCTGGATGAGCCGGCGACAATCCTCGGGGCTCAGCACATCCGGCACGACGAGGATGGGCGGATGCGGCGCCACAGGCGCGGTCTTGCGCTCGGCGACGAGGGCGCGGACCGCCGAGAGCGCCAGCTCCGCCTGCCCGGCCGCCTCGCCCTTGAGGACGGCATGGACATGGTTATTTTGTCGCAGCACGACCGTGGTGGGTTGATCGCGGGTGCCCGCGCCATAGGCGGCGAACACCTTGCCGTCCCGGTCGAGCAGCACCGGGACCAGCGCTTTCGCCTCCGCGGCGGCCCGTGCATTGGCGAGCGTCACCGCGAGGACGCGCGCACCCTCGCCCTCGAGCGCCGGCAGCAGGGCGCCGAGCGACACCCCCGCTTCCCTGACAGCATCGGCGTCGAAGCGCGGCCAGAACGCGATCACCTGCGGGCTTCCCGCGACGTCGTCGCCCCTCAGGTCGATCGTCTTGCCGTCCGGCGTGGCGAGCGCGCAGGGCGGCGCGATATCGCCCGCCGCCAGCGGAGCCCGGAACGCCGGTCGATCGCGCGGGATAGTCGGAGCCGCCATGCCTGCCTTGCTAACAGATCGCCTCCGGGCGGGCAATCGACCGAGCCTGCGGCGCGCGCGGGCCTTGCAAAGCCACGTCGGCTATGATTGAAGCACAATCCACATGCATTTCCCGGGGGACTTGGTGGACCGGCTCGACGAGCTCGAGGCTCAATCGATCTTCATTCTGCGCGAGGCGGTGAACCGCCTGCAGCCCCTCGGCATGCTCTGGTCGATCGGCAAGGATTCGAACACTCTGCTCTGGCTCGCGCGCAAGGCGTTCTTCGGACGCGCGCCCTTTCCGGTCATCCTGCTCGACACCGGCAACGAGTTCCCCGAAGTCTACCAATTCCGCGATCGGATCATTCGGGAGTGGGGTCTGACCTACATCGACGCGCCCTGCCCCGGCGCCGAGGAGACCGATCCGTCGCTCCCGCCCAAGGCGCGCGCAGCGGCGCGCAAGACCCTCGGCCTCAAGCGCATCATCGCGGAGCGCGGCTTTCAGGGCGTGATCCTCGGCATCCGCCGCGACGAGCAGGCGATCCGGAGCAAGGAGCGTATTTTCAGTCCGCGCGACGCCACCGGCGCCTGGAACTTCCGGCACCAGCCGCCGGAGTTCTGGGACCGCTTCAACGCGGCGCCGCCGCCCGGCGGGCACGTGCGGGTCCATCCGCTGCTCGCCTGGACCGAGCTCGACGTCTGGCGCTACGTCGAGCGCGAGGGCATGCCGGTGGTGCCGCTCTATTTCGCCCGCGAGGGCCAGCGGTTCCGCTCGCTCGGCGAGAAGGACATCACCTTCCCGGTGCCGTCGACTGCAACCACGATCGCCGAGATCATCATCGAACTCGAGGCGAG
Source organism: Allostellaceae bacterium (assembly GCA_035604335.1). Lineage (GTDB taxonomy): Bacteria > Pseudomonadota > Alphaproteobacteria > ATCC43930 > CGMCC-115725 > DASZHJ01. The sequence goes on along the minus strand of DATNIT010000032.1, from coordinate 16,793 downwards.
CCGCGAGCCCGAGCGCGCGGGCCGCGCCATGGACCACGAGAGCGAGGACGCCTTCGAGCGGCTGCGCGCGCAAGGATATATGTGAGCAGGCCGCACGCATGACGGTGGCGCCGCTGCAACTGGTCGTGGTCGGCCATGTCGATCACGGAAAATCCACGCTGATCGGCCGCCTGCTCCACGAGCTCGGCGCGTTGCCCACGGGAAAGGCGGACGAGCTGCGCACGGTGAGCGAGCGGCGCGGCGTCGCCATCGAGTGGTCCTTCGCGCTCGATGCCTTTCAGGCCGAGCGCGACCAGGCCGTCACCATCGACACCACCCGCGTCTGGCTGCGCTTGCCCGAGCGGGACATCGTGGTGATCGACGCGCCGGGCCATCGCGAGTTCCTGGCCAACATGGTGAGCGGTGCCGCGGGCGCGGAGGCGGCGCTGCTGGTCGTCGACGCCAGCGAGGGCATGCAGGAGCAGACCCGACGGCATGCCTATCTGCTCCGGCTCCTGGGTCTCGAGCAGATCGCGGTGGTCGTCAACAAGCTCGACCTCGTCGGGTTCTCCGAGGCGCGTTTCCGCGAGCTCGAAGGCGCCGCCCGGCGTTTCCTCGCCGAGCTCGGCTTGACGCCGAAGCTTGTGCTGCCGATCTCGGCGCGTCATGGCGACAATCTGGCGGCGCTCAGCGCGAACATGCCGTGGCACCGGGGCCCGACGCTGATCGAGGCCTTGCAAGCCTTCGACTCGCGCCCCTCTCGGGACGCGCAGCCGCTCCGGCTGCCGATCCAGGATGTCTACCGGCAGGACGACAAGCGCATCCTGGCGGGCCGCATCGAATCCGGACGCCTCGCGGTCGGCGACACGCTGCTGTTCTCCCCCTCGAACAAGTTCGCGCGAATCAAGAGCCTCGAGGCGTGGAATTCTGCGCAGCCGGCACACGCCGTGGCGGGACAATCCGTGGGCATCACGCTCGACAGGCCGCTCTTCGTGGAGCGCGGCGAGATCGCGAGCCACCAGGACGATGCGCCGCGGCTCACCAACGTGCTCCACGCGACCCTGTTCTGGCTTGCCGGCACGCCGCTCGCGGCCGGCCAGCAGCTTCGGCTCGAGCTCGCGACCGCCGAGGCGCCGGTCACCGTGGAGACGGTAGAGCGCGTCATCGACACCGACAGCCTGGCATCCGCACCCACCGACGTCGTGCGCCGCGACCAGGTGGCCGAAGTCGTGCTGCGCAGCCGCGCGCTGCTCGCGCTCGACGACAACACGCACCTGCCGCGCACCGGCCGCTTCGTGCTGCGCGCGAACGGCGAGACGGTCGCGGGCGGGCTGGTCTCCCTGCGCCACCACCCGGACCAGCGCCATGCCGTGGGCCTCAAGCCCGAGAACCTGACGCCCGTCGATCACAAAGTGACCCGCGCCAGCCGCGCCGAGAGGTTCGGTCATCGCGGCGGCATACTGTGGTTCACCGGACTTTCCGGCGCCGGAAAATCGACGCTCGCCATGGCGGTCGAGCAACATCTGTTCCGCAGAGGCTATGCCGTCTACGTGCTGGACGGCGACAATGTGCGCAGCGGGCTCAACGCGAATCTCGGCTTCTCGCCGGAGGATCGCGTGGAGAACATCCGGCGCGTCGGCGAAGTCGCAGCGCTGTTCGCGGACGCCGGCATTCTCTGCATCACCGCCTTCATCTCGCCCTATCGGGCCGATCGGGCGCGAGCGCGACAAGCCGGCGGCGAGGCGTTCCACGAGATCTACATTCGCGCGGATCTGGAAACCTGCGAGCGGCGCGATCCGAAAGGGCTTTATCGCCGGGCTCGCTCCGGGGAGATCGGGGAATTCACCGGCGTCTCCGCGCCCTATGAGCCTCCGGAAAGCGCCGAGCTCGTCGTCGACACCGCACGCGAACCGATCGAGGCCTGCGTCGAGCAAATCCTTCGCTACATTGCAACATCGTTCGCGATCTCATCTCGGTCTTAGATCGCACGGGATTGCATCGGTTCCGCGTCGACTTATCGCACCGCAACGCGTGCGGTGCGGAAGAATGCGTCAGGATTTATTTTCGGGATCCTATTGAAAATGAGCGATTCAGTAACCCAATGAGCTTAGTGTCGGACCGACGCCTTTCGATTTTTATTTCGGTTCCAAGAAACGAACACGGGGCCAAAGGAGACGACGCAGATGGACGGCACCAGCGGAGAGCAAGCTTTAGCGGAAGACGATTTCTTGCGCCGCCGACGCATCCAGAAACTGCGCTGGCTCGGCTTGCATCACGAGGCGGACAGGCTTGCCGCGGAAGCGCCTCCGGAAATCCACCGCGCGAGGGCGCCGCTGCCGGTGGAATACCCGGAGACCGACTAGCCGCCGCCCGCAAACCGCTCGAGCTGCCGTCTCGAACCCGTTTGCGCCAGACGTTGCCGGGATGAGCGGGGCTGCGGAGCAAGAGGTCGCGGCATTTCTCTCGCAGCCGGCGAGCTACGGCGCACCGAGTGCCACCGTCGAGCGTCTGGACACCCACGCCTCCCTGATCTTTCTGGTCGGGGCGCGCGCCTTCAAGATGAAGCGCGCCGTGGCCTTTTCCTATCTCGACTATTCCACCTTGGCCCGTCGCAAGCGGTACTGCGAGACCGAGCTCGAGCTCGGCCGACGCCTGGCGCCGACGCTCTATCGGACGCTGCACGCGGTGACGCGCGCGCCCGATGGCCGCCTCGCGCTGGACGGAGCCGGCGAGCCCGTCGAGTGGCTCCTGGAAATGCGGCGGTTCGATCAGGCGGCGCTGTTCGATCGGCTCGCCGAATCAGGCTGCCTGACGCCGGCCTTGATGCGCGACCTCGCCGACGAGATCGCGGCGTTCCATGGCTCCGCCGACGTGGCGCTCGACCGTGGCGGGAGCAGTGCGATCGACGCGCTGATCCGGGACATCGAAACCAATCTGAGCCTCGCGAGCGCAATACTGGATGCGGGCGCCGTGCGCGCGCTCAAGCAAGCTCAAGTCGCTACTTTCGAGAGACTGGCACCGCTCCTCGACCGCCGCCGCGCCGCCGGCAAAGTGCGCCGCTGTCACGGCGACCTGCATCTGCGCAACATCTGCCTCATCGACGACAAGCCCACCCTGTTCGATCCCATCGAGTTCAGCGACGACCTCGCGACGATCGACGTGCTCTACGATCTCGCGTTCCTGCTGATGGACTTGCACCACCGCGGCCACAATGAGCTCGGTAACCGCGTACTCAACCGCTACCTCGACCGCACCGAGGACGCGGGCGGGCTCGCGGCGCTGCCGCTCTTTCTGTCGCTGCGGGCGGGAATCCGCGCGCACGTCACGGCCGTGGCCGCGAGCCGGCAATCTCGCGCCCAGCCGGCCGCCGAGCTCGTGAAAGAGTCTCAAGCCTATCTTGGGCTCGCTACGGAGCTGCTGGCCCCGTGCACGCCGAGGCTGGTCGCGATCGGCGGCTTGAGCGGCACCGGCAAGACCAGCCTTGCTCATGCGTTGGCACCCGCGCTCGGCCCAGTGCCGGGCGCGCGGATCCTCCGCAGCGACGTGCTGCGCAAGCGAAGCTTCGGCGTCGCGCCGGAAACGCGTCTGCCGTCGGCGGCTTACGAGCGCACCGTGACCGAGCGAGTCTATCGCACGCTGAGCGACGAGGCGGCCGAGGCGCTTGCCGGCGGCTATGCCGTGGTGGCGGATGCCGTGTTCCTACGCCCAGAGGAGCGACACGCCATCGGCGAGGTCGCGCGCGCAAACGGGGCCCGCTTCACGGGCCTCTGGCTCGAGGCGGCACCGGAGGTTCTCGCGCGGCGCATCGAGAGCCGCGAGCGGGATGCCTCGGACGCCGATGTCGACGTGATGCGCCGCCAAAGCACGCTCGATCCAGGCACGATAACCTGGCACCGGGTCGATGCCGGCGGCGGCAGCGAGCGCACGGCGGAGCGAGCCCTCGCGATGCTCGTGTGCTGATTCCTAACTTCGCAAGCGAGCCTAGGAATTTCAGGGGCGGGTCACTAGCTGCGGACGCTACTTGAACACCGAGAAATAAACCGACAGCACGAGCTCCATAACGATCAGCCCGACGATGTACCACTCGACCCGGAGGTTGCGGCTTTGCGTCACCAGGTCGAGCAAGGTCTCGACCGTGCGCGAGATCACCTCGAGCTTGCGGTCGAGCGCGCGGTCCCTCTCTCGCAGCTCGTACTCGTCCGAGAGCCGCAAGTAGAGCCGCTCCAGCGCGGGGTGGTCCCAGAGAACCTCGGGCTTCTCCCCGGTCTCGACGCGGCCGACCATCTTCTGCTGCACGGTGAGCACGTTGCCGATATGCCGCAGCAGGAACCGGCCCTGCGCACCCGGCCGGCCGCGCCGCCGCAGCGAGGCGGCCAGCGGCTCGATCCGGTCGAACACGGACGCGATGCGGGTCTCGTAGTGCGCCAGCATCAGGCTCTTGGCCAAGGAATCCGCAACCAGCTGTGCGCGCTCCACGGAGAGATCCCTGAGCGTCAGCGTTCCGTCGACGCCCATCTGCTCTTCGGCGTCCGAGCGGATCGCGACGCGCAGCTCGTCGATCTCCGGGGGATCATAGGGCTCGACGACGCGGGGCATGAGCCGGTCGATGAACCGACGCTCCTCGCTCGGCGGCACCTCGAACAGAACGGCGACGCCGTAGCGGAACAGCACCGCGATGCCCTTGGGCTCGACCTTGAGCGCGAGCGGAGCCGTCGCCAGAGGCTCGGGGTCCTCGAGCCCGCGGGTGTCGATGCGCTCGCCCAGCAGGATCGCTCGCACGACGCTCGTGGCGGGTCCGCCTGGCGCGCTCCGCGTGGCCGAGCTGGTCGTGACGATTTCGTTCATAATCCGCGCGCCTTCTATGCCGGGCCGATCTTTTTACCTGGGCCGCGTCTGGCCGATCGTCAATTCCGGACCGGCCGAAATCGACCTTTTCCAAGATCTTATGCTAGTCTCGGTTAACGTCGAGTTTTACCACCATGAAGCGGCATATCATCCTGACATCGCATCCGACCGCCGGTCGGACGCCGCCCCCGATGCACTGGGGAGCATCCACCGCATCGGAGCGTGGTCCTTTGATCGCGTCCTCCCTCGGGGATCGACGCAATGTCATCGGCGCTCACGCGGGCGCTTTTGCCATCTACCGGGCCTTGGCCATCACCGCGGGAAAGCTCAGCCCGATTCACGTGCCCGATCTCACGAACACGGCGCCCGTGGAGACGATCGGTCCCCATCCACAGTGGGCAAGCGTCGATAGAATTGTCTCGCTCGATCCCTGGGGTCATCTCGTCGCCGAGGCGTTCGCCGACCGCCTCGCGGAAGGTTGGGACATCCGCCCCACCATTGCGATCGCCAAAGCGCACATCCAGATGCCGGAGCTCAAGCAGGCGATCGATGCGGGTCGGCTGCGTCCCGACGGAACTATCCTGCTGGAGAGCGGCGCGGTGCGCGTCACCAAGGCCGCGATCGAGCCGGTCTGGTTCCTGCCTGGCATTGCCCAGCGGTTCGGCGTGAGCGAGAGCGACCTGCGCCGCGGCCTCTTCGAATACACGGGCGGGATGTTTGCCGAGCTCGTCACCCGCCCCGATCTCAAGGTGTTCCTCCCGCCGATCGGCGGCATCACCGTCTATTGCATCGGCGATATCGCCGCCATCGCCGATCCCACGCGCAAGCTGGCCTGCCGCGTGCACGACGAGTGCAACGGCTCCGACGTGTTCGGCTCCGACATCTGCACGTGCCGGCCTTACCTGGCGCACGGCATCGAGGTGTGCGTCGGCACCGCCCAGGAGGGCGGCGCCGGTATCGTCGTCTACAATCGGAAAGAAGGCCGCGCGCTCGGCGAAGTGACCAAGTTCCTGGTCTACAATGCCCGCAAGCGCCAGGACGGCGGCGACCGCGCGGCGACCTATTTCGAGCGCACGGAATGCGTCGCCGGCGTGCAGGACATGCGCTTCCAGGAGCTGATGCCCGACGTGCTGCATTGGCTCGGCGTCACGCGGATCGACCGCTTCGTCTCCATGAGCGACATGAAGTTCCAGCCGATCGCGGACAGTGGCATCGAGGTCGTCGAGCGAGTGGAGATCCCCGAGGCGCTCATACCCGGAGAGGCCAGGGTCGAGATGGACGCCAAGAAAGCCGCCGGCTACTTCACCAAGAGCGCGCCGGATGCCCGGGAGCTCGAGTCTCGCAAGGGGCGGCGGCTGGACGACTAGCACGCATGGAAGAGAACCTCGTCGTCGTCACGCACCCTCTGGTTCAGCACAAGCTGACGCTGATGCGCCGCAAGGACACAGCGACCGGGCATTTCCGGCAGCTCCTGCGCGAGATCGGCTTGCTGATGCTCTACGAGGCGACGCGGGATCTGCCGCTGGAGGATTGCGACATCGAGACGCCCCTGGTGCGCACCAAGGGCTCGATGCTCGCGGGCAAGAAGCTCTGCTTCGTGCCGATCCTGCGCGCGGGCCTGGGATTCGTCGACGCCATGCTCGAGCTGGTTCCATCGGCGCGCGTGGGCCATATTGGCCTCTACCGCGACCCCACCACGTTCGAGGCCGTCGAGTACTATCTGAAGCTCCCCGAGGACATCTCGAAACGCCGCGTCGTCATCGTGGATCCCATGCTGGCCACCGGACATTCCGCGAGCGCGGCCGTGCATCGGCTCAAAGAGAGCGGCGCGGAAGCCATCAAGTTCATTTGCCTGGTCGCGGCGCCGCCCGGCCTCGAATTGATGCGCGCCGAGCATCCGGACGTGACGATCTATACGGCGGCCGTGGACGAGCGGCTCAACGAGCACGCCTACATCATCCCCGGGCTCGGCGACGCCGGTGACCGGCTGTTCGGGACGAAGTAGCGACTCAGGCAGCCGTGCCGAATTCCTGCTTTACCTTGGCGAAGGCGGTGTCGGTGATCTCCAGCGCGTCGCGGATGTCCGCCTCGCGATGCGCGGCCGACAAGAACATGTTGTGCCAGGGATGGAGATAGGCGCCGCGCTTCGCCGCCTCGCCCGTGAACCGCACCGCTTTCTTGAACTCGGGATCATCCTCGAACAGCAGCAGCGGCATCTGCACAGGGCCGGATTGGCGGATGCGCACGCCGTGGCTGCGAGCTTGCTCGGCAAGCCCGTCCCGGAACATCTGCCCCACGCGCTCCATCGCCGGGATCGCCTTGCCCTCGCGCAGGATGGTGACCGTCGCGATCGCCGCCGCCATCGAGGTCGCCGCGAACCAGAACGATCCCGTGGCAAAGATCTTGGTCGCGCCCTCGCGGAAGCGGTCGTTGCCCAGCACGGCCGCGAGCGCGTAGCCGTTGGCGATCGCCTTGCTCCACGCGCTGAGATCGGGCCGAACGCCCAGCGGCTCCCAGCTGCCGCCGAGATGGAGCCGGAAACCCGCGCGCACATCGTCGATGATGAGTGCAGCATCGCGCGCGTCGCAGAGCGCCCGGAGCCGCCGCGCGAATGCCGGCGAGGGCAGCTCCTGGTCGACGCGGTTGTCGTGCCGGAACGCCGTCACGATGATCCCCGCGAGATCGTCGCCGGCCTCGTCGACGGCGCGCTCCACGCTGGCGATATCGTTGTAGGCGAACTGGATCAGATGCGCGCGGTTCTCGCTGGTGATGCCGTTGAGGTTGGGCGTGCACCAGGGCGCGGAGCCGTGATAGGAGCCGCTTGCCACCAGGATCTTGCGCCGGCCGGTGGCGGCGCGGGCGATGGTGACGCACTTGGTGGTGGCATCGGTGCCGTTCTTCTCGAACATCGCCCAGCTCGCGTGTGGGATGGTGTCGACGAGGAGCTCCGCGAGCTCGACGATGCGCGGCGACGGTCCGTTCTGGCAGTCGGCCAGCGCCTGCTGGCACGCCGCGGCCGCGTCCACCTCGGGATGGCCGTGGCCGAGGATGATCGGCCCGTAGCTACACATGAAGTCGATATACTCGTTGCCGTCGACGTCGAAGAGCCGGCAACCCCTCGCGCGCTCGAGGAATTGCGGAAAGCCGTCCGGTAGACGTCCGGCGTTCTGGTGCCCGTACATCCCGCCGGGGATGACCGCCCGGGCGCGCGCCCGCAGCGCCTGATCGGCGGCGTAGACGTGGAGGTTCGGTCGATCCATGAGGCGTGCCTGGGGTAACAGGAGTCGGGCGCCCTTTATACTGAGAATAGCGACGAGGGGGAAACGCCGACATGCCTCCGGCTCTCGTGGGACAAGCGCTGGCGCGGGGACTCAGGGCCGTGGCAGGGCCTGCGTCCAAGATCAGTGCGCGGACAAGAACGCGAGGATTGGCGGCGCAACTTGCTCCGCGGCTTCCAGCAGGATGGCGTGCCGCAATTTCGGGAGCACGACCAACTGTGAGCGGGGCAGCTGGTTCGCGATGAACTCGTTGAGCCGCGGCGGACAGCCGCCGTCGAATTCTCCGGTCAGCACCAGCGCGGGCGCTTGGATCTCGTGCAGCCAGGGCGCCATCTCGGTTTCGGCATAAATATCGAAGACGCTGAGAAAGACTTGCGGGTCGGTGTCGATTACCTGCTGCATGCGCCGAGCGATCACATCGGGCCGCACCGCAGCGAATTCGGGCGTGAACCAGCGGTCTTTCAGGGTCTCCAGCACGGGGGCGATGCCGCGTTGACGCATGGTGGCGACCACGCCCTTGACATTGGCGCTGTCGTCGGCCGTCCTGCCCGCGGCGGTGCTCAGGAGCCCCAGGGACAGCACGCGGTCCGGATAGCGCCGCGCGTAAGCCGGGCCAATCATGCCGCCGAGCGAATGGCCCATGAAATGGGCCTTTGGGATCCCAAGCTCGCGCCGAAGCGCCTCGAGGTCCTCCACGAGGTCGTCGAGGGAATAAGGCGGTGGCGGCACCGGCGAGACGCCGTGCCCCCTGAGATCGTAGGCGATGCAGCGATAGTCCTGCCGGAGCAAGCGGACCACGCCATCCCAGGAATGGCGAGAGGCCCCGATGCCGTGGATCAGAAAGAGCGGCGGACCGTCCCCTTCGAGAGAAACAGCGGACCGAATGGGCTTGATCATGGTGCCTCGCGGGGAGCGCTCGCTTCGTGGACACTGCGCGAGCGCCGCCGCGGCTTCCTGGTGAACTGCGGCATCACGTCCGCGGCGAAGCGCTCGATCACCTCGGCAGACTCCTCGCACGACAGGCCGACGTTGACGTTCATGATGAGATCGTCGATGCCGAGCTCGGCATAGGCGCCGAGGCGATCCACCATTTCCGAGGGCGGACAGATCAGCAGGTTCTCGTTGAGCTGCTCGATGGTGCGGGTGCCCGGCAGCTCCGCGATCTCGCCGTTGCGCACGATGCCCGGCCCCGTGAAGACATTGTCGAAGCGGCAGTAATAGGAATGCGCGCGCTCCAGGAGCGAGCGCGCGTGGCGCTCGTCGCGGGCGGCGATGCAGACGCGCGAGAGCGCGAGCCTGAGATGGGCGCCGGCAGGCCCGAGCTCCGCCTTGCCGCGATGAAAGCCGTCGACCTGCTCCTGCATCTTGGCGAAGGTGGCGTTGAGCGGCGTCGTCTGAATGTGGAAGCCGCGCTTCACCGACGCATAGATCCCCTCGGGCGCGAGCGCAGCCACCATGATCGCCGGCATGGGCTTGGTGACGGGCCGCGGCATCACCGTGAGCGGCTCGAACTTGTAGTACTTGCCGTTCCAGGAGACCTCCTCGCGCGTGAAGAGCGCGATCAGCACGTTGAGGGATTCGTCGAACTTCTCCCGTGAGGTCTCGATCGGGCAGTCGAGCCGCGCCATCTCCCAGGCGAAGGCGCCGCGGCCGACGCCGAGGATGAGCCGGCCCTCGCAGAGAATATCGGCCTGGATGGCGGAGCCCGCGAAGGAGCGCATGTCGTGCAGCGGCAAGACGCAGACGGAGGTGATGATCTCGATCCGCTTCGTGACCGAGGCGACTTTCACCGCCATCTGCAGCGGGTCGGGCACGAGCAGAATGTTGATCAGATGATGCTCGGGGATGGTCACGCCGCGGTAGCCGAGCCTGTCGACCAGCTTCGCCTGCTCGATCATGTCGGCATAGAGCCGGTCGCCGCCGTACCGCACGTCGGGGTAATAGGCGGAGAGAAAGTGGTTGAATTCCATGATCGGCCCGCTCAGTCCATCCGCGGGGAACCATGCCTCACACGCTATATTCCGGAAAGCGAATTAAAATTGACATTTAATTCGAGTAATTCGAATTTTCTCCCATGAACCAGGCGGAATTGGCGACGTTCCTCGCCGTGGCGGAGCTCAAGAGCCTCGCGCGCGCCGCCCGGCGGCTCAACGTCACCCAGTCGACGGTCACCTCCCGCCTGGACAACCTCGAGGAGAAGCTCGGGCAAAAGCTGTTGTACCGGCGCAAATCGGGCACCGAGCTCACCTCCGCCGGTTTCAAGTTCGTCCGCTATGCGGAGCTCGTGACGCAGCTCTGGCGTCAGGCCAATTACGAGATCGGACTGCCGCAGGGCTTCACCAGCGTCTGCAACCTCGGCTGCTACTTCGACCTTTGGGACGGTCTCGGTGCAAAGTTCCTGGATCACATGCACCGACGGCGTCCCGACGTGGCGGTGGCGGTCTGGCCGGGCGATCAGCGCAACATCGATCGCTGGCTCGATACGGGGCTCGTCGACGTCGCCTTCTGCTACAGCCCGCAAGCGCGCGGCAGCTTTGCCGTCCGCGAGATCATGGTCGACGAGTTCGTCCATGTGGACTTCAAGCGGCCGCGGGGTGTGGCGGACGCCGCCGGCTACGTCTTCGTCGATTACGGCGAGCAGTTCCGGCGCGACCACGCCGTGGCCTTCGCGAACATCGGGCCCGCCGCCATCACGCTGGCCTCCTCGCGCTGGGCGATCGACTACCTCTCGCGCTGGGGCGGATCAGGCTATCTGCCGCGGCGCCACAAGAGTCTCTTTGAGCGCAATCGGCGTGCCCGAGTTCTCGGCAACTCCCCCGTCCTCCGCCAGACCGTCTTTCTCGTCGAGAACACGGACGTAACCCGCCACTGGCCCTGGTTCGCGGAAGCGGTCGCCGACATCTTGTGATCCTGGGGGGCCGCGGACCAGGCGGGAGTGGCGCGAGGGCCCCGGATCCTCATGGGGGTTACCTGAGGAGCGAGTTTGAAGCGCAACTCCTCTCCGCTCCTGGGAGCGGAGAGGTTAGGGTGAGGTAGGGGGGCGGAGAGGGACTCGCTGAGCGTCAGTGCCCGAGCGTGATCACGCCCTCCCGCGCGAGATCGTCGATCGCGGCGTCTTCAAGCCCGAGCGAGCGCAGAACCGCTCGCGTATCGGCGCCCGCCACGGGCGGATCATCGCGCACAGTGAACGCCGCGCCGTCGATCTCGATCGGGAGCCGCGGCACCTTCACCATCTTGCCGTCGGGCATGCGGCTTTCGCGGAGGCGGCCATCGGCGTTGAGGTGGGGGTCGTCGAAGAGATCGACGGGCGTGTTGACGGGACCGAAGGCGAGCTCGGCCTCGTCGCATTTCGCGAGCAGCTCGGCCGCCGGGAATTTCTTGAAGAACTCGACGAGCAAGGGCACGAGCCGCTCCCGCGAGAGGACGCGGCTGGTGTTGCTCTCGAAATCCTTCACGTCCAAGAAATCGGGCCTCGAGAACACCGCGCAGAAGCGCTTCCACTGGGTGTCGGTGACGATGCCGATGAAGATCGGCTTGCCGTCGCTGCTCTCGAAGATGTCGTAGACGCCCCAGGCGCTGTTGCGGATCGACATGGGCTGCAGCGGTCCCGGCAGATAGACCGAGTTCACCATGTGCTGGCCCATCAGGAAGGCCGCGGCCTCGAAGAGACCCGAGGTCACCCGGCCGCCCTTGCCGGTGCGGTCGCGCTCGCGGAGCGCCGCGAGGATGCCGATAACGGCACCGAAGCCACCCATGACGTCGATCACCGAGGCACCCGCGCGCAACGGCCGGCCCGGCGGCCCCGTCATGTAAGCGAGCCCGCTCATCATCTGCACGACCTCGTCGAGGGCGCGGCGCTGCTCATAGGGACCGCTGAGGAAGCCCTTGAGCGAGGCGTAGACGATGCGCGGATTGAGCCGCGACACCGCCTCGTAGCCGAGACCCAGCCGGTCCATGGTGCCAACGGCGAAATTCTCGACCAGCACGTCGCTCTTGCGCAGCAAGGCCTCGATCACCGGACGCGCGCGCGGCGACTTGATGTCGATCGCGAGACTCTTCTTGTTCCGATTGTAGAAGCCGAAAAACCCGACGCCCGAGCCCTTGAGCCGGCGCGTGGGATCGCCGTTGGGCGCGGGCTCGACCTTGATCACCTCGGCGCCGAGGTCGGCCAGCACCATGCCGGCCGACGGGCCCATGATCGCGTGGGAGAACTCTGCGACGGTCAGGCCGCGGAGCGGCAGGGAGGACTCGGACATGCGGCTCTCTCTATCACGCCGGAAGCTCCGAGCGGAACACGAAGTACTTGCCGCCGGCGGCGCGCGTGATTTCGTCCCTATAGCTGATGCTGTGTCGCGGAAATGCTGGGCGAGGGGGCTAGGGTGCCGCAGCGGGGCGCGGAAAGGCTTGGTCCGCCTCCAGCAGGCGTGCGAGATCGAAGCGTTTCCAGGTCTCGCCCGCCCAGAGCTGGCGAGTGAAATCCGCCAGGAACTCGGCCTTGCCGGGTTTCGCCTCGGGCCAGGCCGCGTCGAGCAACGCGCGCGCCGAGGCCGCATTCCCCGTGTAGATGAGATCGAGCATCGCGGCCCAGAGCGAGGGGTCGAGCTCGTCACCCGAGAGCGCTTCGTATTTCTTCCGGATCCCCGCTGCCTGATCCGCCAGAGCGGTATCGGAAGGCGCTGGCTTGCGCATGGCATCGGGATCGAGGCCGTATTCGCCGCGGCGCGGATCGTAGGCGAGCACCACCTCGGGAGCCGGACTGGAGGCGAATGAGGCGTTCCAGTTCGCGAAATCGAAGTCGCTGAACCTCAGCCGCGGCGGACCGCCGCGGGCTTCGATCTTGAGATCGGAATCCGTGAGCGGAATCTCCTGATGATGCACGCGGCCCTCGATCCAGATCAGGTGTGCGGTGAAGCAACAATGCGCACCGCCGCTGAATCCCACGAAGATGGCATTGGCGCCGGGGCCGCCGCCGACCTGCAGGGTTCGCATGGCCAGAGCATGGTCCGCGATTTTGATGGGCTCGTCCCAACGAGAGCGGATCACCAGGAATTCGTGAATCTTCTGATCCAACTCGTCCACATCGGCCGGCCGCTTGTAGTCCTCGATCATGACGTCGTTGAGCCGAATGATCTGCGGACGGGCACCCGCGCTGATGCGCTGTGCCAGTTCCTGCTCCTCGTCGGGTGTGAGAGCGAAGGCCGAGCCGTCCGCAAGAACGAGCATCGCAATCGCAACGGTCAGTACCAGTCGCGCCGAAAGCATCTTCAACGCTTCTCTTGCGGCGTTGCGAAGCGCGCCTCGAGTGAGTCCCAATCCGGCTTGCCAACCAGGCGCTGTCGCTCGGCGAAGCTCGCGAGGCGGTTGGAGACGGCCGCGAGCGAGCCGTCGCGGCGGAGCGCACCCAAAACCTCTTGCATCGCCAGGACCGACGCCTGCAGCGCCGCGTTGGCGTAGAGCACGAGGCCGAAGCCCATTGCGGCAAGCTCGTCTCGGGCAGCGAGCGGCGTCTTGCCGCCGACCACGATGTTCGCGACCTGGGGCACGCCGAGCCGTCGGGGAATCTCCGCGAGCTCTGCGAGGCTCTCCGGCGCTTCTACGAAGGTCGCGTCGGCGCCGGCCTCAGCATAGCTCTGCGCGCGGGCGATGGCAGCCTCGAGCCCCTCGATCGCGCGGGCGTCCGTGCGCGCGATGATGAGGCAGTCGCGCGAGCGTCGCGCATCCACCGCGGCTTTGACCTTGCCGACCATCTCCGCTACGCGAATCAGTTCCTTGCCCGCGAAATGGCCGCAGCGTTTCGGAAACGACTGATCCTCCAGCTGGATCGCGGCCGCGCCGGCATGCTCGAGGGTGCGCACGGTGTGCGCCACGTTGATCGCATTGCCGAAGCCGGTATCCGCATCGACGACGAGCGGCAGCATGGTCGCGCCGGCGATCGCCTCCGTCGCCCGCTCGAGCTCTGTCAGCGTGACGAGGCCGATATCGGGCACGCCGAGCTCCGTGTTGGCGAGACCGGCGCCGGTCAGGTAGATCGCCTCGAAGCCGAGATCCTCGATGATGCGCGCGGTGAGCGCATTGGCGGCGCCGGGCACCAGAAGCGCGCGCCGGTCCGTTATCGCCTGCCTAAGGCGCTGACCCGCAGTCATCGTCGGCCGTGACGTAACCATGCACGACATTAGAGCGCTTTCCGTTTGGACAGAAGCACCCCCTCACCCTCCCCTCTCCCCAAGGGGGGGTATAGTGACAGCGTTCGGAGGTAACACTTTTGGCAACATGGCCGGCCATCCCTGCAAAATTCGCGATCCGTCAGCACGGAAAATCGCTGCCAGCGATCGTACGTGACGAATAGCCGACAGGGAACAGCGTAGGACGGCAACGGCGCAAGCGAGATCGATTAGCGACACCATGCAATAAATGAAATTGGAACCGCCTGCAGAGCGCCGGCATGCGCGGTCTGGCTCTCTCCTGCCCCACCGAAAACAGCAGCAGTAAGCGGAATGCTGACGCTTGCGGCTCAGTGCCGAGCCGAGCGGGACTGAGCAGGATCGATCGGCGGCGTTCGCAGCTGTGCGCCGCATTTCAATGCAGGACCAAACGGGGCGGGACGGGACGGTCATGCCTCTGACGGCGCTGACGATCCGGCACTGTTGGGCACTCCCCCAACCTCGCCGCGCTCCAGCCGAGTGACCGCGTTCAGCGAGACGATGGCCTTGTCCGCAAGCTTCTGCTGAGACCAACCGAGAAGTGCGCGAGCGGCGCGGATTTGCCGAGGGGTGATCATGGCCGATCACCTTCGGCATCTGGGCTGATTCCGCCACTAAGAGGCGTAAAACAGGCCTCTTTAGGTTCTTATTAATCCTCATTACTCCATGATGGGTGGACCGGAACCCCGGTCTTGCGAGCCCAATGGCCATGATTATCAGGCGAGTCGCAATCCTCCTCACCGTATCTTTCGCTAGTCTTCTAGTCGGCACGGCCGCGCAAAGCGAGTCGCGGATCAGCGGAACCTATGTCACGCGAGCGGCGAACGGCGTGGACATGTTGCAGCTGACGGAGGGGCCGGGCGGTCAGGTCAGTGGCGTGATGAGCACTGTGGGGTTGAGCCCTAGTGGCCGGATTGAATCGTACCAAGTGCCGGTCAGCGGGACCATTGGCGACGGCACGATCATACTGACCCTGCACGGCGGCCCGCTTAGTACCTTTCCCAACAGCGTGGCAGGCACAATCCGGGGAGACACAATCGAGCTTCAGGCACTCGGATCGGATGGCACGCTCGATGGAGAGAGCTTTCTGCGCAGCGACGCCTCGGCATTTCAGGAAGCGGCCCAGCAGCTCAAAGCTCGGGGAGACGTAATGAAGTTGTCCGCCAATCTCACTAAGGACACCACGACGGCCGGGCAGAGCATTCGTGCCATAGAGGCATGGATGGCCGATGCCACGGCGCGCCTACAGCACATAGCAAGTGTGAAGGATCGATATCATGCGATCTCTCGCCAAATGCAGTCCCTCGTTGAGCGCGAGCGGATTACGAAAGACAGCCTGGCACGCTCTGATTTACATCTCGCCGTCATTGATGGACAGCTTGCGGGCGATGATGCCGACGCCCAGGTAAATCAGGTATGGGATCGGCTTTTCACGGCTGGCCAGAAGATTGCGCAGCTGTACCAGCAATACCATCGCGGATGCGCAACTGGGGAAGAGCTACGAGCAAAAGGCGCGGCACCCGAGATCGTGCAACGATGGGAGAGTGCGTGCGGCGCATTCATGGCCGAGGAAGTGAAATTCGACCCGGTCTACAGCAAGGTTTCCCAGGAGCGGGCCTCCTTGAAAGCCTTCCAGGCAGAAGAGAAGCAAAAACGCGATCTGTTGCTAGTGCAAGCTACTCAGCTTAACTGATCAAGCGCACGGTTCAGCTTGTTTAGCGCTTCGGCGCTTGGTCTCGTTTTGCGCTTCGCTATCGCATAGATGTGTTTCCGAGATAGCCCCGAGGCTTCGGCAATCGCGGTCACGCGATGCCGCTCCATCGCCTCCTGCAACCTCGCGCACACCTGCCGCTCCTCCTGCGGCGCTGAGCCATACACGATCTGCGCTTCTGGCTCTGCGCCGAGATAGAATTGCTCTTCCCAACGGTTGGCCTCCTTGCCGATGTTCCGCACCTCTGTGACGACTACATGCCGTCGCTTCGTAGCACCTCGATCCCGGTAATCGCCAAACAGGAATTTGGGCTCTGGGTGCAAGTCGTAGCGGCCCAACGCGTCGAGAAAGGTCTTGAGTTGCTCTGGCGGAATGCGAGCGTCCGTCTCGCGATCGAAACAGTTGCGTGCGGCAACTGAAATGTCCTTGTGATAGGGCGCTACTGCACGAGGGAGATCGGGCAGCCGGTTGCGAGAGCGCGGTGCGACCTCTTTCTCCGGTTCCCACTCCATGAGCCGCTTGGCCTGGAACGCCAACATGAAGTTGAAGGGCCACACTTGCTTGGCGCGTAGCTTACCCTCGTTATATGCCTTGAACCAACGCAACAGGTGCGGCGTGGTCGCGGCATAACGGCTCGCGGCTGGACGATTGAAGCTTGGCAAGATCGAAAAATCGGGCCGTGCTTTTCCGTCCCACAACTCCGATTGGATGATCAGGTGCCAAAAATCATGCTGCCAGCGTTCGACACCCATTTCGTCCAACGAGATGGCGGGCCGCGGA
>DATNIT010000031.1:0-20550 GCA_035604335.1 Allostellaceae bacterium | reverse complement strand
ACGGGTGGAGCGGCTCAGCTCCCCGGCATGCGCGAGCTCGCGGGACTGATCCTCGACAAGCAGGTTCGCGTCGGCAAGCCCTTGCGCATTTCCGGGCTCGCCGAGGCAACGGGTGGGCCGGCGTTCGCCACGAGCGCCGGCCTGGTTCAGTTCGCACTTTCGGAACGGGCCGAGACCCTGCGGCAGGGTCCCGCGCTCGCGGAGGAGCCGAGCGGCCTCTTCGGCCGGTTCGGCGTGTGGATCCGTGAGCACATTTGACACCCGGCCCCCTTGCCGCGGGGGCCGGGACCACTCTGCCGGCAGGACCGGCTGAAACCACGGAGTTACGCGGAGGACACGATGACGATCAACATTTCCGTACCTCAAGAGCAGCATGAGCTGAAGCCCCGTATCACCGTGATTGGCGTGGGCGGCGCTGGTGGTAACGCGGTCAACAACATGATCCGCTCGAATCTCGTCGGTTGCGACTTCGTCGTCTGCAACACCGATGCGCAGGCGATGAAGCAGTCGCTCTGCGAGCGCCGCATCCAACTCGGCATCGGCGTGACCCGGGGCCTGGGCGCGGGATCGCGCCCCGACGTCGGCCGCATCGCCGCCGAGGAAGCACTCGAGGAGATCTTGGAGACCCTCGGCGGCGCCAACATGGTGTTCATCACCGCCGGCATGGGAGGCGGCACCGGAACCGGCGCCGGCCCCGTCATCGCGCGGGCGGCGCGCGAGGCCGGGATTCTCACGGTCGGTGTCGTCACCAAGCCCTTCCAGTTCGAGGGATCGCAGCGCATGCGGACCGCCGAAACCGGCATCCAGGAGCTGCAGAAATACGTCGACACCCTCATCATCATCCCGAACCAGAATCTGTTCCGGGTGGCGAACGAGAAGACGACCTTCGCGGACGCCTTCAAGATGGCGGATGACGTGCTCTATTCCGGCGTGCGCGGCGTCACGGACCTCATGGTGATGCCGGGCCTCATCAACCTCGATTTCGCGGACATCCGCGCGATCATGGCCGAGATGGGCAAGGCGATGATGGGCACGGGCGAGGCCGAGGGCGACCGCCGCTCGATCGACGCGGCGGAAGCGGCAATCTCGAATCCGCTGCTCGACGACGTCTCCATGAAGGGCGCCAGGGGCGTGCTCATCAACATCACCGGCGGGCCGGACATGACCTTGTTCGAGGTCGACGAGGCCGCTAACCGCATCCGCGAGGAAGTCGACCCCGAGGCGAACATCATCTTCGGCTCGACCTTCGACGAATCCCTCGACGGCCGGATCCGGATCTCCGTGGTGGCAACGGGGATCGATGCCGCCGCCATGGCTCAGCCGCGTCCGGTGATCAGCCTGGTCAGCGACCGCTCTCGGCCAGAGCCGGCTCTCGCATCGGCGTCGCCGCCGCCGCCCGCAGCCGTGGCGATGGGGCCGATCTCGGCCGCCGCCGCCGCCATGGCGGTCGCGCCGCAGCCGGCGGTCGCCGGCACCAGTGCGCTCGCCATGGCACAGCCGCAGGCTCAAGCCGTGGCACAGCCGCTGCCTCAAGCGGTGGCTCAGGCGTTGCCGCAGGCACAGCCGGCGGTGTCGAAGCCTCTGCCGCAGCCGCCGGTCGTGGCTCCTGCCGTGCCGCAAGCCGAGGCGATCGAGCGCGCAATCGTGCGGGACGATGCCTTCATCCCGCCGAAGCCGGTTGAGCCGCAGGTCCGTCCGGCAGCTGCTGCTGCCCCGGTCGGCTCGCCCGATCCGTTCGCGGCGGCCGCGATGGCCAACGGCGCGCGCGGCCAACCGCCTGCAAAGGCGAGGACGCCGAGCCTGTTCGAGCGGGTCACGGGTGTCGGTCGGGGCCGCGCAGCCCCGGCGGATCCCGCGCCGGTGACGGCGGGCCCGGCGGTTCCAGCCCAGCCTGCGGCGCCTCAGCCCCAGCAGCCCCGGCTCGGGCCGCTTGATCCCGCCGACCGCGTGACGGTGAGCAAGGGGGACGAGGATCTGCTGGAAATCCCAGCGTTCCTGCGCCGCCAGGCGAACTGAGCCCCGCGTCTTCCAGGCCGGGCGACGGCAGTCGAGCCGCCGCCCGGCCGGGCTCGGGCACCCTTAACAGAGGGTTTAAGGTGCTTCGGAAAGCACCTATAACCGTTTGAAAGTGCTCGGAATTTAATGTCACAATTATTCATAAAGTGTGATTTGTTCCCGACCTTTCTCGCCTGTTAGGTCTGTCGGGCGCGAGGGGGTAGTCGCGCGTTTTGGTATCGGGGGATTAATCGTGAATCTGGGGGCGCTTCCGCAAAAGACCATCAAGGCGGCGATGCCGTGCCGCGGCATCGGCGTGCATTCCGGCGCGCGCGTGGCCATGGTTCTGCAGCCGGCGGCGACGGACAGCGGTATCGTGTTCCGCCGCAGCGATCGTGGCGGCGCTTGCGTGGCGGCCCACTGGAGAAACGTCCAGGAATCGCCGCTCTGCACCACGCTCACGAACCGCGAGGGCGTCTCGGTTGCGACCGTGGAGCACTTGCTGGCGGCGTTCGCGGGTGCCGAGATCGACAACGCCGTCGTCGAGCTCGACGGTCCCGAGGTCCCCGTGATGGACGGCAGCGCCGAGCCGTTCCTTTTCCTCATCGAGCGCGCCGGCATCGTCGAGCAGGACGCCCCGCGCCGCGCCATCAAGGTCTTGAAACCCGTGCGGGTGGCCGACGAAGACTGCACGGCGGCACTCGAGCCCGATGTCGGCTTCAGCGTGAGCTTCGAGATCGATTTCTCCAGCCAGCGGGTGCGCCGTCAGGATATCGCGCTCTCCATCGATGCCGAGACCTTCAAGGCCGATCTCGCGCGGGCGCGCACCTTCGGCTTCCTCGAGGAAGTGGAGCGCTTGCGCGCCGCCGGCCTCGCTCGCGGCGGCTCGCTCGAGAACGCCGTGGTGGTGAGCGATGGCAAAGTGCTCAACACCGGCGGCCTGCGCTACGCCGACGAGTTCGTGCGGCACAAGGCGCTGGACGCGGTGGGCGACCTCTATCTTGCGGGCGGACCGATCATCGGGCACTTCCACGGCGTGCGCTCCGGTCACGCGATGAACCGGCGGCTGCTCGAAGCCCTGTTCGCCGACCGCACCGCGTGGTGTCGCACGACGCTCGGCGCGACCGAGATGGCCGAGGCCGCCAACTGGGCCTCCGGCGCGCGCGCAGCCCGAGCCTAACCCCCTCCCTCATCACGCTTTTTCGGGAGTCGTTTGCGGCTCCCTGCCCATGTTATAAGGGGCCCTGGGGAAAGGCGCCCATGGCGCGCCGTCGCCCAGTCAACCGTGGGCCGGGGTCATCACTATGCGAATTGCGGTGTTGTCGCGCTTTCTCGTCGTGACCGGCGCGCTTGCGCTTGGCGCCTGTGCCAGCAACGAAAAGGACACCTATGTCGAGCGTCCCGTCGAGGCGCTCTATAACACCGCCATGGACGACATGGTGGCCGAGAACTACGAGAAGGCCGCCAAGGAATTCGACGAGACCGAGCGTCAGCATCCCTATTCGAACTGGGCCACCAAGGCACAGCTGATGTCGGCCTATTCGCATTACGAGTCCGGCAATTACGATGAATCCATCCTGGCGCTCGACCGCTTCATTCAGCTGCATCCCGGCCATCCCGACGTCGCTTACGCCTATTACATGAAGGCGCTCGACTACTACGTGCAGATCACCGACGTGGGCCGCGACCAGCGCATCACCGAGGATGCGCTCAAGACGCTGCAGGAAGTGGTGCGCCGGTTCCCAGAAACGCGCTATGCCCGCGATGCCCGGCTCAAGATCGACCTGACGCGCGACCACCTCGGGGGCAAGGAAATGGAGATCGGCCGGTACTACGAGACCCAGAAGGAGTACCTGGCCGCCATCAACCGGTTCCGCAACGTAGTGGACAATTACCAGACCACCACCCACGTGCCGGAGGCGCTGCACCGCCTGATCGAGTGTTATCTGGCGCTCGGGCTCAACGACGAGGCGCAGCGGACCGCCTCGGTGCTCGGCTATAACTATCCCGGCAGCGAGTGGTACCGCGACAGCTACGCGCTGGTGACCAACTCCAGGGACCTGCCGCCGGACCTGCGCGCGCAAAAGGGCTGGTTCACGCAGGTCGTCGATTCGATCTTCTGAACCGTTCGATGACCGGCGATTACGAGCCGGCCCAGGTCTACATCGGGCTCCGAAATCTGATTTTCGACACGAAAGCGCCGACCGATGAGTCTGGAATGGTCGGCGCCCCGCCTGCGGTCTTCGGCGTAATGATGGAGACCGGTTACCCCACGGCTGTCGCCACGCTCGTGGCCCTCGGCGATGACACTGTCAGCCTCTACTTCAGCAATGGAGGCGGGATCATCGGGTTAGGGCCGCACGAAAGCCCGCGCCGAGTATCGCGCGCACTCTTGGATTTGGCCTCTCAGTTCACGATGCACTGCACGGCGGCGGGCGATTTTCCACTGCCAAGGAGGGGGCACACCAGGGCACACCCGGTTTTACTTGCTGACGCGGGACGGGACGGTGACCGCGGATGCCGCCGAGGACGAATTGCGAAGCCGACGGCACGCATTGTCGCCGCTTTACTACAAGAGCCACGAGCTCATCGCGGCGATCCGAACCGTTCAGCAGCAGCGCGAAGCCGAGAAAGGCCCGCCGCCGAACGCGTAGGTTCGCGAGCACCCAGCGGGACACGGAAGTAAATGGCGGCCTCTGGCCGGGCGTGCGCGGCGTGGCTATCATCCGCGCCGATGCTGCAAAGCCTGACCATCCGCGACGTCGTGCTGATCGATCGGTTGGAGCTCGGCTTCCACCCGGGCCTCTGCGTGCTCACCGGCGAGACCGGCGCCGGCAAGTCGATCTTGCTGGACGCACTGGGCCTTGCCTTGGGCGTGCGGGCGGAAAGCGGGCTGGTGCGCCAGGGCGCGGAGCAGGCGGTGGTGACCGCCGTCTTCGCACTGCCGGCGGGGCATCCCGCGCGCGCGCGGGTCGCGGAGCATGGGCTCGAGGGCGAGGGCGACGGCGTCCTGGTGCTGCGCCGCGTGCTCACCGCCGACGGCCGCAGCCGCGCCTTCGTCAACGATCAGCCCGCGAGCGTCGGGCTGCTGCGCGAGCTCGGCGAGATGCTGGTGGAGATCGAGGGCCAATTCGCCCAGCGCGGCCTGCTCGATGCATCGACCCACCGGGAGGCTCTGGATGCTTTCGGCGGCCATGGCGCGGAGCTCCAGGCGATGCATGGCGCCTGGCGCGCGTGGCGCGAGGCACGGCAGGCCCGCGAGGCCGCGGAACAGCGCCTCGCGAAAGCGCGCGCCGAGGAGGAGTACCTGCGCTACGCCCTTGGCGAGCTCGACGCCTTGAAGCCCGAGCGCGGCGAGGAGCAGCGCCTCGCGGAGTCCCGAGCCTTCCTGCAACAGCGCGAGAAGCTCGGCGAGGCGCTGGAGGCCGCGCTGCTGGAGCTGGCGGGCGACCGCGGCGCCGAGCGCACCGTGAGCGCGGCGCTCCGCCCGCTCGAGCGCTTGCGCGAGAAGCTGGGCGAGCGCCTCGATCCCGCGGTGGGCGCGCTCGAGCGCGCCGCGAGCGAGCTGCGCGAGGCGATCGCGCAGGTGGAGGCGGCGCTGCGGGAGCTGGGCCCGGCGGGCCAAAGCCTCGAGCAGCAGGAGGAGCGACTGTTCGCGCTGCGCGCTCTCGGCCGCAAGCACGGCGTTCCCGTCGACGCGCTCGCCGATCTCCGAATGGAAATCGCCGAGAAGGTGGCGGCGCTCGAGGACGGCGGCAGCGAGGTCAAGACGCTGAAGCGCCGCGAGGCCGAGGCGCGCAACGACTACGTTGCGGTCGCGAACCGCGTGGGCGAGCGGCGACGGAGCGCCGCGAAGGCGCTCGACGCGGCTGTCGCCAAGGAGCTGAAGCCGCTGAAGCTCGACAAGGCGCGCTTAGCCACGGTGTTGACGGTGCTGCCGGAGACCGAATGGGCGGAGTGGGGTGCCGAGCGTGTGCACTTCGAGGTGCAGACCAATCCCGGCGCGCCGCCGGGGCCGCTCGCCAAGATCGCGTCCGGCGGCGAGCTCGCGCGCTTCCTGCTGGCGCTCAAGGTCGTGCTGGCGCGCACGCTGCCGGCTCTTACCTTGGTGTTCGACGAGGTCGACAGCGGCATCGGCGGCGCGGTCGCGGCGGCGGTGGGCGAGCGGCTGCACCGGCTCGGCGAGAAGCTGCAGGTCCTGGTGGTGACCCATTCGCCGCAGGTCGCGGCCAAGGGCACGCATCATTGGCGGGTCGCCAAGCGCCAGGCGGCGAGCAACACGCTCACCACGGTGGCGGAACTCAGCGCTGCCGAGCGCCAGGAAGAGATCGCCCGCATGCTCTCCGGCAGCGTCATCACCGCCGAGGCTCGAGCCGCCGCGGCGAGCCTGATGGGCGTGCCATGAGCGCGAGGCGCAAGGACAAGGACTCCGTCGAGCCGTCGGTGGACTCGCTCACCGACGAGGAAGCCGCGGCGGAGCTGAAACGCCTCGCCGGGGAGATCGCGCGCCATGACCGGCTCTATTACCAGCAGGCCGAGCCCGAGATCTCCGACGCCGAGTATGATGCGCTCCGCCAGCGCAACCAGGCGATCGAGCGGCGCTTTCCGCATCTGGTGCGCTCCGACAGCCCGAGCCAGCGCATCGGCGCGGCGCCGGCGAGCGGCTTCGCGAAGGTCAGCCACGCGCTGCCCATGCTCTCGCTCGAGAACGCCTTCGACGAGGAGGATGTCCGCGATTTCTTCAAGAGCGTGCGGAACTACTTCAAGCGCCCGGAGGATTTGGCGCGCGTCGCCGAGGACAAGATCGCGGTGATGTGCGAGCCCAAGATCGATGGGCTGTCGTCGACGTTGCGCTACGAGAAGGGCCGGCTGGTGCTGGGCGCGACGCGCGGCGACGGCGTCACCGGCGAGAACGTGACGGAGAACATCAAGACCATCGCGAGCGTGCCGAAGGAGCTCGAGGGGCGCGGCTGGCCGGCGGTTCTCGAGGTGCGCGGCGAGGTCTATTACGAGCACAAGGGCTTTTTCGCGCTCAACGCGGAGCGCGAGAAGGCGGGCGAGCCGACCTTCGTCAATCCGCGCAATGCCGCCGCGGGATCGCTGCGCCAGCTCGACGCGCGCATCACGGCGGAGCGGCCGCTGAAATTCTTCGGCTACGCGCTCGGCGAGGTGAGCGAGCGCTTCGCCAAGAGCCATTCCGATATCCTGAAGCACCTGAAGGAATGGGGTTTCCCGGTCAATCCGAAATCGAAACTCTGCCACGGTGTCGACGCCGTGCTTGCCTACCACGCCGATCTCGCCAACGAGCGCGCATCGCTCCCCTACGACATCGACGGCGTCGTCTACAAGGTGAACGACATCGACCTGCAGGAGCGGCTCGGCATGGCAACGCGCGCGCCGCGCTGGGCGATTGCGCACAAATTCCCGGCCGAGCAGGCGCGCACGGTGCTCAAGGACATCATGATCAGCGTCGGCCGCCAGGGCTCGCTCACGCCCATCGCCATGCTGGAGCCCATCACCGTCGGCGGCGTCGTGGTGCAGCGCGCCACGCTCCACAACGAGGACGAGATCGCGCGCAAGGACATCCGGATCGGCGATACCGTGATCGTGCAGCGCGCGGGCGACGTGATCCCGCAGGTCGTGGGCATCGTCCCGGAAAAGCGGCAGCGGGGCGCCAAGCCCTTCGTCTTCCCGGAGAAATGCCCGGTCTGCCGTAGCCTGGCGGTGCGCGAGCCCGGCGAGGCGGTCCGGCGCTGCACCGGCGGCTTGATCTGCGCCGCGCAGGCGGTGGAGCGCCTGCGCCACTTCGCCTCGCGCGATGCCTTCGACATCGATGGGCTCGGCGCGCAACGCATCGACGAGCTCTGGACCGACAAGCTCATCAAGACGCCCGCCGACATCTTCCGGCTGCACCGTCACGAGGCCGCGCTCGCGGGGCGCGATGGCTGGGGACCCGTGAGCGCCAAGAAACTCGTCGACGCGATCGAGGCGCGGCGCAAGATCTCGCTCGACCGGTTCATCTACGCCCTCGGCATTCCCCAGGTCGGCCACACGACGGCGCGCTTGCTCGCGCGCTACTACAAGACGCTCGACCGCTGGCGCCACGACATGATCGCGGCCAAGGATCCCGAGAGTGAGGCGTGGCAGACGCTCAACGACATCAACGGCATCGGCGAGGACATGGCCACGGACATCGTGGGCTTCTTCGCCGAGCCGCATAACCGAAGGCTCGTGGACGATCTTCTCAAGGAAATCGAGGTGCTCGATTTCGAGGGCCCGCGCGCGAGCGGGTCGAAGATCGCCGGCAAGACCGTGGTCTTCACGGGCTCGCTCACGACCATGACGCGCTCTGAAGCCAAAGGTCGCGCCGAGGTGCTCGGTGCCAACGTCGCGGGCAGCGTCTCCAAGAAGACCGACTACGTCGTGGTCGGCGAGGACGCCGGCTCCAAGGCCGACAAGGCAAAGGAGTATGGCGTGACCATACTCACGGAGCAGGAGTGGTTGGCGCTGATCGGCGGGTAGCCCTCACGCCGCCGCGGCACGCGCGGCGGCTCGCTGGGTCATGGCATACCAGACCGTGATGCTCGCGCAGATCAGCAGGAGCGGCATGACGCCGAGGTTGAGACCGTTCCAGCCGAAGCCGCTGTAGACGCCGGCGGAGGCGAAGGAGCCGAGGGCGGCGGAGCCGGCGATCAGGAACTCGTTCAGGCCCTGCACCTTGGCACGTTCCTCGGGGCGGTACGCCTGCGTCAGCAGCGTGGTGCCCGCCACGAACATGAAATTCCAGCCGAAGCCCAGGAGCGCGAGCGCGACCCAGAAATGCGGCTTGCTGGTGCCCGAGAGCGCCACGATGCCGCAGAGCAGGAGCAGGGCCGTGCCCGTGAGAGCGATGGTGGTGGTGCCGTAGCGCGATATCAGGGCGCCTGTGAAAAAAGCCGGCGCGAACATGCCGATCAAGTGGAACCGGATGATCCCGGCGGCGTCGCCGGGCGTCAGGCCGCAGCCGACCGCGGCGATCGGAGACGCGGTCATGACGAAGCTCATGATGGCGTAGCCGATGATGCCGTTCGCGACCGCCGCGATGAAAATGGGCTGGCGTGCGATCTCCCCGAAGGGTCGGCCGCCGGCCTGCGCGCGCTCCGCCTTCGTGGGCGTGGGAATGTCGAGGAAGGCGAGGGTCAGGATCGTGCAGGCCGCCAGCGCGGAGATCGCCAGAAACGAGCCCGCGAATAGCACCGGCGCGAACAGGTCCTTGGAGCGCGTGGCGATTTCCGGGCCGACTACGGCGGCGGCGACCCCGCCCGCCAGCACATAGGAGACGGCACGGCTGCGGAAAGCGGGCGCGGCGGCGTCCGCGGCGGCGAAGCGGTAATACTGCGCCGTCGCCTGGAAGCAGCCCCAGAGCGCGTTGCCCAGGCAGAACAGCGGGAAGCTCCTCTGGAAGATCGCCCAGGCCGAGATCGCGCCGCCGAGGCCGCCGATCAGCGCGCCCAGCACGAAGCCCGTCCGTCGCCCGAGCCGCGCCATCAGGAACGAGGCCGGCACGGTGACGCAGGCGTTGGTGGTGGCGATCAGGGAATACGGCAACGTCGCGAACAGGAGGCTTGGTGCGAGTTCCGTACCGACGAGCCCGCTCGAAGCCACGCCGATGGAGGACGCCGACAGGAAGCAGGCTTGGCAGATCGCCAGCAGGAACGCCGTGCGCGTTTGCTGTCTTCCGGTCATCTCGCTCCCTTCCAAATCCGCGAATTCCCGCGGCTTTGAGCCTGCCGACCCTAGAGTCGGCGAGACCCGGGCACAAGCGCTTCGGGCACATTCCCGCCATGCGCCCGCTCGCTTGTCTCGGACCATCCGATCGACGAGGATGCCGCGCGTTCAACCGGAGGCGCGGCGGTGAGCGAGTCGCAAGTCGAATGCGTGGTGGTCGGCGCGGGCGTGGTCGGCCTCGCGGTCGCGCGCGCGCTCGCGCAAGCCGGTCGCGAGGTGCTGGTGCTCGAGAAGGAGCGCTGGATCGGCTCCGAGACCTCCTCGCGCAACAGCGAGGTGATCCATGCCGGCCTCTACTACCCCAAGGGCAGCCTCAAGGCGGTGCTCTGTCTGGAAGGCCGGCGCGCGCTCTACGCCTACTGCGCCGAGCACGGTGTGCCGCACAAGAAGATCGGCAAGCTCCTGGTCGCCTGCCGGGACGAGGAGCTGCCGTCGATCGAGGCGGTCTGGACCAAGGCCCACGCGAACGGCGTCGACGATCTCGAATGGCTGGGCGGCAATCAGGCGCGCGACCTCGAGCCCAGCCTCTCTTGCGTCAAGGCCTTCCTGTCGCCCTCCACGGGGATCGTGGACAGCCACGCGCTGATGCTCGCCTACCAGGGCGATGCCGAGGCTGCGGGCGCGGTGGTGGCGCATCGGGCGCCGGTGCTGCGCGGCCGGGTCGACCAGCGCGGGTTCCTGCTCGAGGTCGGCGGCGAAGAGCCCATGAGCCTGCGCACAGGCCTGCTGGTGAACAGCGCCGGGCTCTATGCGCCTGCGCTCGCCCGCGCGATCGACGGCATACCGCCGGCGACCATCCCTCCCGCCTATTTCTGCCGTGGCGTCTATTTCAGCCTGGCGGGCCGCTCGCCCTTCACGCGCTTGATCTATCCCGCGCCCGAGAGCGCGGGCTTGGGCGTGCACCTCACCCTCGACATGGCGGGCCAGGCGCGCTTCGGGCCGGATACCGAGTGGATCGACCGGGTCGACTACAACGTCGATCCCCGCCGCGGCGACCGGTTCTATGCGGCGATCCGCACATATTGGCCGGACCTGCCCGATGGCGTGCTGCAGCCGGGCTATGCGGGTATTCGGCCCAAGATCAGCGGCCCCAAGGAGCCGGCGGCGGATTTCGTGATCCAAGGGCCGGAGGCGCACGGGATACCCGGCCTGGTCAATCTCTACGGCATCGAATCGCCGGGGCTCACGGCCTCGCTGGCCATTGCCGAGCGGGTGCGGCGCGCCCTCGGCGGCGCGACATCGCTGCCCCTGGCCGCGAGCGCGGCCGGCCGCTAAACTCGATCAATTCCAAACTGCGCGGAGACCGTGTCATGTCGGCTGTGGTTGCCCTGAATTCTCACCAGATCACCGAACGGGACGTGCGGGTTCGGCTTGCCGCCTGCTATCGCCTGATCGCGCACTTTGGCATGGACGATCTCATCTACACCCATATCTCCGCGCGCGTACCGGAATCCCCTGGTCATTTCTTGATCAATCCCTATGGGATGATGTTCCACGAGATCACCGCGTCGAGCCTGGTGAAGATCGACCATGAGGGTCGGGTCGTCGAGCCTGCGGCGCATCCCGTGAATTACGCCGGCTTCGTTATTCACAGCGCGATCCACGACGCGCGGCCGGACGTGAACTGCGTCCTGCACACGCACACCCGCGCCGGCGTCGCGGTGTCCTGCCTCAAGGAAGGGTTGCTGTCGCTGAATCAGTTCTCGGCGCCCTATTACAACCGGGTCGGGTATCACGACTACGAGGGCGTCGCGACGAACCTCGACGAGCGGCAACGCCTGGTGCGCGACCTCGGAGACAAGCGCGTGCTGGTGCTGCGCAATCATGGGCTGCTCACCGCGGGCCGCACCGTCCCCGAGGCATTCCAGCTGATGTACTACCTCGAGCAGTCCTGCCGCGTGCAGATGGACCTGATGGCCTCGCGCGGCAGCATCAACGCGCTCTCCCACGAGGTCTCCGAATATACGGCGCAGCAATGCGAAGGGTTCGCCAACCATGGCGAGCGCGAGTGGCCGGCGCTCCTGCGCCTGCTCGACGCGAAGGACCCGAGCTACCGCCAGTAGGGCCGCTTATTCGCCGGGGACGTTCTCGACCAGCACCGTCACGGCGATCTCGCCGGCGACTTCGAAATGCAGCGTCAACGGGAAGCTGTCGCCGAGCTTGAGCGGCTGCTTCAATCCGATGAGCGCGAGGTAAGGCTTGCCGGGCCGCAGCACCACCGGGTGGCCCGGTGCGATCTCGATACCGTGGACTGCCTCACCTGCGGCATCGCGAAGCTCGACCCGCTCCGCGACCGGCGTCTCGGCGGAGCTCAGCATGTCCGCCGCGGCGCCCTTGAGCGCGAGCACGCAATAAGCCGCGCCCAGCTGCGCGTCGGTCGGGCG
Organism: Allostellaceae bacterium; assembly: GCA_035604335.1. Lineage (GTDB taxonomy): Bacteria > Pseudomonadota > Alphaproteobacteria > ATCC43930 > CGMCC-115725 > DASZHJ01. The sequence continues at coordinate 8,404 of DATNIT010000031.1, read as the reverse complement.
CGCCCAGGGGTGGCCGATCTCGACCGAGCCCAGCACATAGGAGTGTGCCCGCGCGCCAGTGGCGGCGATTCCGCAGAGAAGAGCCATCAGCAAGGTGCGACGCCGCATGACCGATAATCTACTCCCGGGGCATGTCGCGGCACACGATGGCGTCTCGGCGCAGTTCTCGGCTAGGCTGGGATGCATAACTTTGGGAGGGGCCAATGAGACTACCTTTTTTTCTTGCGCTCTTTTCAACGGTGGTCCTCGGCATGATCGGGTTCATGGCACAGCCCGCCCATGCGCAAGCGTGGAGCAAGGTCGATTGCGCCGGTACCAATCTCGGCGCTCCCGCCGGCATTCAGTTTGATTGCTGGCAAGCAGGGCCGGATAACGGCGGAGCGGCCGGCACAAGCTGCCAATTCTTCAGCTATCAGGCTGCCTTACCGGCCAATGTCGACGAGCCGCATTTCTTCATTCAATTGCGCCAAGCCCAAAGCCCGAAATGCGGCGTGCAGCTTCCGCGTGGTCCCGCAGATACGATGCAGCACGAGAGCAAATTCGTTAACGAGCAGGCCACCAACTGGTCTGCCGTTCAAGCGCTCGATGCGGATACGAACATCATGTTCTTCGACGCAAAAAACCAAAAGCAAGAAGGGAAGTGCGTCGCCTTTACGAGACTCGGGCCAAGCAGAGGAACGGCCGGCCGGGCTTATTGGATGTTCGGTTATTTCTGCAAGCGTCCGGGTCAGCCGCTGGATGCGGCGGCCGCCACGACCATGATCAAGGGGATCGAGGTCAAGTCAGACGTCAACTCAACCGAGAGTGCGACAACCACGAAGGCAGGCTGCGACGTCCCGTTCATAAGGAACAACGTGCCGATGGGGTCGAAGCACATCGAGGAGGGAGGTACCTATACCCGCGCGGGCGATAACCAACTGATGGTTTGCCGCAATGGCAAGGTGGTAAAGGCTCCCTAGTCGTCGACGGTCGCTGCCATAGCCGAAGCGATCGAGGCCGGCGCGATTCCAAAGTCTTCGCCGCAAGCCTGACATGCACGGATCTTGCCCACGCGCGATTACGCGCGCGTCTGCCGCGTGGTAGTCTGCGCGCCAATCAGTGCTCGAGGGAGGCTCGTTTCATGCGCATCGGCGTGCCCAAGGAGATCAAGACCCACGAATATCGCGTCGGGCTGGTGCCCGGCAGCGCGCGCGAGCTCATCCATCGTGGCCACGAGGTGATGGTGGAGACGGGCGCCGGCGCCGGGATCGGCTTTCCCGATGTGGCCTACCAGGCGGTGGGCGCGCGCGTGGTGTCCAGCGCCGCCGCGGTGTTCGGCGAGGCCGATCTCGTGGTCAAGGTGAAGGAGCCGCAGCCGCAGGAGATCGCGCTGCTCCGGAAGGGCCAAGTGCTCTTCACCTACCTGCACCTCGCCGCCGACAAGGCGCAGGCCCAGGGCCTGGCGCGCCAGGGCGTCACCGCGATCGCCTACGAGACCGTGACCGATGCCCGCGGCGGATTGCCGCTGCTGGCGCCCATGAGCGAGGTCGCGGGACGGATGTCGATCCAGGTGGGCGCGCATTGCCTGGAGAAGGAGCAGGGCGGCACGGGCATGCTGCTGGGCGGCGTCCCCGGCGTGGCCGCGGCCAAGGTGGTGATCCTCGGCGGCGGCGTCGCCGGCACCAATGCCGCGCGCATGGCGATGGGGCTCGAGGCTTACGTCACCGTGATCGACAGGTCGCTGCCGCGGCTCTACGAGCTCGACATGCAGTTCGGCTCGCAGCTGCACACGCTCTTCGCCACGCTCGACAATATCGAGCGCGAGGTGCTGTCGGCGGATCTGGTGGTGGGCGCGGTGCTGGTGCCGGGCGCGGCAGCGCCCAAGCTGGTGACCCGCGAGATGGTGCGCAAGATGAAGCCCGGCTCCGTGCTGGTGGATATATCCATCGATCAAGGCGGCTGCTTCGAGACCAGCAAGCCCACGACCCATGCGGAGCCCACCTACAGCGTCGACGGCGTGATCCACTATTGCGTGACCAATATGCCCGGTGCGGTCGCGCGCACCTCGACCTTCGCGCTCAACAACGCGACGCTGCCGTTCTGCGTGGCGCTCGCCGAGAAGGGATGGCGCAAGGCCCTCGCCGACGACGCGCATCTGCGCAACGGCCTCAACGTGCACGGCGGCAAGATCACCCACGCCGCTGTGGCTCGCGATCTCGGGCTCGAGTACCTCGCCGCGGACCAGGCGATTGCCGCTTGAGAGCAGGGCTCTCTCACAGACCAAGCATCATAAGGATACCCACTGCAACGAGCAGAAGGTTTCCATCGAATTGGAGCCAGCCCGATGCGGCGGCGAGGCCGGATGTGATACGTCGGCTGAGCCACTCTCCCAGCCACAGCAGCACGACGCTGAAGCCGGCAACCGACAGCCCGACCGGACCCTGACCCAGGCCGGCAACGCCTCCTGCGAAACCCAGCCCAATGTTGTTGATCGACAATGCACCCGCGAGCGCGAGTGTCTCTCGCAGATCGATCGACGCCATCGGGCTTTCCGTGGCGGCGGGCGAGCCGGCGCGCCTGCCGAGCCCGCGTCTCTCCGTCCGCAAATTGAAGAGCCCCAAACCGATCAGGAGCGAGCCCGCAATGACGTCGGACGCTCCTTTGGGCATATAGCCCTGCAGGCCCGCGCCGATCGCCAGAGGAACCAGTGTGGCGACCGTCGTCGCGACGGCGATGAACAGGTTCCTGGCAAGCCCGATCCGCACTCTTCGCAATCCGTAGGCCAAGCCCACGGGCAGGTTCTCCGTGTTCGCGCCGATACCGAGCGCGACCACTGATGCGATTTCCGTCCAGGGCGTCACGCCGCCGCTGCCTCCGCTCGGCTCACGGACCGGCTCTGAACAAGCCGACGATCCCCGGATAGGCCCACACCAGCGCCAGGACCGAGAGCTGGATAAGGATGAAGGGGATCACGCCCCAGTAGATGTCCGTGGTCTTGACCTCCTTGGGCGCCACGCCGCGCAGGAAGATGATGGCGAAGCCGAAGGGCGGGTGCAGAAACGCCGTCTGCAGATTGATCGCGGTCAACAGCGCGAGCCACACGGGATCGGCGCCCAGCAGCAGTAGGGGCGGCATCGCGATCGGCACCACCAGGAAGATGATCTCCAGCGCATCCAGGAAGAACGCCAGGCCGAACATGATCGCCATCACCACGGCGGTACCGCCAAGCACGCCGCCGGGCACTCGCGAGAGCAAAGTCGCCACGAAGAGGTCGCCGGAAAAACCACGGAAGACCAGCGAGAAGGTCGAAGCCCCCATCAACAGCATGAACACCATGGCGGTGAGCTTCATCACGAGGTGCAGGGTTTCCGCGAGCCGGGCGAGATTGAGCTCCCGCCGGAGCCACGCGTAGGCCGTCGCGACCAAGCCCGCCGTCGCCGCTGCTTCCACCGTATAGGCGAGACCGCTGATAACGAGGCCGAGCATCAGCGCGAGCAGGCCCATGGGCACGAAGATCGTCAGCAGCAGCCGAAGCGCCGACGGCCTGCTTTCGAGATGCGCCAGGGGCGGCGGGCACAGCCGCGGCCGGAAGATCGCGACCAGCACGACGTAAGCGAGGTAGAGGCTCAACAAGAGGCCGACTGGCGCGAGGGCGCCGAGATAGATGTCCTGCACGGTCATCGCTTGCGCGGTCTGGACGCCGCGGCGGACTTGTGCCTCGATGTTGGCGCTTTGCATGAAGCTGCCCAACAGGATGAGCACGATCGAGGGTGGGATGATCGTACCCAGGGTGCCCGCGCTGCAGACGATGCCGCTGGCGAGCCGGCGGTCGTAACCCGCCGCCAGCATGGTCGGCAGGGCGAGGAGCCCGATGGTCAGCACGGTGGCGCCGATGGCGCCGGTGGTGGGCGCCAGGAACACGCTGACGATGATGGTGGCGACGCCCAGGCCGCCGGCGCGCCGGCCGAAGAGCCCGCCCAATCCGTTGAGGAGATCGGCGGCGAGCGTGGTCCGCTGCAGGATGACGCCGAGAAAAAGAAACAGCGGAATCGCCTGCAGCAGGTCGTCCTCCATCAAACCGAGCAGACGCAGCGGCAGCGCGTTCAGCAGCCGGAGATCGAACACGCCGAGGAGGTCGCCGAGTGCCGCGAAAGCAACCGCCGTACCGAGGAGGGTGAAGGCGACGGGGAAGCCCACCATCAGCAGCACGAAGACGGCGGCAAACATCGCGAGACCGAGGACTTGCGGATCCATCGGACTCTCAGGCCGCTTCACGCCCAAGCAGCGTCATGAGGTTGCGCAGGATGTTGGCGAGCACCTGCAGCGACACCAGCACGGAGAAGGACAGGAGCTGGGTCTTCAGCAGGAAATATCCGGGCGTATAGGTATCCGCGAATTGCTCGAGCTGCGCCCAGGAGTGCAGCACGATCGGGATCGAGGATCGGGTGACGATGATGAGCCAGGGCACGAGAAAGAGCAGGATGCCGGTGAGCTCGATGGCAGCCCGGGTGCGCGGCCCCATGCGCTGGCGGAAGATATCGACCCGCACATGGGCATCCCAGCGCATGGCATAGGCGACACCGATCATGAAGACGGTAGCGTGGACGATCTGGCCGAAGTCGTTGACCTCGCGATGCCCGTAGCGGACGAACTCCCGCATCGGGATCTGCAGGAACAGCAGCGCGACGACGCCGAGGATCAGCCAGGACGCGGTGCGGCCGGACCAGTCGACGATGGTGTCGAGCCGCTCGATGGCGCGCCCGGAAAGGCTCTTGAGGGTCATTCTTGGGCCCTTACCCCGATCTCAGGCCAGCGGAGTCGACCGTACCATGACTAGGAAGAAATAGGCTGTAGGACGGGCGCCACGGGGCCTGACCCGGCGGGTTCCCGGCTATCACGGCCGGCGGGAACCCGGTATGATCCGGGCCGACAGGGAGGCACCTGGCAAGGCAGCTTCCTGCGATAGACGCGGAGACTATGGGAGGATTCGATGAGGCGTCGTTCGTTTATCAAGACTACCGGGCTTGGGCTTGCCGCTGCCGCAACCGTCGCGGCGCCGGCGATCGCACAGAGCCAGCCGGAGATCAAATGGCGGCTCGCCGCGAGCTGGCCCAAGAGTCTGGATACGCTCTATGGCGGCGCCGAGCTGCTCTCGAAGCTGGTCGCGGGGCTGACCGACAACAAGTTCCAGATTCGGACCTTCGCGGGCGGCGAGATCGTGCCGGCGCTGCAGGTGCTGGATGCCGTGCAGAACAACACGGTGGAGATGGGGCACACGGCCTCCTACTATTATGTCGGCAAGGACCCGACCTTCACCTTCGACACCACGGTGCCGTTCGGCCTGAACGCGCGCCAGCAGAATGCGTGGATGCGGCATGGCGGCGGCCGCGAGCTGCTGCGCGAGTTCTTCAAGGACTACAACGTCTATCCGATCCCCGCAGCCAATACCGGCGCGCAAATGGGCGGCTTCTTCAACAAAGAGATCAAGACCGTCGAGGACCTGAGCGGCCTCAAGTTCCGCATCGGCGGCTGGGCCGGCAGCGTGCTGGTGAAGCTCGGCGTGGTGCCGCAGGTGATCGCCGGCGGCGACCTCTATCCCGCGCTGGAGAAGGGCACCATCGATGCCGCGGAGTGGGTCGGGCCGTACGACGACGAGAAGCTCGGCCTCTACAAGGTGACGAAATTCTATTACTACCCGGGTTGGTGGGAAGGGAACGCGCAGCTTTCCGTCTACGTGAACCTCGATCAATGGAACTCGCTGCCTAAGACCTACCAATCCGCGCTCGAGATCGCCTGTGCCGAGGCCTACAACTGGACGATCGGCAAATACGATGCCGACAACCCGGCGGCGCTCCGTCGCCTGGTTGCCGGCGGCACGCAGCTCAAGCCGTTTCCGCAGCCGGTGCTCGAGGCCTGCTACAAGGCGGCGAACGAGCTCTACGACGAGACTGCCGCGAAAAACCCGAAGTTCGCGAAGATCTACGAGCCCTGGAAGAAGTTCCGCGGCGAGGAGCTGCTGTGGTTCCAGGTGGCGGAGCAGACCTTCGACAACTTCATGCTGCGGCACCAAGAAACCAAGACCTGAGCGCCGGTGGGCGCCTCATCGACACAAGCCCCGCCTCGCGCGGGGCTTGTTTTTTTGTGTGCTATTTGAGGATTTGCAGCGGCTGGTCTGTGTCGCCCTGATCAGAGGGGGGTGCGATCTGGATCTGGACCTTGCTCGGATCCACTTTGGGTCCGTGGTCGAGCGCCACCAGGACGAGGCTAGGGAAGGCGATCACCAGCGCGACCATGATGAGCTGGATCCCGACAAAGGGGATCGAGCCCCAGTAGATCTGGCCGGTGGTGAGCGGCGGGGTGAGCTTGCCGGTGATCTTGTCGACGAACTCCTCGCTCGGCGCGACGCTGCGCAGATAGAACAGCGCGAAGCCGAAGGGCGGATGCATGAAGGAGGTCTGCATGTTGATCCCCAGGAGCACGCCGAACCAGATGAGGTCGATGCCGAGCTTGTCGGCGACCGGCCCCAGCAGCGGGATCACGATGAAGGCGAGCTCGAAGAAATCCAGGAAGAACGCGAGCACGAACACGAACGCGTTCACGAAGATCAGGAAACCGACCTGGCCGCCGGGCAGGCTGGTGAGCAGGCTCTCGACCCAGAGATCCCCGTTGACGCCGCGGAACACCAGGCTGAACACGGTCGAGCCGATCAGGATGAAGAGCACGAAGGACGAGATCTTCGCCGTGGTGTCCATCGCCTGACGCAACAGGCCCCAGTCGAGCCGGTTGTTGGCGAGCGCCAGCAGCAGCGCGCCGGTGGCGCCCATGGCGCCGCCCTCGGTAGGTGTCGCGATTCCCACGAAGATCGTACCCAGCACCAGGAAGATGAGCGCGAGCGGCGGCATCATTACGATCACCACCTGCTGAGCGAGCCGGCTCAGCAAGCCCGTGCCCAAGCGCTTGTCGGCGACCGCAACGAGAAACGTGATGAGCCCCGCCAGCGCCGCGGCCCAAATCGTGTGCATGTAGCTCGTGAGGAAATAGGCACCTGCGAAGGCGGCCGCCACCAGGACGACGAGCGAGGCGTAACCCACGTGGCCGTCCCGGTCGCGCACGACAATCGCATCGGGCGGCAACGCCGGAGCCGCGTCCGGCCGGATGATCGTGACGAGCGCGATGTAGGCGGCGTAAAGCGCGGCCAGCGTCAGGCCGGGAATGAAGGCGCCCTGATACATGTCGCCGACGGACTTGCCCAGCTGGTCCGCCATCACGATCAGCACCAGGCTCGGCGGGATGATCTGCGCAAGCGTACCGGAGGCCGCGATCACTCCCGCTGCGACGCGTCGATCATAGCCGTAGCGCAACATGATCGGCAGCGAGATCAAGCCCATGGAGATGACGGAGGCCGCCACCACGCCGGTCGTCGCCGCGAGCAGCGCGCCCACGAAGATCACGGCATAGGCGAGACCGCCACGCAGCGGGCCGAACAGCTGGCCTATGGTATCGAGCAGGTCCTCGGCCATGCCGCTGCGTTCGAGGATCAAGCCCATGAAGGTGAAGAATGGGATCGCGAGCAACGTGTCGTTGCTCATGATGCCGATCACGCGCTTGGGCAGCGCCTGCAAGAGCTCGAAATTGAGCAGGCCGAGCTGGATGCCGAGGAAGCCGAAGCTCAAGCCCACCGCGCCCAGCGAGAACGCGACGGGATAGCCGATGAGCAAGCCCACGACGAGCGCCATGAACATGAGCGGCGCCATATGGGCGATCAGGAACTGGGTCATGAGATCGGTCCCGCCGCTACTTCGCGTGCGCTTCTTCGCCGTGCGCGTGCATCTTGAGCGTGGGATCGGGGGCGCGGCCCATCAGGAAGCCCGCGCGCTTGATCACCTCCGAGATACCCTGCAGCGCCAAGAGGAAGAAGCCGACGGGAACGATCAGCTTGAATGGCCACTGTAGCAGGCCGCCGGCATTCATCGACACCTCATGACGCTCGAAGGAGTCGACGAATATCGGCCAGGACAGGGCCATGATGATGAGCGTCATCGGCAACAGGCAGCAGACGCTGCCGATGATGTCGATCCAGATCCGCACACGCTTCGGGAAGCGGCTATTGATAATGTCGATCCGGATGTGCTCGTTGCGCATCAGCGTGTAGCCCGCGCACAGAATGAAGACTGCGGAGAACAGGTACCACTGCAGCTCTAGCCAGGCGTTGGAGCTCGTATCGAAGACATATCGGACGGTCGCATTGCCCGAGCTCACAAGGACCGCGGCCAGAATGAGCCAATAGATCGTTCGGCCGACGCGCTCGTTGAGCCCGTCGATCAGGCCGCTCAATCGCAACAGGAACTTCAAGATAGCTCTCCCCAAGAGTAATTTATTGTTTGTTTAATGCCTGCCCGTATCGCGAGCCTAATATCTCAGAATT
>DATNIT010000030.1:0-44523 GCA_035604335.1 Allostellaceae bacterium | reverse complement strand
TGCGCGCTCCCGACGGCGCCGAGCATCCGATGACGGGCGTCTTCCGAGAGGTCATTGCGCCCGAGCGGCTCGTCTTCACGAATATCGCGGTCGATGGGGAAGGCAAGCCTCTGCTCGAAGGGCTCACGACCGTGACCTTCGCCGAGCACGACGGCGTCAAGACGAAGCTCACCCTGGAAAGCAGAGCCGTCGGTCTGGTCGCTTATGCCGCGCGTATGCTGGAAGGTATGGAAGCCGGTTGGACGCAGAGCATCGATCGCCTCGGCGAGCATGTCGCGCGAGTGCATGCGGGCTGACGAGCCCGGTAGGAAATGGAATCAATCACTACGAGAGGCAGTCATGACTAACCGGTCCGCAGAGCACGGCAGCTTCACCATCGAGCGCACCTATGATTGGCCGCCAGCGCTCGTTTTCAAGGCCTGGGTGGATCCTGCGGCTAAGGCGCATTGGTTCCGGGGGCCTTCGGAGTGGAAGGAAACGGCCCGAGAACTCGACTTCCGCGTGGGCGGGCGCGAGCGTCTTACGGGTGCTTGGCCGGGCGGGCGAATGTCGCACTACGATGCGCGCTACTGGGATATCGTGCCGAACCAGCGCCTCGTCTTCACCTACGATATGCATGTCGACGACAAGCGTATCTCGGTGTCGCTGGCGACGGTTCAGTTCAAATCCGCGGGAGCGGGCACGCGACTGTCATTCACCGAGCAGGCCGTCTTCCTTGACGGCTTCGTCGACGGCGGTGGCCGCGAGCAAGGCACGCGCGCGCATCTCGAGCGCCTGGACGAGGCGCTCAAGCGCATGCCCGCGACCGGGTAGCACCGGTCACTCGAGCCGGGTCGGACCTTCAGCCATCACAGATAAACCCTGAGAAGGAAACGTATCATGCAAGTCGAACCCTACCTGTTCTTCGACGGCCGCTGCGAGGAGGCGATCGACTTCTATCGCCGCGTACTGGGCGCCGAGGTGACGGTGCTCATGCGCTTCAAGGATTGCCCCGAGCGGCCGCGCAACCCAGGCATGATTCCGCCCGGCAGCGAGAACAAGGTCATGCATGCGAGGCTGCGGATCGGCCGCAACGACGTGATGGCGTCCGACGGCCGGTGCACGGGCAAGCCGAGCTTCCAGGGTTTCGCCCTGTCTCTCAATGCTGCGAGCGAGGCCGAGGCCGACCGCTTGTTCGCGGCGCTCGCCGACGGTGGGCAGGTCCAGATGCCCTTGGCCAAGACTTTCTTTTCTCCGCGCTTCGGCATGGTGGCCGACCGCTTTGGCGTGCCCTGGATGGTCGTCGTGCTGCCGTAGGCCGTTCATCCGCCGGTTAGTCCAGCACGGGCTCAGAAGGAGAGAACAGGATGCGCTTTATGTGTCACGCCCGCCGAATGCCGCGCCAAACCTCCGCGGCTTGCCAGGTTTCCGCGACGTCATGGACCCGAAGGATTTGCACGCCCTGGTCCAGCGCCGCGAGCGCCGCCGCCAGCGATCCCGGCAGCCGCGCTTTAGCGGGCGTACCTCGATCGACCGCCGAGGCGATGAAGGATTTGCGCGACGCGCCCAGCAAAACCGGGCAGCCGGTCAAGTGCAGCAGCGACAGCCGCGATACGATCTGAAGGTTGTGGCGCAGTCGCTTGCCGAAGCCGATGCCGGGGTCCACCACGATGCGCGTCCGCAGCACGCCCCCGGCGGTGCACGCCTGGATGCGGTTTTCGAGGTAGTCGAGAATATCGAGCGGGGCGCAGGCATAGACGGGATCCTGCTGCATGGTCTGGGGGTCGCCGAGCATGTGCATGAGCACCACGGGCGCATTGCTCCTGGCCGCAACATTAAGACTTTCCGGATCGCCCGTGAGCCCGCTCACGTCGTTGATGATGTGGGCGCCGGCCGCGAGCGCCGCCCGCATGGTCGCGGCATTGTGCGTGTCGATCGAGATCAGCGCGCCGGCGTTGGCGAGCGCGCGCACGACCGGCTCGACCCGGCGAATCTCCTCGGCGGGGTCGAGCGGCTGCGCGCCCGGCCGCGTTGACTCGCCGCCGATATCGAGAATGTCCGCGCCGGCCTCGAGCATCGCCTTGCCGCGCGCGACCGCGGCCGAGGCATCGAGATGGTCGCCGCCGTCGGAGAAGCTGTCCGGCGTCACATTGAGGATTCCCATGATGCGCGGACGGCTGAAATCGAGACCCGCCCACGGCGCGCGTGCCACCGTCAAAGCTTGGAGCTGGCTCTCGTAGCGCATCGAGAAGTCCGCTGCCCAGGCCCATCGCTTGGCTCGGTCGAGAGAGACCACGGTGCCGGTCATTCCCGCCGCGGTCGTCGCGTCTCGCGCGACGATCTCGACCTCTCCAAACGCGAGCCCGAATACGCCGCCGGCCAAGGGCAGCGCTCGCCCCTCTGCGACCGCGGCCTCGGCCGTTGCTCCCGACAGCAAGGCCTGCGCGCGCAGCCAGAAAGCGGCGGCGCCCTGCTGCCTGGCCAAGGCTGAGACACGGTCGAGAGCAGCCTCTGTCATCTAGATCCGCCGCGGCGAGCAGCGAAGGCACGAGATTTGTGACTGCCGCGACCCCTGCACCACGGGCACCGTGCCGTCGCTTTCAGCTCGTCTCGCTCTTGCGATAGGCCGCCTTCGCGAGCCAGTCGCGGTTGATCTCGATCCCCCAGCCGGGGCCGTCGGGGATGCGCACCTTGCCGTCTGCGATCTCGAAAGCCGGCGAGAACAGCCCGTATTGCCAGGGATAATAGTCGGGACCCTCGATGGAGAACTCTACGTAAGGGCCTGCGTTCGGCAGCGCTCCCATGAGGTGTAGCGTGAAGACGGTAACGAGCGACAGGTTCGCGGAGTGCGGCGTGACGGGCAGTCCCGCGGCCTGCGCCATTCTGGCGACCTTGAGCGTCCGGCTGATGCCGCCGAGATAGCACACATCCGGCTGCACCACGTCGACCGCGCGCATCTCGATCATGCGCCGCCAGATCGTGAGGTCGCAGTCCTGCTCGCCGCCGGTGACGTCGAGGTCGAGCGCGTCCGTCACCTGCTTGGTCCACTCGAGCTCCCAATAGGGGCAGGGCTCCTCGAAATGACAGATGCCGTTGGCCTCGAGGAGGCGGCCGACCTCGACCGCCCTCTTGGGCGTGTAGCAGCTGTTGCCGTCGACCAGCAGCCTGACATCCGGTCCCATCGCCGTGCGCATGGTGGGCACGATCGCCTCGGTCCGGCCAGGCCATTCGTCCTGGTCGTGGCCGCATTCCCGGCCGACACGGAACTTGAAGGCGGTGTAGCCATGAACGTCGCGCAGGCGCAAGAGCCGCTCGGCTTCCGCCTCCGGCGTGATGTCGCGCTTCATGCTCGAGGCATAGACCGGGAAGAAGCGTGGCTTACCGCCCAGGAGCTCGCAGACGCTCTTGCCCTCGAGTTTTCCGCGGAGATCCCAGAGCGCGGTGTCGAGACCCGCGATGGCCCGGAACAGATACGATCCCGGGAACTTGTGCTCGCGCTCGGGGATCGCGGCGACTAGGCTTTCGATGTCGAGCGCGTCCTGCCCGAGCGCCCACGGCGCGACTTGGCGATGCAGCACGAGCGCGGAGATATCGGAATTGTAGTTCGCGACTTGGCCCCAGCCTTGGTGTCCGCTATCGGCGGTCACCCGGACGAAGCCCACGAAATCCGTCGCGAAAGTCTCGATCGATTTAATTTTCATGACAGCGCCCCAGCCGATCCCGCGGGTAAACCGTTGCATGGAATTGGACGCGGAGAAAGCGCCATTCTAAGCTTCCGCACGGGGCACATCGCATGGATTACGACTTCATCGTCATCGGCGCGGGCTCGGCGGGCAGCGTCGTGGCGAGCCGGCTCAGCGAGGATGGGCGCCATCGCGTTCTTCTGCTGGAGGCCGGTCCGTCCGACCGCCGGCTCTGGGTGCAAATCCCCATCGGTTACGGCAAGACCTTCTATGACCCGCGTGTGAACTGGATGTATAGCACGGAGCCTATTCCAGGCTTCGGCGATCGCATCAACTACTGGCCGCGCGGTAAGCTGCTGGGCGGATCGAGCTCGATCAACGCCATGGTCTATATCCGCGGCCAGGCTGCGGATTTCGATGAATGGGAGGCGCTCGGCAATCCCAGCTGGGGCTGGCGCGACGTGCTGCCCTATTACAAGCGGATCGAAGATCACGTCCTGGGCGCCAGCGAGGAGCACGGCGCCGGCGGGCCGCTCCACGTATCGGAAGCCTCCGATCAAGCGCACCCGCTCTGCCAAGCCTTCTTTCGCGCGAGCGAGGAAGCGGGTCTTTCCTTCAATCGGGACCTCAACGGGAAATCCCAGGAGGGCGTCGGATATTACCACTTCACCATCCGCGACGGTTTTCGGCTCTCTGCCGCGCGCGCATTCCTTTGGCCCGCCATGCGGCGTGCCAACTTGCGGGTCGAGACGATGGCGCACGCGAGCCGGATCGTGGTCGAGGGTGGGCGCGCCGTCGCGGTGGATTACCTCCGGCACGGCGTGCGCGCGCGGGCGCAAGCGCGCCGGGAGATCATCCTGTCGGCCGGTTCCGTGAATTCGCCGCAGCTGCTACAGCTGTCGGGCGTCGGGCCGGCGCCGCTTCTGAAGGCACTCGGTATCGACGTGGTGTGCGACCGGGCGGCCGTCGGGCAGAACTTGCAGGATCATCTCTGCTACGATCACGCGTACCGGGCCCGGCAGCCGACGCTCAATGACGAGCTCTATCCCTGGTGGGGCAAGGTGGGGGCGGCGCTGCGGTACGTCGCTTTCAGGCGGGGACCGCTGTCTCTCAGCGTCAATCAGGCCGGCGGCTTCTTTCGTGGCGCGCCGGAGCACACGCGGCCGAACCTCCAGCTCTATTTCTCGCCGCTGAGCTATGAGCGGGCACCGCCGGGCGTCCGCGCTCTGACCAAGCCCGATCCGTTCTCCGGCTTTCTGATGAGCGTCTCGCCGTGCCGCCCGACCAGCCGAGGCCATCTCGAGATCCGATCCGCCAATCCGCTCGAAGCGCCCGCGATCCATCCGAACTACCTCTCGACCAACTCCGACGTTTCGGATCTCCTGACGGGCGCGCGCTTCCTGCGCCGGCTCGCGGCGACGCGGGCGCTGTCCTCGGTGATCGCCGAGGAATTGAAGCCCGGTCCCGCGACGGCCACGGACGAGGCGCTCATCTCCGACATTCGATCGCGCAGTTATTCCGTGTTTCACCCGGTCGGCACGTGCCGAATGGGCTCGGACCCCGCGACGTCCGTGGTGGACGCGCGTTTGCGCGTCCATGGCATCGGCGGTCTGCGGGTGATCGATGCCTCGATTTTCCCCGCTGTGCCATCGGGCAATATCAATGCACCCTGTATTATGACGGGGGCCAAAGGCGCCGATCTCATTTTGCAGGAACTATGCTAGTGTCCATTCGATGCGCGGCGGGGGAGCGCGGGGAGTGTAGGGGGTTTTCCTCGGCAAATCCGGCGTTTGCATAGCGATTTCCACGCGTTTGCCAAGTGCTGGGAGGCACAAGATGACCGAATTGGAATATTGGACTCTGCAAATCCAGAAGGGCAGGATCTCGCGGCGCGAGTTCATCGGCCGCGCCGCGGCGCTCGGTGTCACCACCGCCCTCGCCACCACCATTCTGAGCCAAGCCGGCGTCGCTGCCGTGCCCAAGCGGGGCGGGTCCTTCAAGGGCGGCTTGGCTCACGGCGCCACGACCGATACCGGCGATCCCGCGGCCTATCCGGACACCGCCACGCAGGTTCCGTTCGGCGGCGGTATGTCGAGCTATCTCACGGAGGTTGATGCCAAGGGTAACGTCGTCGGCGACGCGGCCGAGAGCTTCGAGCCCGCCGACAAGGCATCCAAGTGGGTGTTCAAGCTCCGTAAGGGTGTCACCTTCCATAATGGCAAGGATTTGACGGCCGACGACGTGATTGCGTCCTACCGCCACCACATGGGCAAGGACTCCAAGTCCGCGGTGAAGTCCGTGCTGGCGTCGATCAAGGACATCAAGGCGGATGACAAGAGCACCGTCGTCTTCACGCTCGACGGCGGCAATGCCGATTTCCCCTATCTCGCCAGCGACTACCACATTCCGATCCTGCCGGCGAACGCCGATGGCACCGCGGATTGGCAATCGAACAACCGCACGGGCGCCTACACCTTCGTGTCGTGGGAGCCGGGCGTCCGCGCCAAGCTGAAGCGCAACCCGAACTACTACGTGTCGGGCGCGCCGTATTTCGACGACGTCGAGTTCATCAGCATCACCGACGTGACTGCGCGCGTGAACGCGCTCAACACGGGCGAGGTGCATTGGATCATGCGGCCGGACCTCAAGACGCTGGACCGGCTGAAGGGAAACAAGAACCTCGAGATCAGCGAGGTCACGGGCTACGGGCACTACACCTTCCCGATGGACACGACGGTCGCGCCCTTCAACAACGCAGACGTGCGCACCGCCCTCAAGTGGGCGATCAACCGCGAGGAAATCCTAAAGAAGGTCTTCCTGGGGCACGGGATCGTCGGCAACGACAATCCGATCGCGCCGTCGGTGAAGTTTGCCTATGACCCGAAGCCGAAATACACCTACGATCCCGAGAAGGCGAAGGCGTTGCTCAAGAAAGCGGGCATGGCGAATCTCAAGGTCGACCTGTCCGTGGCGGACGCGGCATTCAACGGCGCGATCGACGCGGCGGTGCTCTATCAGGCACAAGCCAAGGCTGCCGGCATCGACATCAATGTTGTGCGCGAGCCCAACGACGGCTACTTCGACAACGTCTGGCTGAAGAAGCCGTGGTGCGCGGATTACTGGAGCGGCCGGCCGACCGTGGACTGGATGATGAGCGTGGTCTATGCGAAGGGCGCGGCCTGGAACGAGACCCACTGGGACAATCCCAAGTTCAACGACCTGCTGGCGCAGGCACGCAGCGAGACCGACGAGAAGAAGCGGGCGACCACCTACCAGGAAATGCAGCAGCTCGTGCACGACGACTGCGGCCAGATCGTGATCATCTTCAACAACTACGTCGAGGCCCTCTCGAAGAAGCTTGGTCACAATCAGATCGCCGCGAACTGGGAGTGCGATGGCCTGAAAATTGCTAAGCGGTGGTGGTTCGCTTAGCTTCGTCTGAAGCGGACGGGTTCGGGTCGTCGGCGTGCCGGCGGCCCGGCCCTTCCGAGAGAACGCGTCGTAATCGGGAGGCAAATGGTGTCCACGGGGAGATTGGATCCGTGAACCCCATCTTGAGAACCGTGCTGCAAAGGCTCGGGCTCGGGCTGATCACGCTTTTCGTAGTCTCGGTCGTGATTTTCTCCGCCGTGACGATGCTGCCGGGCGATTTCGCGACCGCCATCCTGGGCCAAGCCGCGACGCCCGAGACGGTGGCCGCATTCGAGCACTCCGTCGGCCTCGATAAACCACCGTTCGTGCGGTATCTCCTGTGGATCGGCGGCGTGTTGCACGGGAATTTCGGCGAATCCTTCTCGAGCGCCGGCGCGCTCGCGGGCGGCCATGTCCGAACCGTTGTCTCGCTGGTCACGCCGCGCCTCTGGAATACCTTGTTCCTCGCAGGCCTGACTGCTGGGATCGCGGTGCCGCTCTCGCTCGTCCTCGGGATGCTGGCCGCGCTCTACCGCAACAGCGTGTTCGACAGGCTGGTGAACTTGGTGACGTTGACCTCGATCTCGGTCCCCGAGTTTTTTGTCGCCTACATCCTGATGCTGTTCCTTGCGATCGACTTCCCGATATTCTACTCGCTGGCGAACGTCAGCGCCGAGACGCCATTCCTCGAGCGGGTGGCGCGTTGCACGTTGCCGTCGCTGACGTTGATCCTCGTCATCGTCGCGCACATGATGCGCATGACGCGCGCCGCGATCATCAATATCCTCGCGAGCCCCTATATCGAGACCGCGCGGCTCAAGGGCGTCTTGCCCGGTCGCATCATCTATAAGCATGCGCTGCCCAATGCGTTGGCACCCATCGCGACGGTGGTAGCGCTCAATCTCGCCTACCTGATCGTGGGCGTCGTGGTGGTCGAGGTGGTTTTTGTTTATCCCGGCATCGGTCAGCTCATGGTCGACTCGGTCTCCGCGCGCGACATCCCCGTCGTGCAGGCCTGCGCGCTGATTTTTGCGGTGACCTATATCGGCTTCAACCTGCTCGCCGACATCGTGTCGATCGTCACCAACCCCAGACTCCTGCATCCGCGATGAGCGCCGAGCCCGCGGAACTCTCCAGTGGCACGACGGACGTTGCATCGCCGCGCTGGACCCCCGTGTCGGCAGCGTGGCGCGCTCTCAGGCAGGCGCCGCCGACGGCGTGGTTCGGTCTCACCGTCATCACGATCTACCTTTTCTTCGCGGTGTTCGCGCCGCTGATCGCGCCCTATGGGGAAGCGGAAATCGTGGCTGGCGCATACGAACCCTGGGGCGGGGATTATCTGCTCGGCACGGACCAGCTGGGCCGCGATCTGGTCTCGCGCCTCATTTATGGCGCGCGTAACACGATCGGGATCGCGGTCATGACCACCGGCCTTTCGTTTACCATCGGCGGCGTGCTGGGGCTGTTCGCGGCGATCCTCGGCGGTTGGAGCGATCAATTGCTGGCGCGCGCGGTCGACATCCTGATGGCGATTCCGCAGCTGATCTTCGCGCTGATGCTGCTGTCGATCTTCGGCTCGTCGATGACCAATCTGATCTTGATCATCGCGGTGCTCGATTCGACCCGCGTTTTCCGCCTTACGCGGGCCGTCGCCATGAATGTTGTCGTGCTGGATTTCGTCGAGGCCGCGCGGCTCCAGGGCGAGAAGCTCGGCTGGATCATGTCCCGCGAGGTCTTGCCGAATATCCTGCCGCCGCTGGTGGCGGAGTTCGGGCTCCGGTTCTGCTTCGTCTTCCTGACGATCAGCGCGCTCTCTTTCCTCGGCCTCGGCATTCAGCCGCCGACCGCCGATTGGGGCTCGATGGTCCGCGAGAACGCCACTCTCATCAACTACGGCGACGTGACGCCGCTTTTGCCGGCGGGCGCGATCGCGCTGCTCACCGTAGCGGTCAATTTCGTGGTGGACTGGTTCCTGCACAAGACCAGCGGGCTGAAGGATGAGCGTTAGCGAGCACATCGACCGGGCAGCGCCGTCGCCTGGCCCGGGCGCGCGGCTCCTCGAGATCAAAGCCCTCTGCATCGAGGGTCGGAGCGACGACCGCTGGCATCAGATCGTCAAGGGGGTCGGCCTGACGCTTCGGCGCGGCGAGGTGCTGGGGCTGATCGGCGAATCCGGCGCGGGCAAATCCACCATCGGGCTCGCCGCGATGGGCTATGCGCGTCCGGGCTGCCGTATCACGGGCGGCAGCATCCTGTTCGACGGCATCGACCTCCTCAAGATCGACGAAGCCAAGCGGCGCGAGATTTGGGGCACCCGCATCGCCTATGTGGCGCAGTCGGCGGCCGCCTCATTCAATCCCGCCCATAAGCTGATCGACCAGTGCGTCGAGGCGTCCGTCGGTCACCACTTTGCCGGCGAGGACGAGGCCAAGCGCACGACCGTGGACCTGTTCCGCCGTTTGCGCCTGCCCGATGCCGAGCACATCGGCTACCGCTATCCGCATCAGGTCTCCGGCGGTCAGTTGCAGCGCGCGATGACTGCCATGGCCATGGCATGCCGGCCCGATCTCATCATCTTCGACGAGCCCACGACGGCGCTCGACGTCACCACCCAGATCGAGGTGCTGGCGGCCATCAAGGACGTGGTGCGGCAGTTTCACACCGCCGCGATCTACATCTCCCACGATCTCGCCGTCGTCGCGCAAATGGCGGACCGCGTCATGGTGCTGCGCTATGGCGAGCTCGTGGAGGAGGCGCCCACTCGCGAGATGCTCACGAACCCGCAGCAGCCCTACACGAAGTCGCTCTGGGCGGTGCGGTCGCTGCGTAAGGAGGAGGAGTCCGGGCAGGATAAGATTTTGCGCGTCGATGCCGTCGATGCGGCTTACGGCGTCCTTAAGGTGCTGCACGGCGTCAGCATCCAGGTGCCGCGCGGCCGGACCGTTGCGGTGGTGGGTGAATCGGGCTCGGGCAAATCGACCTTGGCGCGCGTCATCACGGGCCTGCTGCCGCCCGCGGCGGGTTCGATCGTCTTCGACGGCAAGCCGCTTCCGCGTGGGCTCAAGGAGCGCGACAAGAAGCTGCTCCAGCGCATCCAGATGATCTATCAGATGCCGGACACCGCGCTCAACCCGCGCCGGCGCGTGCGCGACATCTTGGGCCGGCCCCTGGAGCATCATCTGGGCTTGACCGGTGCTGCGCGACACGGCCGCATCCTCGAGCTCCTGGACATGATCGAACTCGACGAGCGCTTCCTTGAGCGCTTTCCGAGCGAGCTCTCTGGCGGGCAGAAGCAGCGCATCTGCATCGCCCGCGCGCTCGCAATCAATCCGGAGCTCATCATCTGCGACGAGGTTACCTCGGCGCTCGACCAGCTGGTCGCCGAGGAGATTCTGAAGCTGCTATTGCGGCTCCAGAAGGAGCTCGGCGTTTCCTATCTCTACATCACCCACGACCTCGCGACCGTGAAGGCGATCGCCGACGAGATCGTCGTGATGCACCAGGGACGCGTCGTGCAGAGCGGGTCCAAGTCCCAGGTGTTGACGCCGCCGCACCACGCCTATACCGAGCTGCTGCTCTCCTCGGTTCCCGAGATGGACCCGGATTGGCTCGACAGCCTCCTCGCGCGCCGGGGGCTCGCAGCCGCGACCTGAGCGCGTGGCGTCAGGCCTTGTTCACCCGCATGAGATAGCGATAGGGGTCGCTGGTCATCACGGCGCCGCCCGAAACCAGCAGCACTGACCCGGAAACCCACGCCGCCGCTTCCGAGGCGAAGTAGACCGCCGCCGCCGCGACGTCGCTGGGCTGGCCGACGCGGCGCAACGGATAGAACATCGAGCGCTGGCGGCGGTCCTCGGGTGTCGCCAGCCAGGGCGCGGTCAGTGGCGTCTCCACCACCGCGGGCGCGATGGCGTTGACGCGGATGCCGTATTGGCCGAGCTCGACCGCCATGGTCTGGGTGATGTTGTTGAGCGCGGCCTTGCAGGCACCGTAGATGCCTTCGCCCCCGGGCGCGGCGTAGAAGCTGTCGATCGAGCTCAGGAAGATGATTGAGCCGCCCTTGCCGGATTTCCGCATGGCGCGCGCCGCCGCCTGGGCACCGAACACCTGCGCCGTCAAATTCAGCCGGAGCATGGCGTCCCAGCCGCTCTCGGTCACGTCGAGCCACTCGCTGGTGCCGCCGGGGTCGGACACGAAACCGCCGGCGTTGTTGACCCAAACGTCTATCTTGCCGAAAGCGGCGACGCCGGCGTCCGCGATTTTCTGGAGCTGCGCGAGGTCGGTGACATCGGCGGTTATGAGATGGGCACGACGGCCTTTGGCCTCGACCTCGCGGCCGACGGCCTCGAGGTCCGCCCGCGTCCGTGCCGCCAGCACGACATCGGCGCCTTGCTCCGCGAAGGCGAGCGCGATCCCGCGCCCCAAGCCGCGACTGGCACCCGTAACGACGCAGGTCTTGCTGGCCAACGAGAACATGAGAGCCCCTCTTGAATTGCGTGAGCGCCTCGCGAGGTTGCGAGAGCGGGGCTCTTATCTAACAGCGGATCGCGGAGTTGTACCAGCGCCAGGCGCGAGATCGTCCGCCAACCCGGAGTGGTATCGATCAGTGCGAATGCCAGCGCCAGCGATCGACCGTCTCGTTCAGGAACCCGAGGCCCTCGTGATCGGTCTCCCACGCCTTGGGGAAGTTGGTGCTGCCGCCCTGCGGCCGCAACGAGCGCTCGAGGTCGTTGAAGCGGATCCGCATGGGATGCGGCACGCCCTCGCCGACGGCGATCGCTTCCTGTTGGCGCAGCGTCGGGAGCGTGTTCAACAATCCTGCCGCAGTCTCCGGCAGGGTGCGCCGGACCAGGTTCTGGTCCTTGTCGTTGGTCATGCGCATGGCGAAGACGGTGCTGCACTGGGACAGGATGGCTTCGGATATCTCGGACGGACGCTGAGTCACCAGGCAAAGCGATACACCGTATTTGCGACCTTCCTTCGCGATCCGCGCGATCGCGCGCCGGGTCGGCTCGAAGCCGAGGCTGCTGTCGTTCGGGACGTAGCGATGAGCCTCGTCGCAGACGAGCAGGATGGGCACGGATTTGGCGTGATCGCTCCAGAGCGCGAAATCGAAGATGAGACGGCAGAGCAAGGACACCACGACGTTTACGATCTCGGACGGCACGCTGGAGATATCGAGAATGGTGATCGGTTTGCCGCTCACGGGAATGCGCAGGAGGCGCGACAGGATCTCGGTCAGGTTGTCGCGCACCGTAAGGCCGGGAAACATGAAGGAATAGCGCAGATCCTGACGAAGATCCTCGATCGTGCCCATCAGCCGGAGGTAGGGCAGGGTATTGTCGGGCTTGTCGAGTTTGCCCATGGCGTCGGAGATATGCTTCACGACGGCGGGCATCCGATAGGGCGTCGGCGTATCCACCGTCAGAAACGTCTCCGTGCTGCCCTCGCCAAGGAAGCTATGCTTGGCGGCGATGATAGCCTCCTTGAGGATGTTCGCCTCGCGGCTGCGCGCGATCGGCTCCCGGCTGCACAAGACCTCGGTGATCTCCTCGGCGCTCATCAGCCAATACGGCAGCTCGATGTTGTGCGTGTTGATGCATTCGGCCATGTTCCCGAAGGCGCGGCTGTACTCGCCGTGGGGATCCAGCACCACGACGTGGCCGTTCGGGTGGGCGTTCAGCAGCGAGCGCAGCACGACCGTGAGGGAGCAGGATTTGCCCGAGCCGGTCGTGCCCAGGATCGCCGAATGCTTGCAGAGGAACTCCTGCGAGATCAGATAGGCGGTCTTGGAGGGGTCCTGATGGAGCACGCCAATCGGCAAGCTCGGCGAGTTCGGCTTGCTGTAGATGCTGTCGAGGTCTGCCGGTGAGGCAGGAAACACCGGCGCGCCGAGCACGGGATAAACGGATATGCCGCGAGAGAACGGGGCGGGCTTACCGTCCGTGCGGGCGACGAGCTCGCCCAGCAACTCCACCTCGGCGATCGCAATCCCTCGTCCGCTGCCGCCCGACGGATCCTTCAGCGCGAGGCTGTCGACGAAACCGAACGACGTCGTGGTGGATGTGGGCACCTTGATGAGATCGCCGATTTGCACGTGCTCGTAGGCCGCCCGGCTGCCGGCTTGTGCGTCCGCGCCGAACAACGCGCATGAGAGTTTGAAGCCCGACACCACCGTGACCATGCCGATTTGCCCCGGCGCATGCGTCGCAGCCGATTGTGCCATGGAGGCATTCGGCAGGTCTGGTCTCGGCGACGTATCGTCCATCGACGCTCCTGATTTCTCGAGGTCTCGACATTTCGCCCAGGTCTCATCGGCGTCGCGATGCGCCGATGCGCGATATCCCGGCGATTCTTAGGCGAGGCCCATTAACCCCGCGTTAACGCCGATCGAAAGGAAGAAGTCCCGGCTAAGATACCGAGCTTATTGGGCGATCTGGGCACCGCGTGACTTCTGCTGCTGTGCGTCGGCGGATTTGATCGTGCCTGCCTTGGGGGGCGCGCTCGGCGTCTTGGGCGTGACGGCCGCGGCTGCTCCGAACTCGCGCGTGAAGTCGCGTGCCCGCTCTCCCCAATCGCTCGAAGAGGGGGCGGCGGCGATCACGGGCGCTTGCACGGGGACCACGCCTTCATCGTGCCAAAGCGAGAAGGCGAAGTATCCGACCACGATCATCATGCCGACGCTGGCAAACGCCAGCGCGCGCTCCATCCGGCCGAGCCGTGCGCGTATCGCCGCAGGATGCGGCAACGCTTCGGCCGCGAGCTCAGCGCCCTCGGCAGCGTCGGCAGGCTCCGCTTCGTCGGTCGATTGAACCGAGGAATAACGCCCCGGTTTCATCGCCCTGCTCGCGAACTCCGTCGTGCTGAGCACACTATGGATCATCTCCGCGAGGTCGCTGGTCAGTGCCTCCCGAGCTACCTTTTCGTGGTCGACGCGAGCCGAGGCGGGAAGCGGAACCGGCGCGGGTGCCGGCCCCTCCACCGGCACCGCCGTCGCGGGTGTGGTTTCGGTGGCAGCCACGGTCTCGAGGGGAGGCTCGATCGATGGCTCGGTAGGCGACGCTGCCACTCCGGTGCCGGTGGACACCGTCGCGTCGGTCACCGCACTCGATGCGATCGGCGGAGGTTCCGCCACAACGGCCGCGCTCTCGTGCGCGACGAAGGGCGAGGGTTCGAGTTCTTCCGCAGGCTCCTCTTGCGGCGAGACAACGGTCTCTGACGGCGCCGCGGATGCTTGCGCGATGACACTCGCCGTGTGTTCCGCTGCGGGCTCGACCGATCGAGGCTTCTGGACCGAAACGTCGATGCCCGCAACGCCGGGCGCCTCGGTCGGCGCCTCCTCGAGCGCCCTCGGCTGCTCCTCAGGGGGCGACAAATGTACGGCGTCCGCCGGGAAGATGTCGCTTTCTCGGGGAGCGATCTCGGGTTCCACCTCCGGCGCAGCGGCTGACGCTGCCGGCTCTTCCTCGGGTTCAGCCACAGGCGTGGCGGGCGGGAAGTCTTCTGCCCATGCGCGGGCGTCGACTGTCGCGATCGATGCTTCGGGCACTGACGCGATGGTCTCGGAAGGTAGGCTCCCGGGCGCAACGATCGCCGCCTCGGTCGCCGCTTGGAGTGTGGACGCAGCCGTGATTTCAGGCGACGCATCAGTGGTCGGCAAGGCGCTGAATGCGTTCACGTCGCCCGTGGACGGTTCCTGAGGGGCCTCTGACGCATCGATCGGCAACTCCGAGACGGCGTCCGTCGGTATCGGATCGATCGGCGCCTCGATCGACGTCTCCTCGACTGGCCTGGATTGCTCCTCGGTGAGCCGCGACGGTGCGGCGTCCTCCAGTGGGACCTCGCTTCGCCGCGCGAAGGTTTCGGCCGCTGCCTCCAATCGCGCGGACTCCGCCTCGGGCCCTATTTCCGGCTCCGCATGTGCGGGTTCGCCTGCCTCGGCGTCGGTGCCGAATGCCGCAAAGTCCAGCGCTTCCCGCGGTGGCTCGGTGGTCTCGGAAAGTTCATTGTCCGGCGCAGCGACCGCTGCCGGCTCTGTGCTGAATGCGCCCGATTCCTCAACGGACGGTTGCTGAGAGGCCTCTATCGGTGCTGGATCGATCTGCGGCTCCGGCACCGATTCCGTCGAGGGTGGTTGGCTCTGCGGCAAGACGAAGGCTGTCTCCTGCTCCGGTGCGGGCTCTGCTGCGTCCGTGAAGACAACGGCCGTGCCGGCCAACATCGGGCCTGCGAGATCGGCGTCCTCCACCATCGGAGCGGACGCGCGAGGCGGTACATCGAGGTCAAGTATTGGCGCCGGCGGCGCCATCTTTGATGACCCCGTCTCAACAGGCGTGGACTCCGGAGCCGCGGTTTCGATCTCAACGCTGACCGTGGAGTGTGTCGGTTCCGGCGCAACCGGCGATGCTGCCGAAAACGATTCCGTGACGATCGGGTCGACCGCTGCCTCCGGGGCCACGAACGTGTCCGTGCCGACGTCCGAGGTCGCGGGTTCGGCTGTCTCGGCCGCCGTCTCGAGATCGAAGAGCGAGGCGGTCGGTTCTGGCTCTGCGGGCGCCTCCAACTGCATCGCTCGCGACGATGCCTCGATCGACCCCGATGACGGCTCATCCGTCTCGGGCTCGGCCGCGGGCTCCGGCGTCTCAGGCGCGCTCGCCGACCGTTTGGCCGGCAGCATCCGCTCCAGCATGTCGGCGAGACGCGCCAACATCGCTTTCTTAGCTGGAGCGGGGGTCTTGATTGCGGGCGCCGAGATCGGCGCCGGCTCGTCGAGTTCTTCGGGAGCGATGCCCGGCTCCATCGCATTCGAGGTTGGCTCGGAAGTCGCCGCCTCGAAGCGGTTGTCGAATTCGAAAGCTTGCTCCAGGCGCTCGGTGACCGGCGTGAAGAACTCTTGTGAGTCCGCTTGTTCGGTACTGGGTAGCTCGTCTAGCTCGAAGGGTTGCGCCGCAGGTTGCTCGATCGCAGGGCTAACCGGCTGTTCCTCCGCCGTCGTAACCGGCGCAGCCTCGGCTTCAATCGGTGGCGGTGGCGCAGCCGAGATCCGCATGTCGACCAATTCCACCGCTGTTGGCATGCTGACCGCTTGAGACTGATCCGAGGATTCTACGAGGTCGCCATGCTCTGGATCGTCCCAAGTGTCCTCGCGCACCCCGGCCGTCTCGGGCGCGGCAGCGGCATGTAGCGCGATGGGCGATACTGCCTGCGGTTCGCTCCCGATTGTATGTTCGATGGGAGTGGCATCGACGGCGACGGCTTGCTCTGGCTCCGTCGGCCGCGCGGGAAGCTCGTCCGCCAGTGCGCTCGGTTCATCCGGCAGCTCCACTGGCAAAGGTTCATGCCGCGCTGTCAGCCGCTCGTCCGGACCCTGAAAGGCCGGGGCGGAGAGCGGCATCTCCGGCGTGGATGGCGATTTCGGAAGTGCCGCTTCGGGCCCGTTCGTCGCAGCCGCATCCACATCCACGGGGATCTCGATCTCGGGCTCCGAGGCCGAGAGAGGCGAATCTTCGGATGCCTGTGGCTCGATTGGAGCCGGCGACGCATCCGCGGTGGTCACCACCAGCTCGGCTGGCCGGAGTTCTGCTTGCTCGTCCCACGCATCGGGAGAGGATGGAACCGCCGGGGTCTCGGTCGCCGACGGCTGCTCTGGCGCCGCCGCGGCCAGATTCGTCATTGCGGGCGTCAGCGGATTGGGCCGTGCCGCCGCCGGCGAATGCGCGGTGTCCGACAGGTAAATCGATGCCTTTGGCCGAGCCTTCTCGGTCGACCCCAGAAGCGATGCCACCGGTTTGGTTTCGTACTTGTACCAGGATGTCGGCAAATCCTCGTCGCTGACGGCCTTGGCTTGGTCGGCCGGCACGGGGAGCGATCCTTCGTACTTGAGCCAAGACCCCAGGACGTCGGCGTCCGAGGGCGGCGCGGTCGCCCCTTGTGCCGGCTCGAACGCGTCCTTGTGATCGTAGGAGCGCGAGCGGGTAGCGGCGGCCTTTCCCTTACTGCACAAGAGATGAGCGGGCGCGTCGGTTGATCCGGGGTCGCTCGTGGAACGCGCGACTAAGTCAGGAGATAGGCTCGGAATCGCGTCGAGCTCGCTGTCTGGCGCCTCGTGAGCGGCGCCAGCGCTGCCGGGCATCAAGCTTGCTCGTCTCAGTCGGCCGGCCATCGATCGCGATCCAACCCAAGTTTGCCCGTCCACAAAGCGGACGCGCGACGGCTGGCATCTTAGGCGCCGCCGGGCTCAACAGGGGTTAATCGCCCGGCAGAATTGCGCGCGAGTCGACTGAAATTACCGACAATTTCCTGATATTGACCCGGGTACTTGGATGCGCTCCTGGGTGGCACGCCGTCCTTTCTGGGGGACTCGTTGATTCGGCGGTGCGCAGGACGTAGCATCCCCCAACACTGCGCAAGCAGCCGCCCGACTGGAGAAGCAGAACCTCATGCGGTCGCAAAACGTCATCCCCTCGCTCTTTCTCGATTTCATGCAGATGCAGCAATTCGCGAAGAACCCGCTGGTGTTCGCGGAAGGGCACGGCATCCGCCTGACCGACAGCGAGGGCAAGCGGTACATCGACGGCCTCTCCGGTGTCTTCGTCACCAGCCTGGGCCACGGCAACAAGCCCGTGATCGACGCCATGTCCGAGCAGTTGAAGCGGCTCGCCTTCGCGCCGCCGCTCCACAGCACGACGGCGCCGGCGCTCGAGCTCACGCAGCTGCTGCTTGAGGTGGCGCCGCCCGGCGTGACCGCGCTCAAATTCCTGAGCGGCGGCTCGGAGGCGACCGAGGCTGCCATGAAGCTCACGCGGCAATACCACCAGCAGAGCGGGAACCCTCGCAAATACAAGATCATCGGCCGCTATGGCGCCTATCACGGCGGTACCATGGGTGCGCTCTCCGCCGGCGGCGGGCGCGAGCGCAAGTCCGTCTACGAGCCGTTGGGCGTCGGCTTCATTCACGTGCATCCGCCCTACTGCTATCGCTGCCCGTTCGACCAGAGCTATCCCTCCTGCGGGCGCACCTGCGTCGGATTGATCGAGAAGACCATCGAGGCCGAGGATCCCGCGACCGTCGCGGCGGTGATCGTCGAGCCGATCTCCATCTCGTCCGCGGGTTTCATGGTGCCGCCGCCGGACTATCTGCCGCGGCTGCGCGAGATCTGCGATCGGTACAATATCGTGCTGATCTACGACGAGATCATCACCGGGTTCGGCCGGCTCGGCACGATGTTCGGCTCCGAGTATTTCAAGGCGGCGCCGGACATCACCTGCTGCGGCAAAGGCATGAGCGGCGGTTATGCGCCGCTCGCGGCGATCCTGATCCGCGACCGCATCGCCGCGACCTTCTATGGCGAGGATGAGGACAACGTCCAGTTCCACCACGGCCATACCTACGCCGGCAATCCCGTAGCCTGCGCGGCGGGAGTCGCCGCCATGACGCAGCTCATCGAAAGCAAGCTCGTGGACAACGCGCGCAAGCAGGGCGAGCGGCTGCGCCAGCGTCTGCTCGAGCTCGCGGAGCGGCACAAGATCATCGGCGATGTCCGCGGAGCGGGCCTGCTGCAAGGCGTCGAGTTCACGAAGAATCGCGAGACCACGGAGCGCTTTCCCGCCAAGGTTCGCCCTGGCAAGGTGGTCGAGCGCGAGGCCCGGGCGCGGGGACTCCTGCTCCGCTGCGGCAACGATTTCGCGGCCTTCGCTCCGCCGCTCATCGTGACGGCCGAGGAGATCGACGAGATGGCGGGCATTCTCGGCGAGTGCATCGGCGCCGCGGAACGCGAGCTCGGCACGGCGCGTTGACAGTCACCAACCGCTTGGCTCCCACTTCCGTGGACGGCCGGCCGACGCCGGAGATGCTTCGGTTGGCGATCGAGCTCGCGGACGAGGCCCGTGCATTCGTGCGGCCGCGCTTTCGGTCTCGTGTCTCGATTTGCCAGAAGCCCGACGGGACGCCGGTGACGGAGGTCGACACCGCGCTTGAGGCGCGGCTGAGAGACCAAATCCTCGCGCGCTTTCCAGAGCACGGTGTGGTCGGCGAAGAAAGCGGCGCGCAGCGCGAGAATGCCGAGTGGATCTGGGTACTCGATCCCATCGACGGCACCCAATCCTTCATCCTGGGCAAGCCGACCTTCGCGAGTTTGATCGGGCTCATGCATAGGGGAGTGCCGGTGCTCGGGGTCATCGAGCACCCGGCGCTTGGCGATCGCTGGGTCGGCGCGGCGGGCAGCCCGACCCTCTTCAACGGCGCGCCCGCGCGCGTGCGGGCTTGCGCGGGCATCGCCGATGCCGCGCTCAGCACAACGGGTCCCAATTGGTTCTCTGAAAGCGAGCTCGCGGCCTTCGATCGCGTGCGCCGGGTCGCGAAGGTGCAACACTGGGGCGGCGATTGTCATGCCTTCGGCTTGCTCGCGAGCGGCTTCATCGATCTCGTCATCGAGTCCAGCCACCATCTGCATGATTTCTGTGCGCTCGTGCCAGTGATCGAGGGCGCCAGCGGGGTCATGACGGATTGGGCGGGGCACGCCCTCGGCGTGGACGGCGGACCGCGGGTGATCGCGGCGGGCGACCGGCGGGTCCATGCCGAGGCGCTTGCCTTGCTCGGCGATGGTAAATCCTGGTAAGTCCGGCTCCGTGAGCGGGGATTCCTCATACGACTACGTCATCGCAGGTGCGGGGTCGGCCGGCTGCGTGCTGGCCAATCGCCTTTCGGGGTCCGGCGCCCGCGTACTCCTGCTCGAGGCCGGGCCCAGGGACCGCACCTGGAAGATTCATATGCCGGCGGCGCTCACCCACAATCTGCGCGACACCAAATATAATTGGGCCTACGAGACCGAGCCGCAGCCCCACATGGACGGCCGGCGCATGTATTGGCCGCGGGGACGGGTGCTCGGCGGCTCCTCCTCGCTCAACGCCATGGTCTATGTCCGCGGCCACGCGCTCGACTACGACCGTTGGGCCGGCAACGGGCTGCCGGGCTGGTCCTATGCTCACGTGCTCCCTTACTTCAAGCGCGCGGAGACTTGCGCGCGCGGCGGCGACGACTACCGCGGCAGCAGCGGCCCGTTGCATGTGTCGCGGAGCGCGATGAGCAACCCGCTATTCGCCGCGTTCATCGAGGCGGGGCAACAGGCCGGCTACCCCTTCACCGCCGATATGAACGGCTTCCAGCAGGAAGGCTTCGGTCCGATGGACATGACGGTCCATCGCGGCCGTCGCTGGAGCGCGGCCGTCGCCTATCTGCATCCGGCGAGGCAGCGCCCGAACCTCAAAGTGATGGTCGGCGCACTGGTGACCCGCATCGTCGTCGAAAGTGGCCGGGCCACCGCGATCGAATTCCAGCACAGCGGCGCGCTCCAGAAAGCCCGTGCGCGCGAAATCATTCTCTCGGGCGGCACCATCAACTCGCCGCAGCTCCTGCTGCTATCGGGGATCGGACCCGCCGATGAGGTCCGGCGGCATGGCATTGCGGTCGCGCACGACCTTCCGGGCGTCGGCCGCAATCTGCAGGACCACCTCGAGCTCTATGTGCAGCACGCCTGCGAGGAGCCGATCACGCTTTATCTCACGGAAAATCCGGTGAATCGGGTGGCGATCGGCGCCCGCTGGTTCCTTTTCAAATCCGGCCTCGGCGCCTCCGCACATCTTGAAGCGGGCGCCTTCATCCGCCGCAACGCGGAGGTCGCGCATCCCGACCTGCAGTACCATTTCTTGCCGTCACTGGTGAACGACCACGGCCGCAAACCGATCGGCAGCCACGGCTTCCAGGCGCATGTCGGCCCGATGCGGCCGACCAGCACAGGCTATATCCGGCTGCGCTCGGCGGATCCCGCGGTGCATCCGGAGATCCAGCCCTACTATCTCGCAACCGAGCAGGATCGGCGCGAGATGCGCGACGCGGTAACACTCACGCGCGAGATTTTCGCGCAAAGCGCCTTCGATCGCTTCCGTGGTCCCGAGATTCAGCCGGGCGCAGCGGCGCGAAGCGATGCCGAGATCGACGCCTTCGTACGGGCTAGATCCGACAGTGCCTATCACCCCTGCGGCACTTGCCGCATGGGCGTGGACGAGCACGCGGTGGTGGACGGTGAGCTCCGTGTGCGCGGGATCGAAGGGCTTCGCGTGGTGGACGCGTCGATCATGCCGAGCGTGGTCAGCGGCAATCTCAATGCACCCACCATCATGATCGCGGAGAAGGCGGCCGACATGATCCTCGGTCGCACGCCACTGGAGCCGCTCTACGTGCCGGTCTATGCGCCGGAGCGGCAGAGCGCGAGAAGGGCACCGGAGCGCCGCGAGGTCGCGCTCTAAGCAAGGGAGTAAGCGTGAAGCTTACCTGTTATGCGCTCCACGACTTCGCGCCGAAGCTGGTGGCGGCGCGGCCCCAGCGGCAGTGGATGGATGATTTTCCTGACCGCCACGCCTATCGCTGCCTGCCGCTGTCGATCGCCAACGCCCATGGTTGGGACGTGCTCTGTCCCGCGCCGGTCGAGATCGAGTGGAACGGCGGACCAGCCGTCGGCGATCTCGCCATTCGCGCGCTGAAGCCGCTGCCGGGCGGCCGGCCCGTCGAGCATTTCTGTCGCTCGAATTTCTCGCGCGGCATCGTGACCCTGCATGTCGACTACATCTTCCGGACCGAGCCGGGTTGGGATCTGCTCGCGACCGGTCCGTTCAACGCGCCGAAGGAAAATGCCTATCCGCTGACGGGGATCATGGAGGCTGATTGGCTGCCGTATCCCTTCACGATGAACTGGCAGATCCTGCGTCCCGGCCGCGTTGTGTTCGAGGAGGGCGAGCCGATCTGCTCGATTTTCCCGATCGCAAAGCAGGCGCTCCTCGACTGCGAACCGGAGATCCGCCGACTTTCCGACGACATTGAGCTCGGTCGGCAGCACCAGGCGTTCCGAGAATCGCGGGACGAGTTCATGAAGCGGTTCCATGCCGGGGACCCCGACGCGATCCGCCAAGCCTGGCAGCGACACTACTTTCTAGGCCGGCATCCCGACGGCACCACGGTCGACGATCACTTGAACAAGCTGCGACTCAAGGAGCCCATCGATCGCCGCGGTGGATTGCCTGTGGCTCCGCCGCGGGTCGAACCTTCTGCAGCCGAGAAAGCCACCCACCCGCGCTGGGGCCAGCAATCGCCGCTCAACGAGATCAAGACCGCTCAAACCGCCTGGAATCGTGCCGGCCGCGGCCGCATCGATCGCGATGGCCGGCTCGCCAGTCGCGGCAATACCTACCTCGTGCGGTCGCAGCAGGACGCAAGGGACTGCGATTTCCTGGTAGCCGACGATCTCCTGACGGAGGAAGAGTGCGCGACGCTGTGTCGAGCGTTCGCGGAGCTCGAGGATCGCACCTTCAAGAGCGCGGAAATCGATCCTTACTGGAACGATCGCTTCATCTGGCACGCGGACATCGCATCCGCTCGGCCCGAGGCGGGCGGAATCATGAGCCGAGCGCTCGGCCGTGCCATCGCGCGCATTCGGTCCTTTTACCGGCTGACGGTACCGATCTATCCGGACCTGCTGCAGATCGTGAGGTGGCAGGCCGGCATGTCCATGCCGCCGCACGCCGACAACGTCAATCCCGACGGATCCCCGCACAAGATGGCGTACCGGGATCTCTCGGGGATCATCTATCTGAACGACGACTACGAGGGCGGCGAGCTCTATTTCACCGCGCTCGACATCGCGGTCAAGCCGAGGCGCGGCATGCTCATCGGCCTCACCGCGGGCTTCCATCACGAGCACGCCGTGCTGCGCGTGGAGCAAGGCACGCGCCTGACCATGCCGTTCTTCCTGACCTTCGATCCCGCGAAGGCCGATCGCTCGCTGCTGCAGCAACTGCCGGCTTGATCGCTACGCTCCGGCCTGCGGGAGGGGCGCGCCATCGCGGGGCGTCCTGGCGTAGCGCGGGAGGCCGTCGCCCAAGTGCAGCCAACCCAGTTGCTCCTCGACATGAACGTGACACGCGGGCCGGAACGTCTCGGGGTGATCGAAGCTCGTCACGAAGAGATGGATCTCGTCCGGCCAGCGCTCGCCTTCGAAGCTCACGGGCGAGCCGCAGGTCCGGCAGAACCGGCGCAGCACGCCCGGCGATGAGCGAAACTCGGCGGGACGCTCGCCGGTCCACTCGACGTCGACAGCGCTGAATCCGGCATAGGTTGCCACCGCCGAGCTCGTGGCGCGTCGGCAGCTCTCACAGTGACAGTGCGCGACCCAGCGCGGCTCGCCGCGCGCGACAAAGGTCACGGCACCGCAGAGGCACCGTCCGGTGCGTGGGACCGCGCTTTGGGGTTTCTGGTCCATTTGGACCTCCGTGGCGTCGGTGGCATCGCCACGGATTTTGCCCTCGCGGCATATAACCGGCAAGCTGGTTTAATTTGCGGCGCGCGCCGCCTCAGCGTTCCAGCACCGTCCGCAGGAAGTCCCGGGTCCGGCTCTCGCGAGGAGCCCCGAACATGCGCTCCGGCACGTCCTCCTCGACGATCAGGCCGTGGTCCATGAAGATGACCCGAGAGGCGACCTGGCGCGCGAAGTTCATCTCGTGGGTCACCACCAGCATGGTCATGCCGCGACGGGCGAGATCGCGCATGACCGCGAGAACCTCGGCCACCAGCTCGGGGTCGAGCGCGCTGGTGACCTCGTCGAACAGCATGGCCTTGGGGTCCATGGCGAGCGCGCGGGCGATCG
Source organism: Allostellaceae bacterium (assembly GCA_035604335.1). Lineage (GTDB taxonomy): Bacteria > Pseudomonadota > Alphaproteobacteria > ATCC43930 > CGMCC-115725 > DASZHJ01. The sequence goes on along the minus strand of DATNIT010000030.1, from coordinate 20,757 downwards.
CCACGCGCTGCTGCTGCCCTCCTGAAAGCTCCTCGGGATAGGCGTCCGCCTTGTCGGAGAGTCCGACCTGCGCCAGGAGCTCGAGTGCACGGCGGCGCGCCTCGTTCTTCGGCTTGCGCAGGACGTGCACGGGCGCTTCGATAATATTGCCGACGACGGTCAGGTGCGGGAACAGGTTGAAGTGCTGAAACACCATGCCGACTTGCGCGCGCACCGCGGCGATCGCGCGATTGGAATGCGCGCGGAAACGGCCCTCGACCTCGTCGCGATAGACCAGCTCGCCGTCGATGCGGATGCGTCCTTGCTCCGCGACCTCGAGATGGTTGATGCAGCGCAGCAGCGTCGACTTGCCGCTGCCGGAGGGACCGATGATACAGACGACCTCGCCGACCGCGACCGAGAGGTCGATGCCTCGCAATACGTGCAGGGAGCCGAAATACTTGTGCAGGCCTTCGATCTCGATCATCGGCCGGCTTGCCACTGCGCCCTCCGTCACGCGCGTCTCCGCCGGTACCCGCGCTTGGTGACGCGCTCGAGGTAGCCGACGAGCCGCGCCGCAGGGAAGCTCACCAGGAAATACATCGCGGCGACGACGGTATAGAGGGTGAAATACTGGAAGTTCAGCGCCGCATGGACCTGCGCCGTGAACACGAGTTCCTGGATGCTGACGGCCGAGCAGAGCGCCGTGTCCTTGAAGAGGCCGATGAAGTAATTGCCGAGCGTCGGCACGACGATGCGGATCGCCTGCGGCAGGATGATGCGGCGCATCGCGAGGGCGCGCGTCATACCCAGCGCGGCGGCCGCGTCATGCTGGCCCTTCGCGATCGCCTGGATGCCGCTGCGATATACTTCGGAGATGTAGGCGGAATAGTTGAGCGTGAGCGCCAGCACGCCAGCGGTGAATGCATCGAGCCGGATGCCGATCTCGGGCAGCACGTAATAGACGTAGATAAGCTGGAGGAGCAGCGGCGTGCCGCGCATGACCTCGATATAGGCCTTCACCAACCAGCGCAGCGGCGCTAGGCGCGACATGCCTGCGAGCGCCACCAACAGCCCGCAGACCAAGCTGAGCGTGATGACGACAAGCGTCAGCTCGACCGTGATCAGCAGGCCGCCGAGCAGCGGACCGACGTTCTCGACCGCAACTTGCGGGTTGAAAAGCTCGAACACGGAGTGTCAGGGAATGGCCGGGGCGTCGATCGCCGCCCCGGCCATCGTCATTTTCAGAGATGCAGCGTGAACATCATGAGGTTGCGATCGGTCAACCCGTACTTCTTCAGGATGGCACTGACCTGGCCACTGGCTCGGATTTCGCCCAGCGCCGCCGTATATGCAGCCCGCAGCGAGCAATCTTCCTTGCGGATGCCGAACCGCGCCATGCCGTAGCCACCGCCGCTGATGATGTCCGCGGGAACCGGGATGCTCCACAGCGGCTCCAGGTTGTTGGTCGGGTTCTTGCTGACGAACTCCAGATAGACGACGTCGTCTTCCAACACGGCGTCGAGACGGCCCTGGTTCAGGCTCTGCAGCTCGTCGACTTCCTGCTTGAACGGAGTGGTCTCCACGCCGACGCGGCGCAAATAGAGATCGGCCGCGCTGCCGGTGATGGCGCCGACTTTCTTGCCCTTGAGGTCCTCATACTTTGCGACCTTCATCGGATTGCCCTTCGGCACGACTACGACGGGGCCATACCACCAGGCTGGACCGGAGAAGCTGATGACCTTGATGCGCTCGGGATTGACGTGGATGTCGGCGGCGATCACGTCGATCCGCTTCGACAGCAACGAGGGAATCACCGATTCCCAGGGCATCCAGACGACGTTGACCTTCGTGATGCCCAACGTGTCGAGCACCGCCTTGTTGATCTCCCAGTCGATGCCGGAGGCCTGCTTGTTGGCGTCCTGGAAGAACTCGGGTGGGTTGTCGTTGGCACCAAGGTTGATGCCGTTCTTGACCGCGTTTTCATAGGAAGGATCGCTGCAGTTGGCGACATCCGGCGTGTATTCGGCCTTCTGAGCCATCGCCGGCGCCGCAAGCGCGCCGACAAAGCCGAGGGCCACGATGAAATTCTGCATTTTTCGCATGCCAGTCTCCTCTCCCCTTTGGTGTTTGTTGTGGCGCCCCGCGAGGATGTCGCGCCTGCTGCAATGTGCGGTGACGCACGATAGCATGCGGGCGCGCGCGAGGGCCAGTCATCCCGCCGGCGGTCGCGGCGTCCGGTAGAGCGTCTTGCCTTTCGCCCGGATCTCCACGTCGACCAGATAGCGCGCGATCGTGCCGGGATCGACGGTCATGCCGAGACCGGGCCCGTCGGCGAGGCGCAGGAGGCCGTCGGCGCCTGGCATCAGGTGGTTGCTCGTGATCTCGAAGGCGAGCGCCTTCGGCTCTGCGGGAAACTCGCAGAGCTCGTGCTTCTCGAGGCCCGCATAAGGTTGCACCGAAGCCGCAAGCGCCAGATGCGACGTGAAGGTGTGGTTCACGAAGGTGATGCCGCGCGGGACCGCGTAGTCCGCGATCTCCTTGGCGGGCCCGATACCACCGATCCGGCCGGTGTCGATCTGGATGAATCCGACGCCGCCGTGGTCGATGAGGTGCCGCGCCATGTAGGGATTGTGGCTGCCTTCGCCGGCGGCGAGCCGCACCGTGCGGGTTTCGCGCGAGAGAGCGCGATAGGCATCGAGCGCGCCGCTGACGAACGGCTCCTCGAGCCAATGCGCGCGGACTTCCTCGAGCGCGGCGAGGCGCAGGCGAGCGGCATCGAGGTCGTCGACCCAGATCGCGCCGGCGTCGACGAGCAGGATGCCGTCGGGCCCAAGCCCCTCGCGCGCCGCCGCGAGTTGATCGCGGTCGTCGGCAGCGGACGACTGGCCGAAGGGTCCCCAGCCGAATTTCGCCGCTCGGAAGTTGCGCGCGCGCATGGCGCGGCCCTTGGCAAGGGTGGCCGCCGGCGCATCGCCGAACAGCAGCGAGGCGTAGGGCAGTTTTGGAAATGCTTTCGGCGCGCCCAGCAGTCGATAGACAGGCTCGCTCAGGCGATGTCCGAGCAGGTCCCAGAGCGCGATCTCGATGCCGGACCAGGTGTGGTCGGCTTGCAGGAGGTCGAGGCTGTTGCGCCCGACCAGGCGGGCGATGCGCGCGATGTCAGCGACATCGTCAAGCGTCTGCCCGAGGACGGAGTCCAACACGGGCTGACAGGCGCCGTGCGAGCGCGGGCAGACCGCGGCGGCGATCGAGGTGAGCGGCGAGGCCTCGCACTCGCCCCAGCCGACATGGCCGCCGCTCGCGACGCGCACCAGGAGCGCGTCCTGACTGCCGTCGCCTTCAAGCGTGACCTCGGGCATCGAGAGATAGAAGAAATCGACCGCGTCGATCCGCATTATCCGCCGCCTCCTGAGCTTGTTCTTCCGGCCAGCATGACGCGCCGCACGTGCCGCGTCGACTCCGCGTTCCCCAACGCGCTATCGTTAGCGCGATAGGGAGGACCAAACAGATCATGACCACAATCAAAATCCGAGCGATCCACGCCGTACCGCTCTTGGGCGAGAGTCCGAAGGGTGGCTGGTCCGCCGAGATCAAGCAGGAGGACTCGATCCACGCGCTGATCGCCGTGCACACCGACGCGGGGATCATCGGGCACGGCAGCGTGTTCACGGACGGCCGGCTGGTGCAGGCGGGACTTCAGGTGCTGGAGCCGCTGTTCCGCGGCGAGAACGCGCTCGAGCCCGAGCGCGTCGCCGAGAAGCTGCATCAGAACACCTTCTGGATGGGCCGCGGCGGCACGCTCACGCACGTGATCAGCGGTATCGACATCGCGCTCTGGGATATCCTCGGCAAGGTCACGGGCCAGCCGGTCGGGCGCCTGCTCGGCGGCGTTTATCGAAACCGGGTTCGGCCCTATTGCTCGCTGCTGATGGAGATGCCCGACCGCATGCGCGAGGTGGTGGCGGAGTACCGCGCGCGCGGCTTCCGCGCCTTCAAGATCGGCTGGGGCCCCTTCGGCCGCGCGCTCGACCCGAAGCTCGACGAGGCGATCGTGCGCGCCGCACGGGAGGCCGCCGGTGAGGCCGCGCAGCTGCTCGTCGATGCCGGAGCCAGCGATGCCTACTGGCCGCACGGCCTCAAATGGGCGATGCGCACCGCGGAGATGCTGAAGGACTACAACGTCGGTTGGTTCGAGGAGGCGCTCAAGCCCGACGCGATCGACGATTTCTGTCATCTGCGCCGCGTGAGCCCGGTGCCGATCGCAGGCGGCGAGGTGCTGACGCGCCGGCAATCCTTCCTGCCCTGGCTCAGTCGCGGCGCCTTCGACATCGTGCAGCCCGACGTGACCAAGGTCGGCGGCATCAGCGAGCAGCGCCGCATCGCTTGGATGGCGCAAGATTTCGGCGTGAAGTACATCGGTCATGGCTGGAACACCGCGCTCGGCGTCGCCGCAGATCTGCAGCTCGCCGCCGCGCTTCCGGGGGTCGACCTGGTCGAGTTCATCGGCGGCAGCGCCTATGTCGACGGCATCACCGAGACGCCGTTCCAGCTCGATGCCGAGGGCAATCTCGAGATCCCGATGGTGCCGGGGCTTGGGGTCAAGCTTGATCGGGAGAAGCTCAAGCGCGTGATGCCGGACCCGTCGCCGCTCTTCACTCCATAGCCACTCCGCACTCGAGTCCCTCTCCGCCCTTGGGGGCGGAGAGGATAGGTGAGGTGGGGGACGCTCCATGCTTCGTAAGCAATCCGCGTTTCTCATGTCTGTGTTGCCCAAGCTGAATCGCCCCACCTCACCTTGCCTCTCCGCCCCTGAGGGGCGGAGAGGAAAATTCAAGAACCGCGCTCTTCACTTCGGCATCTTGAACGGCGTCGGGTCCTTGAAGCGGGTGAGCACGTTGGTGGTGAGGCGGAACAGGTTGTTGTCGAACTGGTTCCAGGAGAGCGAGCCTGCGTAGGCGATCGATCCGGTGGAGAACACCGCGCCGCCACCGGGCGTCTCGAAGAAGGTAATGTCGGCGTGGATGTCGGGATTGATCACGGCATCGGTGGCGCCGTGCGGCGTCAGGACTTCCTCGGCGACGAGCTCGTAAGTGTTGGAATGGTTCTCGCTGCGCGCGATCACCAGCGCGTGCGCGGGCGTGCCGAGGCGAGGATCGACGGCGTCGATCTCGAGCCCCGCGGAGCCGCCCTGCAGCACGCCGAAATTGCCGATGAGCTCGCCCTCGACGCCCGCGAACGCGAAGGCGACGCGCGGGTCATCGGCGGCCTTGGTGCGCCGGTAATAGCTGCAGTGATCGAAGCCCTGGCTGATGAAGCCGATGCCCGCAAGCTTCTGGGGCGCGCGCCCATTGCGGCGCCAGAGCCCGCCGTACTGGCCGTCGAAGGCGTGATAGGACTCGCCGGGCTCGGCGTCCCAGGCGCGCACGCCGCCCTCGGCCCGGCGCACCTCGATCACGCCGGATCGCGTCGGATGGTGCGCGATCTTCCAGTAGAAGCCGTTGCCGCCCATGTACATGAAGCGGCCGCCGCGCCGCAGATACGCCTCGAGCGCATCGAGCATTTCGACGCTGTCGTATTCGGGGTGACAGCCCGTCAGCACGACGCGGTAGGGCTTCAGGAGATCGAGCCCTTCGCGGTGCAGGTCCTCCTCGGTGATGACGTCGTAATCGCCGCCGAGCTTCTCCAGCCAATCGATGATGAAGAGATCGAGGTTGAAGTTCCAGTGGCGGCTGGTCGGCCGGAAGTTCTGCACTGGCCGGTGGCGGCTGGAATAGGCGACGCCGCTGCCGTCGGAATGGCGGTCGTAGGTCGAGGACCCATCTCCGGATGCTCGAGCAGCATGGCGTCGATCGCGTCCATCACCATGAGGCGGCCGTGGTAGCGCTCGGTGACCAGCGAGTGATAACGGCCGCGGTGGTTGAGATAGACGGTGTAGGTCGCGGTGGATGCGAGGAAGGCCACCGTCGAGCGCGCCTTGCCGCGCGGCGGCCGCACGAAGAAGGGGATCCAGTAGTCGAATCCCTCGATGCTCAGCTTCGCGGCGTAAACGCCCGAGCGGAGATCGGCCGGGATTGTGAACTCGAAATCCGGCTCCCAGCAGGCGTCCACGAGATCGTCGTCGTGGAAGTGAATGGCGCCGTATTGCTCGGGCGACTTAGTCCAGCAGGGCTCGGCCCCGGTCCAGTTGTGCCCGGGCACCGCCCGCGTCGGGAGGTTTACGACCGTGCCGTCGAGGCGCCACGGTCCGATGTCGCGAATGGTCTCGGTCGGGATATCGCGGCTGAAATCCCAGGCGCCGAGCACGCGGTCGCTAAGCGGCGCCGCGACGCTCGGTTTCATCAGCTCCGCGATGCCTGCGCGGTCGAGCGCTCCTTGCGCGAGACGCGGCCGGTCGATGCGCCCGTTGAAATGGCGGGCGAAGCCGAGCCCGCCGCAGGAGGAGGGACCGTTGGCGGCGCCGGTGCTCCAGGCCGCGAAGGTGAGGGGTTGCGAGGTGCCGGCGGCGCGAACGCTCGCGGGCGTCGACACGACCACCGGATTTTCCAGGTGGAAGTCGTGCGCGTTGAGCGGCTCCTGCCAGAGCGTGAGCGTGCCGCGCTCGGCATCGAAGACCGCGGCGGCGAGATACCAGCGGCGCGTGGTCAGAGGGACCCGCGACGAGAGCTCCGCGACACGGCCCGGTCCTGCGCCGATCCTGACCGACAGCGCTCCCTTCGCGTCGATCTCGATACCGTAGCCGGTTTGCGAAGCCTCGGACCACGTGCCCACGATGGCTTGGCGAGTTTTGGTCGGCGTCGTCGGCCAGACATAAGCCGCGATCGTGAAGCTGCCGGCGATCGCCAACGCGGGATGCGCGGGGACGACGGCGAGCGAGCCGATGGGAATTGTCTGGCGCCGGCCGGAATGGCCGCCGTTGCAGGGGGCAGCGATGGGCTCCGGCGCGAAGGGCGTCGCGAGCGGGCCGGCGTCCGGTTGCTTCAAGCGGACGATCTGAGCGTCGTAGCGGTCGGCGTCGAGGCAGCTCACCATGAAGCGCACGGTCTCGCCGGGCGCCACGCTCCAGCGGTCTGGGTAACCCATCACGCGTTTCATGGGCGCGTCACTCGATCGGCAGCTCTTCGCCGGCGAGCATCGCCCAGCGGAGCTTGAACACGTGCCACTCGGCCTCCTTCAGGTCGGTGAAGACGGTGTTGGTGGGCTTGGGCGCGCGGCCGCCGCCCGGCTCCAGCAGGGCCAGCGTCCATCGCTTGCCGGCCTCGTCCACGAGCAGGACGTGAAAGGCCTCGCGCCCGGGCTGCCGCATGATGTGGAGCAGGTACTGCAGGTCCGGGCTGTGCTCGCCGAAGGGGTTGGCCTTGAACTCCCGCGCGAGATCCAGCCGCGATTTGTCGAAGCGATACATGGCTCAGCCGTTCGGCGAGAAATCCGCGGCCCGTCGGGCAACGGGGCGGCAGATCTGCCGCGAAATTGGCTTTGGTTTGGCTTTGAATTGGCTTTGCCGACGCCCCGGTCTTTGATTCCCCTCACAGAATTGGCTTTGATTTGCAAAATCGATTTTTATACGCGCGCAGCGTTCGACGGGCAGATCGCACCCGAAAGGGTCGAATTGGGTTCGTTTCGCAAAATTTAACATTGGCGTCTGCCTGGAGTTATCCTCGGCGACTCGCTCCGAGTGAACGCATATAGCGTTCAACGATCTCGATGTCAACTGTGACCCGCGGCGGCCAACCTCTCCCAGATCGCCTCGACGCGCCGGCGGATCGCGAAGGCTTCCTCCCAGCGGTCAGAGAGCTCGTAGCCGTCGGGTCCGGTGATCGCGTATTCGGGCGGGCCGAGCTCGCAGAGGAACCGCAGCGTGTCGTTGGGCTTCGCGCGGCCGAGCCACAGGGCAAAACCTTCCTCCCACCAGCCCGCGAAGAGATCGAACCATTTCTGGTGCTGCGGGAAGGAGATCTGCACCTGGATCTGCTCGCGGCTGGAGACGCGGCCCTGGAAGGAGTCCGATCGCTCGAGGATGCGGCGGATCAAGCCGTGGTTCTCCGGCGAGATCGGATACCAGAACTCGCGATCGACCAGGTAATGCGAGAGGTCGGCGCAGAGCCGCAGCTCCGGGATCGCGTCGAGCAGCAGGAGGGTCGTGAAGAGGTCGTTCGTGATGCAGTTGCGGTGCGTCTCGAACTGGATCTCGACGCCTTCCTCCTCCGCCATGGCGAGCCATTGCCTGATCACGGGGATCATGCCCTCGACCGAGAGCGGCATCACCTGGCCGATCACGTTGACGAAGCAGGCGTTGAAGTCCTTGGCCATATGCAGGACCGGACGCAGAGCCTCGATCGTGCGCGGGAAGGCATTGATCAGGCAGCCGAGGTTGTGCTTCTCGAAGAGCGGCTTGTTCTTGCGCGCGGCCTCGACGTCGGTGAAGGCCAGGTCGATCGCCATGCCGTGGTAGCCGGCTTCGGCGACCATCTCGAAAGATTCTTCAGGCGTGCGCTCCCGTCCGTCGGGACGGCGCAGCTCCATGGCCCAGAGCGACTGGTAGATCTCCAGCTTAGGCATGCGCCGCCGGCGCCGCCGACCCCGCGGGAACGGTATCCGCGATCCACGTCGCGTCCTCGGGATAATCGGCCTCGCCGCGGCCGCCCGACAGCGCGCGGATCGAGGCTCCCATGAATCCGAGATAGGTCATGCTGGGCGGCTCGGTCCCGGTGCGCGCGACGATCTCGCGATGCAGCTCGGGCAGCGCATGGAAGGGTACGGCGGGGTAGGTGTGATGTGCCGTGTGGTACTGCATGTTCCAGCTGACCCAGCGCATCAGCGCGTTGGTCCGGGTCGAGCGCGTGTTGACCCAGGTATCGTCGGCGTGGGTCAGGCCGAAATGCTCGATCGTGTTCTGAAACTGATGCGTCCATTTCATCAGCATCAGGGGCGCGAGCCAGTAGGTGACCGCGGCCCAAGAGCCCGCCGCGATCGACACGCCCGCGATCGCGAGATAGCCCGCGAGGTGCAGCCGCGCCTCTCGGATCAGGCCGGGACGCTCGGCTTCGCGGATATAGCGCTCGGTCACGATCCCCGCGGAGAACCGGAGGATGCGGCGGATGCGCGAGTACCAATAGGTCGGCCCGAGTACCCAGAGCAGGAACGACCTCAAGGTGTAGCGGGGTCGCTCGAGCTCGCCGTCGCGCGTCCAGTCCTGGGTGTAGCGGTGATGGGCGAAGTGCTGGAGCTGATCGAAATTTCGGGGATAGAGCATCAGGAATCCGATCGCCCGCCCGAACGCCTCGTTGAGCCAGCGCGTGCGGAAGACGGTCGCGTGGCTGAGCTCGTGCTGGCCCGCGTAGAGGAAATTCAGCAGCGTGCCGTGCGCCATGAAGACGGGCACCGCCCACACCGTGCCCCAATTCAGGCTCAACGCAATTCCGGTCGCGACGAGGGCACCGACGTGGCTACCCATCTGCAGGGCGCCCCTGGCATTCGATCGCTGAGACAGGCCGCGAAGCCGCTTGGCCTCGATCAATCCGCGCCGCCCGACAAACCCTTCCATGAAATACCGTCCGTGCTGCGATGCGGCGGAATCATGTCAGCGCGACCAGAGCAAGTCAAACCACGGACTTGCCCGCAAACACGCTAGCCGCGGCGCGCGAACCCGGGTTAGCCTCTCTCACCGCGCCGATGATCGTCGGCTCAATCATCGTTTGAGGAGGAAAGACATATGCCCGCAGCGCCCGCGCCCTCGACCGCCTCCCGCGACAAGGTCCGCACCATCGCGCCCAAGCTGGTGGATCTCACGGAGAAGGTTCTGTTCGGCGATGTCTGGGAGCGCCCCGGCCTCTCCAAGCGCGACCGCAGCCTGATCACCGTGGCCACCCTGGTCGCGCTCAATCGCAGCGAGCAGCTGCGCGGCCATCTCCAGCGCGCGCTCTTGAACGGCGTGACCAAGGACGAGATCGTCGAGCTCATCACGCACCTCGCGTTCTACTCCGGCTGGCCCACCGCCATGTCGGCGGCGCTGCTCGCGAAAGAAGTCTTCGAGCAAGGCTGACGAACGGTAGAGGAGGGGAGGCGAGCATGCAGGTAGGATTCATCGGCCTGGGCACCATGGGTGCCCATATGGCGCGCAATCTTCAGAAGGCGGGCACGAAGCTGGTTGTGCACGACGCGCGGCGGGCGGCGGCGGAGCCGCACATCGCGGCAGGCGCGGTCTGGGCGGACTCGCCGCGCAAGGTGGCCGAGGCGGCCGAGGTGGTGTTCACCTCGCTGCCGGGACCGCCGGAGGTCGAGGCGGTGGCGCTCGGGGCCGACGGATTGGCAGCCGGGCTGCGCAAGGGCACGGCGTTCTTCGATCTTTCCACGAACTCGCCGACGGTGGTGCGCCGGATCCATGCGGTTTTCGCCGAGCGCGGGTTGCACATGCTCGATGCGCCCGTGAGCGGCGGACCCAAGGGCGCGGAGACCGGCAAGCTCGCGCTTTGGATCGGCGGCGAGCGCGCGATCTTCGATCGGCACAAGGCGTTGCTCGATGCCATGGGCGACCGCGCGCGCTATGTCGGCCCGATCGGCGCGGGCTCGGTCGCGAAGCTCGTGCACAACTGCGCGGGCTATGCCTTGCAGACGGTCCTCGGCGAGGTGTTCACGCTCGGCGTCAAGGGCGGCGTCGATCCGCTCGCGCTCTTCGAGGCGGTGCGGCAGGGTGCCCAAGGCCGGCGACGCACCTTCGACGGGCTTGTCGACCAGTTCCTGCCCAACACCTACGACCCGCCGTCCTTCGCACTGCGGCTAGCGCACAAGGACGTGACGCTCGCGACCGCGCTCGGACGCGAGCTCGGCGTGCCCATGCGCCTCTGCAACATGGCGCTCGAGGAGATGACCGAGGCGATGAACCGCGGCTGGGCGGGGCGCGACTCCCGTGTCGCCATGCTGTTGCAGCAGGAGCGGGCGGGCGTCTCCATCCAGGTGGATCCGGCGAAGCTCAAAGAGGCCGTGGCCCGCGACAAGTAGGGCTGGGGACTTGGGGGTAGCGGCCAGGAGACCCGTCTACACACTCTGTTAACCGCGTGGTGCGAGCCTGCCGGCATGGCGAAGACCCCGCCGGCGGACCCGCGCGCGAGCCTCGATCCCGAGGATTGGGAAACCTTGCGCGCGCAAGGCCACCGCATGCTCGACGACATCCTCGACTACATCGAGGGGATTCGCGAGCGGCCGGTCTGGCAGCCGATCCCGGACGAGGTGAGGGAGCGGTTCCGCTCCGAGGTTCCGCGCGCTCCCGCGGAGCTGACCGACGTTCACCACGAGTTCATGCGGAACGTTCTGCCCTATGCCACCGGCAATGTGCATCCGGGCTTCATGGGCTGGGTGCACGGCGGCGGCAATCCCGCGGGCGTGCTGGCGGAGATGCTGGCCGCCGGACTCAATGCGAACCTGGGCGGCCGCGACCACGCGCCCATCGAAGTCGAGCGCCAGGTCGTCGAGTGGATGCGCACGCTCTTCGGTTTTCCCGACACCGCGACCGGGCTCTTCGTCACGGGAACCTCGATGGCGAATTTGATCGCCGTGCTGGTCGCGCGCACTTCAGCGCTTGGTGCTGGCGTGCGCCGCAAGGGCGTGCGCGCTGGCGCGAAGCGCCTCACGGCCTATACCTCCGCCGCGGCCCATGGCTGCATCGCGCAGGCGATGGACCTCTCCGGCCTCGGTATCGAGGCGCTGCGGGTCATTCCGACCGACGATCATCACCGCATTGACCTCGATGCGCTCAAGGCGACGATCGCGGCCGACCGCGCCGAGGGCGCCACGCCCTTCCTGGTGGTCGGCACCGCGGGGACGGTGGACATCGGCGCCATCGACGATCTGGCGGCGCTCGCCGAGGTCGCGAAGCATGAGAAAATTTGGTTCCACGTCGACGGTGCCTTCGGCGCGCTCGCGATCCTGGCGCCGGAGCTGGCGCCGCGGCTCGCCGGCATCGAGCGGGCGGACTCCCTTGCCTTCGATTTCCACAAATGGGGCCAGGTGCCCTATGACGCCGGCTTCGTGCTGGTGCGCGACGGCCGGATGCACCGGAGCGCCTTCGCCTCGCCGGCGGCCTATCTGCGGCGCGAGACGCGCGGCCTGGCGGCGGGCTCGCCCTGGCCCTGCGATTTCGGTCCCGATCTCTCGCGCGGCTTCCGCGCACTCAAGACCTGGTTCACCCTCAAGGTCCACGGCACCGAGCGGATCGGCCGGGCGATCGCGCACAGCTGCGAGTTGGCGCGGTATCTCAAGAGCCGTATCGAGGCGACGCCCGAGCTCGAGCTGCTGGCGCCGGTGCAGCTCAACATTGTCTGCTTCGGCTACCGGAGCCCCGACGCCAACCGGCTCAACGCGGAGATCGTGATCGCGCTGCAGGAATCCGGTATCGCGGCGCCCTCCGCCACCACGATCGACGGCCGCGTGGCGATCCGCGCGGCCATCGTCAACCACCGTACCGAGAAGCAGGATATCGACGCGCTCGTGGCCGCCACGCTGGCGATCGGCGCGGCTCGGCAGGAAAGTGCCGCCGCTTAGGTTCGGGAGCGCGATCTCAATCGATCTTGAAGCCGTCGAGGGCCGGCCGCCGGGAGCCCGCGCGCTGCCCGCGCTCCCACTTGCGGCGCAGCTGCTCGCATTCCGCGAGGAAGGCCTTGAACTCGCCGTCCAGGATGCCGCGGCGGTCCGCGAGCTGGGGCAGGATGAAGTCAGGGGTATGGTTGAGCTCGACCAGCATCGCGCCGCCGTCGACGGGCGCGATGTCCCAGCCGATGAGCCTGAGATCCGGCAGTACTTTCGCGGCCTCGAGCGCGGCCTCGGTGACGGCCGCCCAATTCGGCACGACGGCGCCCAGGAGCGCCGCGCCGCTATCGGGGTGATGCGCGACCGCCTCGAGCGCCATGCCGACGCCGCGCACGACGCGCAGCACTCGGCCGGTCGCGAGATCGAGTTGTGCGAGAAGATTGCCGGCGCGCCAGAAATTGTCGGCGCCGTTGGGGCCCGCGGGGATCTTCCAGCAGGCGCGGATGATCCGCGGCGCGCCGGCGGAGATCGCGGTGAGGAGGCGGACGGTGGCAAGCCGGTCGCCGCAGATCGCACGCACGTCGGCGTGCGGGCTCACGCGCCGCTGCAGGAGATAGCCCGCGCCATAATGCGTGTTCACGTCCGCGACGAACTTGTCGAGCGGCAGCGGCTGGCCGCTCACCGTGATCAAGCGGTCCTGCGCGGCGTCATACCGGTCGAAGCTCGCGGAGCCGAGACTCTGAAATCCGCCCAGCGGCTTCGCGAACAGCGGGTAGTGGTCGGCATCGCGCAGAAAATCCCGCAGCGCGGCCTCGTTCCGGAGGAGCCTGGCGGATTGCGTCGCGACCCGATTGCAGAAGAGGGCCTGGGTCGGCGTGGTGCGAAATCCGTAGGCCGCGAACAGCGCGTCGGCCGCGATCTTGTTCTCGACCAGGGCGAAATTCTCGACGCGAAAATTCGCCTTGATCCAGATCTTGCGCGATGCCGTGAGCCCCACGAAAGCGCGCTTGTCCGCGCCGGCGTAGATCCTTTGGTCGAACAGGCGGAGCGCCAGGTACTCGTCGAGGCTGAGGCGTCCCGGCCCGAACGCCAGCCTTGCGTAATCCCTCACTAGACCGAAGAGGGTGGTGCCGCCCTCGGCGGCGATCCGCTGCAGCGTCGGCGCGAGGGCAATTTCCTGTCGAGGCCGTGTCACATCGATGGCAGCGGCTTCGCCCGAGTTGGGCGCGGCGGCGGTCTCAGCGGCTGTCGGCACGATCGGATTTTCCCGCGCTGGAGGCAGTGCCCCGGGATTGTTGGCGATATTGGTTAATCGATCGTTGCGGCCCGTGGCGACGCCACTCCATGAGCTAGCGTCTCGCGTCGCGTCGCCTAGCATTGCGGGATTAACCCGAAGGTAGCAACTGTGAATATTGAAACGCAACGGGAGCGTTTCTTTATTCCGCCGCCTATGATCTTATGCGATGGCCGAGCCTGCGACGGAGCGGCTGTGATCAGGAGGTGGCGATGACAATTACGGGATTGCGGGTGCGCGACCTTAGGCTTGGAACCTGGGCCAAACTCGTGCCTGCCGTGGTGGCGCTGGCCCTGCTGAGCGGCTGCGTGGTCGTGCCGGCCTATGGGCCCGGGCCCGGTTATAGCCGAGGCTATTACGCGCCGGGCTACTATTACCCCTACTATCGCGATCGCGAGGACTATTACCGCCGCTGGTAGCGCTCGGTGCCCTAGCGCCGAGCGCCCTCAGCGCGGAGGGCCATAGCTGTAGGGCGGGTTCGGCGGAGCGCCGGGGACCGGCGCCATGCCGCCGGGACCGTAGCCCGTGACCGGTCCCGGATTGGGCGCGGGCGCGAATTGGCCGGGAGTCGCGGTCGCGCCGGAATAATTCGGCAAGCCCGGGGGCGGTCGCTGCGAATAGATCCCGGGTAGCACCGGGGGAACGCCGGGAAGCGGTGGCGGCACCGCCATGGGCTGGCCGCGGGATTCGGTCTCCCGGCCGACGCCGGTTACGGGCTGAGTCTTGCCGGATGGGTCCGTGTAACTCTGGCTATGGACACCGGCGGCCCAGATGGTCGACGCAACCAGCGCCGCGGCGACGATCAGCCAACCGCCGGACATCGCACATGCCTTTGCAGCCCAACCGAGGCCTCAGAACGGAATGCCCGTATGGATCGAGCCGCTGCCGCCGCCGCCGCTGCTGGTGCCGCCTTGCATGTAGGTGTTCCTACACGCCGACACGGCTGCCAACATCGCCAACAGCAGCACCATCCCCACAACTCGGCGCATCGCTCGGCCTCCCGCTCAATATTGGGTACACCTCGGCCGCTACAATCCTCCATCCGCTCCGATTTCCGCAAGCACGATCACGAAATCGTATAGCGAGCGTGCGGCTTGACCCCGCGCCCCCCGAGAGACCAGCCTAGCCGCCTCGCATTTGGGGAGGGACGCGACATGCCGGACGGACTCGACTGGGAAGGTTTCAATCTGAGCGGGCTGGTCAAGGGCGTGCCGGGCGGCATCGCGCCGTTCGCGTTGCGCGAGGTCGGCGCGAAGGGCTGGAACCTCCTGCGCGAGGATCTGCCGCTGCCGGCGGCCGTCCTCAAGACCTCCGCGCTCGATCATAACGACCGCTGGATGCAGTCCTTCCTCAAGCTCTCGGGTGCGGTCATCTCGCCTCACGGCAAGACCACCATGAGCCCCGCGCTGTTCCGGCGGCAGCTCGATCACGGCGCGTGGGCGATGACGGTCGCCACCGCCCAGCAGATCCAGGTTTGCCGTGCCATGGGCATCAAGCGGATCGTGCTGGCCAATCAGCTCGTCGGTTGGCAAGCGATCCGCTATGTGCTCGACGAGCTCGCGGCGCATGGCGACTTCGAGTTCTACTGTCTCGCCGACAGCGTCGCCGGCGTGGCGCAGCTTACCAAGGCGCTGGGCGGCCGCACCTTGCGCGCGCCGGTCAACCTCTTGCTGGAGGGCGGCATCGTCGGGGGCCGCACGGGCTGCCGCGATCTCGCGACCGCGCTCGACGTCGCGCGCGCCATCGCCGCCGCGGGGCCGGCCTTGCGGCTCCGGGGCGTCGAGGGGTTCGAGGGGCTGATCAACGCCAAGACACCGGAGGAGACGGAGGCGCGCGTGCGCGGCTTTCTCGATTTCCTCGGGAGCATCGCCGAGGCCTGCGTCGCCGAGACGCTGTTCGCGCCGGGGCCGATCATCCTCTCGGCCGGCGGATCGGCGTTCTACGACCTGGTGGTCGAGCGTTTCTCCCGCGAGCGGCTCGGCCGCGAGAGCCTGGTGCTCACGCGGAGCGGCTGTTATCTCACGCATGATTCCGGCATGTACCGCCGGATGTTCCGTCGCTTGAGCGAGCGCACGCCCGCGGTCGGGCAGCTCGGCCAAGGCTTGCTGCCGGCACTCGAGGTCTGGACCTGCGTGCAATCCCGGCCCGAGCCGGCGCTTGCCATCTGCACCATGGGACGACGCGATGTCTCATCCGACACCGACATGCCGGTGCCGCAGACCTGGTCGAGGCCCGGCGGCAACGCGGCTCCGCCTCAGGCGCTCGGACCCGGCTATACCGTCACCGGCCTCAACGACCAGCACGCCTACATGACGCTTCCCGAGGAGAGCCCTTTGCAAGTCGGCGACCTCGTCTCCTTCGGCGTCTCGCATCCCTGCACCACCTTCGACAAGTGGCAGCTGCTGTATCTCGTGGACGACGCCTACAATGTGACGGGGGCGATCCGGACGTTTTTCTAGCTCCGAACCCCGGTGCCGAGCACGCTCATCGATTGGAGTTGCGAGTGGAAGGAGATATCGCCGCGGCGAGGCCGGTGATCGCCGTCGAGGCGCTGGAGAAGCGCTACGGCGAGGTCGAGGCTGTCCGCGGCGTCAGCTTCTCCATCTGGCCCGGCACCTGCGTGGGATTGCTGGGGCCGAACGGCGCCGGGAAGACCACGATCATGCGCATGATCATGGCGCTGGCGCAGCCCACGGCCGGGCGCCTGCGCCTGTTCGGCGAGGCGCCCAGCGCGCTCGGCCGCGCGATGCGCGAGCGCGTGGGTCTCGTGCCGCAGGACGACAATCTCGATCCCGATTTGTCCGTGCAGCAGAACCTGGAGGTCTACGGGCGCTATTTCGGCCGGCCCACGCCCGAGATCGCCGAGCGCGTGCCGAAGCTGCTCGGGTTCATGCAGCTTGCCGAGCGCGCGGATGCGCAGGTGATGCAGCTCTCGGGCGGCATGAAGCGGCGCCTCATCATCGCGCGCGCGCTCATCGCGGACCCCGAGCTCATCATCCTGGACGAGCCCACGACGGGCCTCGATCCGCAGGCGCGCGTGCTGATCTGGCGGCGGCTCGTCGACCTGAGGCGCGAAGGAAAGACGCTGCTGCTGACCACGCATTACATGGACGAGGCGCAGCGGCTCTGCGACCGGATCATCATCATCGACGGGGGCAAAGTGCTCGACGAGGGTTCTCCGCAGGAGCTGATCGACCGGCATACGCGCGCCTACGTGGTCGAGATCGCCAAGCCCTTGCCGGCGGGATTTTCCGAGGACGGGCTCGAGCGGAACGACATCGGCGACGCCGTGCTCTATTACGCGAGCGCGCCCGAGGACGTGACCAACCGGTTGCCGCCGCACGCGACATACCTCACGCGAAACGCCAATCTCGAGGACGTGTTCCTGCGTCTCACCGGACATACTCTGCGGCAGGGAGAGTGACATGAGCGCACCCGTCGGCGCGATCCCCGTCAATCGCTACAGCCGAGCGGTCTGGCGCCGGAATGCCCTGGTCTGGCGCCGGCTGATCGGGCCGTCGCTTGCCACGAACGTGCTCGATCCCCTGATCTTCCTGTTCGCGTTCGGCTACGGGTTGGGTGCCGTCGTCGATCAGGTCGGCGGCCTGAGCTACCTGAGTTTCGTCGTGCCGGGGATGATGTGCTACGCGGCGATGTTCGCCGCGAGCTTCGAATCGACGATCAGCACCTACGCCCGGTTCAGCATGCAGCGCACCTGGGACGCCATCCTCGCCACACCCGTGACGCTCACGGAGCTGATGCTGGGCGAAATGTCCTGGGCGGCGACCAAAGGAGTGTTCTCGTCCGCCTGCGTGATCGCGGTCGGCTGGGTTTGGGGCGGGATCGGGAGCCCCTGGGGCGCGGCCGCCGCGCTGCCGGTGCTGGCGCTCGGCGCCGTCTGCTTCGCGAGCTGCGGCCTGGTCGTCACCGCGCTCGCCAAGAGCTGGGACATCTTCGCCTACTTCTTCACGTTCTGGGTCACGCCGATGTTCATGTTCTCCGGCACCTTCTTCGAGGTCGCGCGCTTTCCATGGTTCGTGCAGGCGATTGCCTGGGTATTGCCGATGACGCATCTCATCGCCGTGGTGCGGCCGCTGGCGGCCGGGACGGCGCTCGACCCGCTCGCCACCGCCGGACACCTCTCCTTTCTGGCAGCGCTCGCGGTTGCCGCCTTTGCTTTTGCCCGCGCTCGCTTCGGCGCCCGGCTCCTCGGCTGATCAGCCGCCGACCGGATTGAAATCGTAGGTGCCGGTGCCCTGGAGGATGCCGAATTTGCAGGGCCCGTCGTTCTTGCCGGTGACGCGGTGGGCGCGCTTGGCCGGGACGACGTGGGTCTCGCCGGGCTTGAGCTCGACGATCTCGCGCGGCGCCCGGGTCTCGATCACCATCGGGCCCGTCATGCAGAAAAAGGTGTCGCTGACATTGGTGTGCCAATGCCAGGGCACCTCCTGGCCGGCGGCAAGGGTGAGCACGACCATGCGGAGTTCCGGCGTCTCCGCCCACATCTCGTAGTTCTCGACCTCGTACGACGGCCGCTTCGCTGGGCGCTTGTCGGTCATGGCGTCCTCCCGGGTAGCGTCCGAGTAGACCATGCGCCGTGGCGGCTCGCACCAAGATTGCCACGCGGAAGCTCCCGGATTGACCGGCGCGACCCTGCTGTTGAACGCCTGCGGTGCGTTATATCAACGTCGCGGGGCGATCCCTGCTCCGTGAAATCCCAACCATGAGGTGATGGGGATGGTCCGCTTCTCCACGTCCACTGCTTATTACCTCGCCGCCGCGACGTTTCTTGGCACCGTGGCGCTTCCGGCGTCGATGGATCTCGCCGCAACTCGGATGAACCGCTCGGCACCGGACCAAGTTGCGCAGGCCGGAGCGTCCACGACCGCGCCGAAGGCAACGACCGGCCCCACAAAGGCCAAACCCGCGTCGGTCCAACGGGGGGCGCAGCCGACGGAGCGCGTCGAGGCGCGAATCAAGCAGCTGCACGCGCAGCTCAAGATCACCAGCGCGCAAGAGGATCAATGGAACGCGTTCACCCAGGTCATGCACGAGAATGCGCAGGCCATGCAATCCCAGATCGACCAAAGGCTGCAGAACCAGCGGACCATGACCGCCCTGGACGATCTCAGTTCCTACGCGGAAATCACCGGGACGCATGCGGATGGGATCAAGAAGCTCGTCCCGGCATTCCAGGCGCTCTACGACAGCATGTCGCCCGAGCAGAAGAAAAACGCCGATACCGTGTTCAGCCGGTTTAGCCGCCAGCTGGCCTCGCGGAACGGCATGTCCCCTTCGGGCATGCACGCGAGCGGCGCAACCAAATCGAAGACGCAGACGCAGTAGCGCGTGAGTCCATGCGGCGGGATTGCGGCGCGCCACGATCTCACCGCTTTCTGCAAGTGCGGCACGCTACAACGTCGCGGCCGCCGCCGCTTGCATCACGGGCCGTAATACCTACGTGCCCATTGACGAAGTCGCTCCCGAAAGGAGGCGTACGATGAAACGGACAACAGTCTCGAAGCGACGCGGCATGATGGTCTCGCTCGGTGCTTTTGTGGTTGCGGCCGCCGTCGCCCTGCCAGCCGGCGCCCAGGAGCGCCACGATTGGCGTGGCGGCGATCGGCATGAGCGTCATTGGCACGGCCGCGACGGAGATCGCGGCGGCGTCGGCGTCTACTTTGGTCCGAGCTACGGCTACGACGGGTACTATCCGCCGCCGCCCGTGGTCTATCCGCAGCCCGGCTTCAGCATCAACATCCCGCTCGATATCCGCTGACACATCGAGCGCGCGGGCCGGGGCGGCCGAGGCGCCGCCCTGGACCCGGCGTCGGGGATGTCGCATAACGCCCGCTGCGGCATTGATGGGCGGGGGCGGGCATGACGGTCTCGGACACGGGTTTATACTCTGGCCCCGTCACCTTCCTGGGCGCGCCCTACAGCCATAACCTCAGCGGCGCTAAGGCCGCGATCCTCGGCATTCCCTTCGACTGCGGCACGCATCCCCATCGCGTCGGCTCGCGCCAGGGTCCGCAGGCCATGCGCGAGCAGTCCGCCCAGATGCGGCTCTACAATTCCGAGCTCGCGGACTTCAATCCGGTCGAGCGGCTGAAGCTGGTCGATTGCGGCAACGTCAGGCTCACGGCCGGCCGAATCGTCGACGCCTTCGAGCGGATCGAGGCGGCGGTGCGTCCGATCCACGAGGCCGGCGTGATTCCCGTCACCATGGGCGGCGACGGCAGCATCTCGGTGCCGCTGCTGAGGGCCGCCGCCCGGCAGCACCGCGGCATCGTCGCCGTGCACATCGACGCGCACACCGACAGCTATCCCTACGATCCCCTCGACAAGTACACCGCGGCGACGCAGTTCACGCACGCCGCGCAGGAGCAGCTGGTGGTGGCGTCGCTCTCCTATCATATCGGCGTGCGCGGCACGACTTATGCGCCCGGCGTCTACGAGCACACGCGCTCGCTCGGCTACAACATCATCACGCTGCGCGAGCTGCTGAAGCGCGGCTTCGACGACGTGCTGGCCGAGCTGCACCAGAGACTGGCCGGCCGCCCGGTCTACCTCTGCTTCGACATGGACGTGTTCGACCCCTCCTGCGCGCCGGGCGTGGCGACGCCGAGCTGGGGCGGCTTGCTCGCGCGCGAAGGCCTCGAGCTCCTCCGCGGGCTCGCCGGCCTCGACATCGTCGCGGTCGACGTGAACACGGTGAGCCCGCCGCACGACGTCCAGAACATGGCGGCCTCGCTCGCGGTGCAGGTGGTTTACGAATCCCTGGTGCTGCTGTGCCGCAAGCTGAGCTTGGCGTGATCGGGCTAGGTCACCGACTCATAAATCGCATCCAGATGCGGGCTGAAGCAAGTTTGACGAGTGCGAGATAATTCTGGTCGTGTTTTTCGAAGCGGGTGGCGATAGCTCTAAAATGTTTGAGTTTGTTGAAGAAGCGCTCGACGAGA
>DATNIT010000029.1:0-6619 GCA_035604335.1 Allostellaceae bacterium | reverse complement strand
GCCCTTCGAGGGCGCGCGAGCCGCAAGCGAGAGCGACCGTAGCGGGTCACTCGATCAGATCGCGCCGCCCAGGAGCGGCCGTTTCGAGGGAGCTGGGAATCCGCTTCCCGACGACCACCTTCAGCACCGAGTGTGAACCATGAGCCACGACCGGAACCAGCCGCCGAGCAATCCGCCCACCCCTCCGGCGCCGACTGAGGGTGGGTCGACCGGGTCGACCTCGATCGCGGGATCGACCGGCAACGTCAGTTTCCCGAATTCGCCGCCCAACCTGCCGACGACCTCGGGGCCAAATTATTCTCTCTCCACGAACGTTGGCGGCTCGACCCTCGTCGGCAAGCCTGGAAAGAAGAACCAGCTGACCGCGACCGCGGCCAACGTGACGCTGGTCGGCGGTCCGGGCTCGGACACGTTCATCGTCCATGACCCCTCGGACGTGGTCATCGGCAACGGTGGCGTCGACACGGTGGAGACCTCGGGCAGCGGCTACACGCTGCCGGCCGGTATCGACAACCTCATCCTCTTGGGCAGCGCCATTGCGACCGCGACCGGCAACTCCGGCAACAATATCATCGTCGCAAACGCCGGCACCGACGTGATCGCCGGTGGCGTCGGCAACGACATCCTGAAGGCCGGGACCGGAGCCGACACCTTCGTCGTCGCCAAGCAGGCGAACGCCACGACCTGGATCGAGGGTTTCAAGACCTCGGGCGCGGTCACCGACAAGATCGATCTCACCGCCTATGGCTTCCAGAGCTTCGCCGCCGTGCAGGCCGCGATGACGCAATCGGGATCGAACGTCGCGATCAATCTGGGTGGCGGCGAGCTCCTGATGCTTCAGGGGAAGCAGCTCTCCAGCATAACAGCCACCAATCTCATCGGCCTGCCCGCATCGCCACCTCCGCCGCCCCCGCCGAGCGCGCCGCCCACGCCGCCGCCGGCCGCGAGCGCAGTGACCCTACCTCCCGCACCGTCGGCGCCGCCAAATCTGCCGACCAGCGGCATGCCGAACAATTGGCTTTCGACCTATACCCAGGGAGCGACGCTGACCGGCGATCCCACCAAGAACAATCAGCTCTCCGCCAATGCGCTCTACGACACTCTGGTCGGCGGTCCCGGGAACGACCTCTTCGTCGCCTATGACCCCGCGACCAAGATCATCCCGAACGGCGGCATCGACACCGTGGAGACCTGGGGCAGCGGCTACACGCTGCCAACCGGCGTCGCCAATCTCACTCTCGAGGGCAGCGCCAATTCCTACGCGACTGGAAATTCCGGCAACAACATCATCATCGGCAATGCCGGCACGGACACGCTCACCACCGGCGGCGGCAACGACATCCTTCAGGCCGGCACCGGCGCCGATACCTTCGTCATCACCAAGGACACCGGCACCACGACCTGGGTCGAGGGATTCAAGACCTCCGGCACCGCCACGGACACGCTCGATCTGAGCCAGTTCGGGTTCCAGAGCTTCGCGGCGGCGCAGGCGGCGATGGCGCAGGTCGGCTCGAACGTCGAGATCAGCGTGGGCGGCGGACAGATCGTGATGCTGCAGAATGAGCAGCTCTCGAGCCTCAATGCCGGCAACGTGCGCACGACCTTCACCCCCGCGGGGCTGCATCTCACTTTCGACGACGAGTTCAACTCGCTCAGCCTCAACATGGGCACCGCCTCGACCGCGGGCGGGACCTGGACCACCTATTACAGCGGCTTCGGCGTCCGCAGCCTGACCGGGAACCAAGAGCAGGAGATCTACGTCGATCCCAGCTATGCCGGCACCTCGGGGGCGCCCTTGGGCCTCAATCCCTTCTCCGACCAGAACGGCATCCTCACCATCAGCGCGGCGCCCGCGCCGGCGGCGGACCTCCCGTACCTGAGCGGATTTCAGTACACCTCCGGCATGCTCAACACCGAGAACTCGTTCTCGCAGACCTACGGCTATTTCGACATGCGGGCGCAGCTGCCCGCCGGCGGTCAAGGCCTTTGGCCCGCCTTCTGGCTCCTCAAGAACAGCAACACCTGGCCGCCCGAGATCGACGTCCTCGAGCAGGTCAGCAACCCCGCCTCCAACATCTTCAGCACGGTCATCGACTCGTCGCAGCCCAATCAACAGGGCAGCGTCAACGTCGGCGACACCAGCACGGGGTTCCACGACTACGGCGTGCTGTGGACGCCGCAGACCATCACCTTCTACTTCGACGGCCGGCAATTGCTCTCGACGCCGACGCCCGCCGACATGAACTCGCCCATGTACATGATCATGAATCTGGCGCTCGGCGGCAGCTGGGCAGGCTCGCCGAACGCCAGCACAAACTGGGCCTTGGCCAATATGAAGATCGATTACGTCAGGGCCTACAGCCTGACGCCCACGGCGACGTCGGGGGCACCGGCCGTGACCTTCAGCAATGCGACCGATCCCACGAACCTCGCCTCGAGCTTCGCGGTTCCGACGCTCGCGCCGAGCACGTCCAGCACCTACACCGCGGGCCAGCTCAACATCGTCGGGGTCGATCCCGCCGCGACCGTGACCACCACGACCGACGTGAACGACAACCTGACGGTCACCAACAACGGCGCCTGGGGCGCCATCAACGACGTCACGATCAAGTCCGCGGTCAACGCGAACGTCACCGTCAACAATTTCGTCGACGCGCAGATCAGCCTCGGCAACGGCGATTCCGAGGTCACCGTCAACGACGCCATGCGCGGGACGATCAGCGTCGGCAACGGCAATGACACCATCTCCGTCGTCGCCGAGAGCAACGCGACCGCGAACAACACGATGACCATCACCGCCGGCGACGGACAGGACCAGATCAGCTTCCGCGGCGCGTCGAACACCGCTGCGCTGATCACGGCCGGCAACCTCGGCAACACCATCACCGTCGATGGTCAGGCCTCCGCCACGGTGAAGTCCGGCACGGGCAACGACGACTTCATCGACAAGTCCACCGGCAGCCTCACCCTCACCGGCGGCGGCGGGACCGACATCTTCGAGTTCCTGGCCGGCGCCCACGCCACCATCACGGACTTCCAGGCGGGGCAGGACAGCATCGTGCTGCACGGGCTTACCGCGAGCCAGGTCCAGGTCACGGTGTCCCAAGGCAACACGTTCATCGCGCTCGGGAGCGGGTCGCAGGTCGAGTTGGCCGGGGTGTCGCTCACGACAAGCCAGCTGCACATGATCTACGCGTGAGGAGCGCTAATAGGTGGCGGTTTGCGCGGGCTGCGCGGTCGCCGAGGGAACGCCGAGCCGGCCGATACCCGGGAGCTTGATGCCGGGCGAGGCGATGTCGAGGCCGAAGGTCAGGCCGAGCAGGTTGAGCTCGAGCCCTTCCGCGCGGGCGGCGAGCAGGCCGGCGAGCCCGAACAGCGACAGCTGGTAGCCGGTGCCGCTCGGCGCCGCCGCGACCACCGCGCCGTTCGGCAGGTAATCCTTGCCGACGGCGTTCGACGGCAGATCCAGGCGCAACTCGGGGACGGCGCGGCCGATGAAGGCGGTGAAGGTGTTGCTGTTGGGGCCCGGCCAGACGCGGTAGCTCTGCGGATAGGGGTAGGCCGCGACCGCGGCGCGGATCTTCTCGATCATCGCATCGACGCTGGGGCCGCGCCGGTCCAGCACGATCTCTGGCTGGGCGCCGAACCAGCAGTTGTCGGGACCGGTGCGGTCGGTTCGCACGGCGGGCGTGCCCTCGGAAACGCCGAATCCCAAGACCTCGTAACGGGTAAAGCTCGGCGCTCCCGAAGGCTTGACCGCGATCCAGGTATGCATGGCGAAGATGCCGCGCCAGGCGACCGCGCGGGCGGCATAGACCTGGATCACGGCCTCGGGCGTGGTGGCGGGATCGGGCGCCAAGCCGGTGGCGTCGCGCCGTGCCTCGTACCAGGGAATTCCGTTCACGCGACCGAACACGCAAGCACTCACCAGAAGTGGCAACCCGACCAGCAACAGGAGCAACACGCCGAGCCGTCGCCGCACTCGGCCCCTCGGCGGGCGCGGTGCGGTGGCCTCGCTGCTCATCGCGTCTCCTGCCGCGGCATGGGGGCGATGATACACAATGGGCTAGGGATTCCAGAGCACAAGGCCGTTAGCGAGAATTTGATGGATTGGCGCTGGCCAGGTTTCCGCCGCTATGACCCAATAGGGGCTCGGCGGGTCCGGATCCATGGCAAGCATAAGATTGGGACAGCTCTGGGAGGTTTACTCCATCGGAGAGGGCCGGTGGTGCCCCAGCACCGTGACCGACATCGACGACAATTACGTCACGCTGCGCTCCCAGGACCGCCAATGGCACCGCTGCCACGTCGCCGACATGGAGCACAGCGACCGCTATCGTCTGGTCGCCGACCTGATCGAGACCTGGTAGGGGCTGCCGGGCTCTCCTTTCCTTGTTCTATCGCCGCTGCCCCTCGTGTTAGGGATGGCGGATGGGGGAGAGCGCCGTCGATGTGCCTGCTCTGGCCGCCGCAGTGCGCCGCGGCGACCGCCGCGCGCTCGCCCGCGCCATCACGCTCGCGGAATCGACCCGAGCGGACCACCGCGAGGCCGCGGAGCGGTTGTTGGAGAGCGTCGGCGCGGGCGCCGGTGAGCACTCGGTTCGCCTTGGCATCTCCGGCGCGCCCGGCGTCGGCAAATCCACCTTCATCGAGGCTTTCGGCCTCGGGGTGATCGAGCGCGGCCACAAGGTCGCCGTGCTGGCGGTGGATCCTTCCTCCAAGCGGGGCGGCGGCTCGCTGCTCGGCGACAAGACGCGCATGGCGGAGCTCGCGCGCGATCCTCGCGGCTTCATCCGTCCGTCGCCCGCCGGCACGACCTTGGGCGGCGTCGCCCGGCGCACGCGCGAGGCGATCCTGCTCGCGGAAGCCGCGGGCTTCGATGTCGTGATCGTCGAGACCGTGGGCGTGGGGCAATCCGAAACCGCGGTGGCGGACATGGTGGACATGTTCCTCTTGCTGCTGGCGCCGGGCGCCGGCGACGAGCTGCAGGGCCTCAAGAAAGGCATCGTCGAGCTCGCGGACCTGATCCTCGTCAACAAGGCCGACGGTGATTTGAAGCCGGCGGCGCTGCGGGCGGTCGCCGAGTATCGTCACGCGCTCCATCTCCTGCGCCCGGGCTCGCCCAATTGGGCGACCGAGGTGCGCGCGGTCTCGGCGCTGACGCGCGAGGGTATCGGCGACGTCTGGGATCTGGTCGAGCGTCACCGCGCCGCCCTGACGGCGTCGGGCGAGCGCGAGCAGCGCCGCGCGAGTCAGGCCCGCGCCGCTCTCTGGCGCGAGGTGGGCGAGGGGCTGATGGAGGCCTTCAAGGCAGACCGCAAGATCGCGCCGGAGCTCGAGAGGATCGAGGCGCGGGTGGCGGCGGGCGAGGAGACCGCGCTCAGCGCCGCGCGCCACCTGCTCGGCGCTTTTTTGAAGCCGAAGCGCTGACCTCGCGGCTTTCGGCGAAATAGTCGCGGGCGCAGGCGATCAGCGCCTGGGCCGCGCGGCTGGGCCGGGCCTGCGCCGGCCGGGCGAGCGCCACCCGGAGCGGCGGGCAGTCCTCGGCGAGGGCTCGGCAGGCGAGGGGCATTCCGTCATAGGCATGGTCCCCCTCCGGCCGGATATTGAGGAGGCCGACGCCGTGCCCGTTCGCCACCAGGCCGCGCACCATCTCGAGCGACGGCGTCGTGTAGCGCACCTGCGGCTCGAGGCCGTAGGCGAGGAAGATCGCACGGAAGTACTCGCGGCTGTGCGGGAGATCCAAGAGGACGAACGGCTCCTTGGCGAGCGTGCGCAGCGAGACGCGGGCGCGCTTGGCGAGCGGATGTCCCGCGGGGAGCAGCGCATAGGGCTTGTGCGCGGCGAGATGCTCCGAGACCAGTTCGGGTCCGAGGGCGAGCTCGTAGACCAGGGCGAGCTCGATGCCGCCGGTCGCGAGCCCGCGCTGGAGCGTCTCGATATCGCCCTCGTGAAGCTGCAGGACCACGTCGGGATGGAGCGCGCGGAAGCGCCGGAGCAGGCCCGGCAGGTAATAGGGTGCGAAGGTCACGAAATAGCCGAGGCTGAGCTCGCCCTTGAGCCGCGCGCCCTCGCTGCGGAGCGCCGAGCCGAGCTCCTCCGCTTGCGCCAGCAGCTCGCGCGCCTCGGCCAGAAGATGCCGGCCGTCGGGCGTCAGCGAGAGCCCGCGGGCGTGATGGCGCAGGAAGAGCTGCGCCCCCAGCACGCGCTCGAGATGGGCGACCGCCGTGGAGATCGAGGGCTGCGACACGTTGAGCGCGCGCGCCGCCTCCGTCACGCTGGCGCGCTCGGCGGCGGCGGCGAAGTAAGCGAGCTGCTTCAGCGTGTACCGGATCAATGTTTCCGATCCCGATCCTCAAGTAATTATATTTTATCAATCCCGAGGCGCAAGCGAGACTAACTCGCAGTTCCTGAACACAACATCCTGAAGGCGCTGAGCCTGCCGGCCTGGAGACACCCAAAGGAGGAGAGACCGTGGCGCATCAACGCTTCCGCAAGTTCAACACCAACGACTATTACCCCGATCAGAAGCTCGGCAACGACTTCTCGATGGCCGTCCGCGCGGGGAACCACGTGTTCCTGCGCGGCCAGACCGCGATGACCTTCGACGGCAAGATCG
>DATNIT010000028.1:0-17657 GCA_035604335.1 Allostellaceae bacterium | reverse complement strand
CGCAACCGGGCCGAGACGGCGCTGCGAGAGAGCCGCGAGCTTCTGATCCAATCGCAACGGTTGGGCAAGATGGGTCACCTGGTTTCCGACCGGAAAGCCAACCGGGTTTATTGGTCGGAAACGCTTTTCGAGCTGCGCGGTATACCGAAGCGGGATTCCTTTACCCTAGAGGAGACCTTGACGACGCCACTGATCCATCCGGATGACAGGCCGAAATTCGAGACGGCGCGCGATACCGGTATCGCTGAACGCAGGGATTTCGCGATCGATATCCGGGTGCAGCGTCCGAATGGCACTTTCGCCTGGGAATATGTCGTCGGTCAGCCGCGCTATGGGGACGACGGCACTCTCATCAGCGTTCTTTATGTGCTGCAGGACATTACCGAGCGCAAGCTTGCGGACGAGGCGCTCAAGCAGAAAGAGGCGGAGCTCCGCGCGATCATGGACAACGCGCCCTTTGCGATCTTCCTTAAAGATCGCGAGGCCCGGTACCGGCTCATCAATCGCACCTATACGGATTGGTCCGGCGAACGGTTGGAGGATCTCTATGGGCGAATGTCGGCCGAGGTCTATTCCGATAAGCGCTCCAAGGCGAGCGAGGCGACCGATCACCAGGTGCTGCAGAGCGGGCAGATCGCTGTCGCGGAGTGGAAAACAGAAAAGGCCAGGCCGGGCGTCGACCATGTACGCATGACGAAATTTCCGATTCGTGACGCGTGCGGTGGCGTAGTCGGATTGGCCGGCTTCATTGCCGACATCACAGCGCAGAAAAAAGCCGAGGAACAGCTTCAAGCCAGGGAAGCCGAGTTGCGCGCCATCATGGACAACGCTCCCTTCGCGATCTTCCTCAAAGACCGCGAGGGGCTCTACCGGTTCATCAACCGCACCTATACCGATTGGTTCGGCGACCGGTCGGAGAATCTGATTGGCCGTCGGGCGGCCGACGTATATCCGGGGGAGCACGTGCGCGAGTGGGAAGCCTCAGACAGGGAGGTAATGAGAACTGGGCATGTCGTCCAGGACGAGCGGCGCGTCTTGAAAGCCAAGCCGGGCATCGAATATACGCTCAACACGAAATTTCCGATCCGCGACGAGGAAGGAGCGACGATCGGCTTTGCCGGAATCGTCTCCGACATCACGGACCGTAAGCGCGCCGAGGAGGCGTTGCGACAGAGCGAAGCTCGTTTCCGCGCGCTGATCGAGCATTCGAACGACATGGTGGACGTGGTAGACGCAGACGGGCGAATAACCTATCGGAGCCCGGCCAATGCGGAAGTGCTCGGTTATACCGACCAGGAAGTGGTAGGCCGGTCCATCACGGAGCGTGTCCATCCTGATGATGCCGCGGCGATGATCAGCGCGCTCACGTCGCTAACCGAGGGCTCCAAGCTCCGCGCCACCGGTCGGTCGCGCCTGCGCCATCGCAGCGGTGCCTGGCGCACCATTGCGTGGTCCGGGCGTGATGCCCGACATGTACCCGGGATCGATGGAATTATCGTGAATTCCCGAGACGTGACCGAAGCGCAGCTGCTCGAGGAGCAACTGCAGGAATCGCAGAAGATGGATGCCATTGGACAGCTTGCCGGCGGCGTTGCGCACGATTTCAACAATATACTCGGAGCGATCCTCGGATTTGGAGGGTTCCTGCTGCAGGACTTGCCTCCGGATGGGTCAGAGCATGGATTTGCCGAGCGAATTGTCACGGCTGCCGAGCGTGGCAAGGAGTTGGTGCAACAAATTCTCGCATTCTCGCGGCGCAGCCCTCTTGAGCGGAAGCCCTCGGATCTAGGCAGCCTCGTGCGCGAGGCGCGCGAGTTGCTGAGAGCATCCGTGCCGTCGGCGACGCGATTGGAAATGCAAGTCTCCGAGAAGCCACTCATCGCGGATGTCAATGCTGCCCAAGTGACCCAGATTTTGGTGAATCTCTGCCTCAATGCCAATGACGCCTTGGAGGGCGAACCGGGACACATCACCGTCACTCTCTCCCGCGTCGAACCGGCCGACGTGGCTATCGCCAGTGAGGGATTGCTTGCGGAAGCGCCGGACTTCGCTCGTGCCGTTATCGGCGCGGTGCGGCCCGGAAACGCCTATGCTCGGATCGCGGTGGCGGATACCGGCGTCGGCATGAGTTCGGAGGTGTTGAAGCACATATTCGACCCCTTCTTCACGACAAAGCGCCGCGGCCGCGGCACCGGTCTGGGGCTCTCCGTCGTGCATGGCATCGTCATGGCGTACGAAGGCGTACTCGTGGTCACCAGCAGACCGGGCGCCGGCTCTGCGTTCGAGGTCTACCTGCCTCTTTGCGATGCGCGCCCGGCGGTCTCAGCGCCGGCAACGCCGGTCTCGGCGTTACGCGGGCGCGAGCGCGTGCTGATCGTAGACGACGAGCCCATGATTACCGACGTGCTGACCACTGGGCTCGATCGGCTTGGCTATGAAACGGTCGCGATCAACAATGCGCGCGAACTTGCTGAGTTCTTTGCCGAAGCCCCAACCTCCTGGGACGTAGTGATCAGCGATCAAGTCATGCCGGAGATGAAAGGCCTCGCTCTCTGCAAGGCGCTGAAGAAAATCCGCCCATCACTCCGCTTCATTCTGTGTACGGGATTTAGCGAGGGCTTGACCGAGGAAGAGGCGCGGTCCGCCGGCGCAGATGCGTTTTTCCTGAAGCCCGTGCTGCCCGAGGAGATCGCTGCTGCGATCCGCAGATTCTTTAATCGGGACGCCGCTCGGGTTCAATAGACGCCCGCAGTCACGACGGCGACGCTACTCCCCCGCCGCATAGATCGCGCGCGCGTCCCGGTGGAGGGCCGCGCGGGAGGCGGGGCGCAGGTACATCATGTGGCCGCCCTCATAGAGCGCGAGCCTCACGCGGTCGCGGGTGAGGCTCTCAGGCAGCTGACTGATGACGTAGCGGCTGCCGAGATAGGGTGTCTGCAGATCGGTCATGCCGTGGGCGATCAGCACGTGCAGGCGGGGCTCGAGCGCCAGGCCTTCGCGCAGATCGTCGCTAGCGTCGGCGCTGCCCTGGCCGAAGCCGCCCTCGCCCTCGCGCCAGTTCCAGTGCCGGCCCAAATCGCCGTTCAGCAGCATATAGCGTCGGTCCGTCTTGAAATTGAGCTCGTCGCGGGCGTAGTTCACGAACCCGCTGGTGAGCGGACCGTTGAGGCCGGCGAGGACGGGATCGCCGCCTTGGTCGGAGTAGCTGGCGGGATAGGCGTCGGGCGCCGCGACGCTGCCGTCATAGCGGCTCAGCAGCGCCTGGTCGCCGTGGCGCGCCTCCTTGAGGAAAACCCCGAGCGGCACGCGGCCGCGCCAACGCGCGACGGTGGGCTCGGGCACGCCGATCAGGTCGGCGATGGTCTGATAGAAGCGGGTGGCGGCCGCGGGGTCGGAGATCGGCGTGACGATCCCCGTCAGATAGTCGCCGAGCGCGAAGTGCTCGGCGTCCGCCAATGCCGCGGGCGAGAGCTTGCCCTGCGCCTCCAGCACGACGGCTGCGTAGGAGGGGATCCGCACCACCCACGGCATCGGATTGAACTCTCCTCGAAAGAGCAGCGAGAATTCGAGCGCCGGCGAGATCAGCACGGCGCCGCGCACGACGATGCCCTCCTTGGCCGCGAGGAGACGCGGCAGCCGCGCCGCTCGGAACCCGCCATAGCTCTCGCCCGCGAGATAGACCGGCGACTCCATCCGGTCGAGATGCGTGAGCAGCTGATGGATGATCCCGCCGAACTCGTCGAGGTCCTGCCTCACGCCCAGGAACTCCTTGCGCGTCTCGTCGTCGGAGAGGGTCGATCGGCTATAACCGCTCTCGACGGGATCGATGAAGACGAGGTCGGTGAGGTCGAGCCAGGTGTCGGGGTTGTCGATCACCTTGCCGGAGGTGAAGGGGAGCTCGCGGCCGGTGCCATAATCGAGCACACGCGGTCCGAGCGCTCCGACCTGCAGATAGGCGGAGCCCGCGCCGGGCCCGCCGTTGAAGGCGAAGGTGATCGGGCGGCTTGCTTTCGGCGCGCCGGTGAGGCTGTAGGCGACGTAGAAGATTTCCGCGCTGCGCTCGCCCTTCTCGTTGGCGAGCGAGATCGTGCCGGCGGTGGCGGTGTAGGCGAGCTCTCGGCCATCGACGATGACGCTATGCGTGGTGACGGCATCCGCGGGCAGCGATGCCGATGCCGAGGCCTTCCGTTCGGCCGCCTCGGGCTTGCCGGGACTCGGGCGTTGCCTCTCCGCGGCCGCCGGCGGCCGCTCCTCGGAGCCTTGCTGCGCGTATACGGCGGGGAAGCAGAGTCCGAGGACGAGAAGAGCGGCAAGGACCGGGATCGCCAACGGGCGACGAGACATGGGGTCCGGCTTTCACTGTGTCATATATAAGGACAGAGCCGGCCCGCGGCTCCGTCGAGGCTCGCAGCATGCGCTGGCCGCTCCGGCCGGGCAAGAGCCGAGCCCGCGGGGGCTGGGCACGAGTGCGTGAGCGATCTAAGATATTTATAGCGCGATTAATAACGGCTTCGTGATCTTAGGAGGAGATTTTCATGAGTTCCAGCAGTGATCGGCCGACCCGGCGCGCGCTCGTCAAGGCGGCGGGCCTGGGTGTGGCAGCGGGGTTGCTGAGGCCCGCGGTGGCGCGCGCGCAAGACGCGACGGTGGGCAGTCCGGAAGTCTGGAGCGCCGAGTACACCGCCAAGAAAGGCGAGGTGTCGCTGGCGATGTATCGCAAACGCGCGGCCGCGCCGAAGTCCGGCGAGGCGCCGCTTCCGGTCCTGTTGCTGGTGCACGGCTCGTCCGTCTCGGCGCAGCCGAGCTACGACCTGACCGTCCCGGGCCACGGCGACTATTCCGTGCTGAACGCCTTCGCCAAGCTCGGCTACGATGTCTGGACGGTCGATCATGAGAACTACGGCCGCTCCTCGCGCACGGACGGCAAGTCCGACATCGCGAGCGGCGTCGAGGATCTCAAATCGGCGGTCGAGCTGATCGTCGGCGAGACCGGCCGGCAGAAGGTCCATATGTTCGGAGAATCGTCCGGAGGGCTGCGCGCGGGGGCCTACGCGATGGTGAGGCCGGACCGGGTGGATCGTCTCGTGCTCTCGGCCTTCACGTACAAGGGTGAGGGCTCGCCCACGCTCGCCAAGCGAGCCGAGCAGGTCGAGTATTTCAAGACGCACAGCCGGCGCAAGCGCGACCGCGCGATGATCGAGAGCATTTTCACGCGCGACAAGCCCGGCACCTCCGATCCCGCGATGGTCGAGGCGCTCGTGACCGCCGAGCTCAAGTACGGCGAGGAGGTGCCGACCGGCACTTACCTCGACATGACCGCGCACCTGCCGGTGGTCGATCCCGCGAAGGTGCTGGGACCGGTGATGCTGATCCGCGGCGAGTACGACGGCATCGCGACGGTCGACGACCTCGTCGACTTCTACAAGCAGCTTCCCAACGGCGATCGGCAATTCGTGATCTTGCCGGGCACCGCCCACTCGGTGGTCTGGGGCCTCAACCACCGCGAGTTCTTCCACGCCATGCACGCCTTCCTCACCATGCCGCCGCCCGTGAGCGCGTAGCGGGATTCTCGAAAAGCACCACGGAGGCAGGAGGATACAGACAAGGCTGCCCCCATACTCGTCATGCTCGGCCTCCGTGCCGGGGCGCGGCTCAAAAAACGTGGATGGCCGGGACAGGCCCGCGCGTGAGGAGTCTTCGCGGGACTGACCGAATGGAAACAGCGTCGCCTATTGCAAGCGATCGCTGTTGCGCTCGCCTATCCCCCCGGCCCGAAGCTCTGCACGAGGGAGCCCGCGACCAGGTACCAGCCGTCCACCAGCACGAAGAAGATGATCTTGAACGGCAGCGAGATCGTGACCGGCGGCAGCATCATCATGCCCATCGACATCAGGATCGAGGCCACCACCATGTCGATGATCAGGAACGGCAGGAACAGGAGGAAGCCGATCTCGAAGGCGCGGCGGAGCTCGCTGATCATGAAGGAGGGCACCAGCACGCGGAGCGGCGTCTCCTTGGCGTCGGCGACCTTGTCGATCTTGGCCATGTCGGCGAAGAGCTGGAGGTCCTGGGTGCGCACATGCTCCATCATGAAGGCGTGCAGCGGCACCATCGCGCGCTGAGCGGCCTCGGTCTCGGTGATCTTGTCCTGCATCAAGGGCTCGAGCCCGGCGGTGTAGGAGGCCTGCAGCGTCGGCGCCATCACGAAGCCCGTGAGGAACAGCGCCAGGCTGATCATCACCACGTTGGGCGGCGTCTGCTGGATGCCGAGCGCGTTCCGCAGGAACGACAGCACCACGATGATGCGGGTGAAAGAGGTGACGGTGACCAGGATCGCCGGCGCCAGGCTCAGCACCGTCATCAGCAGGACGAGCTGCACGATGCGCGCGGTCGATCCGCCTTCGCCGCCGAGATCGACGGTAACGGACTGCGCCAGCGCCGTCATGGGCGCGAGCGCCGTGGCCGCGCCGGCGGTTGCGAGAAGCGCGCGCCAGAGTCTCACGCCTTGCTCTCCTCGACCAGCGCGTGGAAGTCCCGCGCGGAGGCGGGGAGGGCCGCGCCGCCGCTCTCGATCAGCAGGTCGCCGCCGATGCCCAGGAGGATCAGGTGCTCCGCCGCGTCCCGGCGCAGCAGGACGAGCCGCCGCTTGCCGTCGATCGGCAGTACCTCGAGCACCGCGAGGCGCTTCTTGCCCACGGGCGCCACGAACCGGTTGGCCCAGCCGAAGCGGCGCACGATCCAGGCGAGCGCGCCGATCATCGCGACCACGAGGACGAGCGCGATCAGGAATCGCAGGTAGGTGTCGAGGCCCATGGAGGGACTGGTGTCGGCGCGGGGCTCAGGAGCTCGCGCTGTCGGTGGCGTAGGCGCCGGCGGCGCGCTGGCGCGCCTCGGTCTCGGCCGCGCGCTCGAGCCCCTCGCGCTGCGTCGCCAGCGCATCGGCGAGCGCCGAGAGATCCTTGGCGAGGCGCGCGAGCTTGCGGGCGGCGCGGCCGTGATGGCGCTCCGGCAGCTGCAACGTGGCGGCGCAGAGCTCGGCGACCGCGAGATCGAGTCCGCCGACGTCGACGAGGTGGCCCGCCTCGATCGCCGCGCGGGCGGTGGCGAGCGTGTCGGAGACGAGCTCGAGATTGGCGGGCATCGCGGCGGCGGTCATGGCGCGGCTCCTTTAGCCTTGTGGCGGCGGGGGTGGGGGCTGAGTGCGGTTGGCGCGGTAGATGTAGACGAGGATCTCGGCGACGGCGGCGAAGGCCGCGATCGGGATCTGGTTGCCGATCTCGACCGCCGCCAGCAGCTCGGCGAGATCGGCGTCCTCGCGGACCTTGATGCCGTGCTCGAAAGCGAGGACCAGGATCCGCTCGGCGATGGCGCCGCGGCCGCTCGCCACCACCCGCGGCGCGTCCGCCTCGGCGCGGTTGTAGCGCAGCGCGACCGCGACGGTAGGCTTCTCGGGGTGTGGATTTCGCGTGGGCACCAGGGCGTCGATCCGCGTCTAATTCACGGCACACCCTAGAGAAACAGCCTTAATAGATGGTTGACGGCGGGCTCATCGGAGGGACCCGCTCTTTACGAGATGTTAAGGCAATCGGGCGAGAGTCGGGCCCAATGGACCTGACGCAGATTCCGCTCTTCAAGGCGATGGCAAAGAAGCTCGCGTGGCTGGGCGCGCGCCAGAACGTGCTCGCCGAGAACGTCACCAACGCCAATACGCCGGGCTTCCGCCCGAGCGACGTGAAGCCGATCGATTTCGGCAAGCTGCTGAGCGGGCAGGGCGGCGGACCCCTGCAACTGGTGGCGACCTCGCCCGGCCATATCGCGACGCCGCCCAACGGCGGCACGCCGGATGCGCAGAAAGTGGCGACCTCCGGGCCGATTCAGCTCGAGGACCAGATGATGAAGGTGAGCGACACCGCCACCCAATACGCCTTCACCACCACCCTCTATCAGAAGCAGATCGCGCTCATAAAAGAAGCGCTCGGGCACTGAGGATCGCGACTCATGGATCTCAACACCTCGATGCAGCTGGCGTTCGCCGGCATGAGCGCGCAGGGGCAGCGGCTCAAGGTGATCGCGGAGAACCTCGCGAACACCGACTCCACGGCGACGACGCCCGGCGGCGAGCCCTATCGCCGCAAGGTCGTGAGCTTCCACACCGTGCTCGACAAGACCCTCGGCGCGACCTCCGTCGCCGCCGGCCGTACCGTTTCCGTGCCGGGCAAGCTCGAGCGCAAGTGGGATCCCGGCAATCCCGCGGCCGACGCTCAGGGCTTCGTGCAGATGCCCAACGTCAATCCCGTGGTCGAGCTCATGGACATGCGCGACGCGCAACAGAGCTACCAGGCGAACCTCAACGTCATCGACGCCGCCAAATCGATGATCTCCCACACGCTCGACCTGCTCAGGGGATAAATCATGGCCGACCCGATCGCCAACGCAGCGGCTGCTGCCTATTCGAACGCCGGCAAGATCGCGAGCGCGGGCCTCGGCGCGCGCGACGGCGCGCAGGATGGCGGCGGTTTCGGCGACCTCTTGCGCAAGGCGGCGGAAGGCGCGGTCGACACCTTGAAGCAAGGCGAGCAGGCGAGCCTCCAGGGCGTCACGGGCAAGGCGGACATCGCGCAAGTCGCGGCCGCTGTCGCCAACGCCGATGCCACGCTGCAGACCATCGTCGCCGTGCGCGACCGCGTGATCTCCGCTTATCAAGACATCATCAAGATGACGATCTGAGCGCGGCGTCCTTGGGCAGAATGCCATGAACGCCAACGACGTCTTCGGGATCGGCAACCAGGCGATCATGGTCGCGCTGGAGATCGGCGCACCGGTCATGCTCTTGGCGCTCGCGGTCGGGCTCGTCATCTCGATCCTGCAGGCGCTCACGCAGATCCAGGAGATGACGCTCACCTTCGTGCCGAAGATCCTGGTCATCTTCGTCTCGCTCCTGGTCCTGATGCCGTTCATGCTGAGCACGCTGGTCGAATTCACCCAATCCCTCTTCGCCCGCATCGTCAGCGGCTGACCTCGAGCCATGCTCGACCAGATCCTGCCCGCCAACCTGTTCGCGGCCGCGCTGGTGTTCGCGCGGCTGGGCTCGGCGCTGATGCTGCTGCCCGGCATCGGCGAGATCTACGTGAGCCCGCGGCTTCGGCTGGTGCTGGCGCTCGGCATCACGCTGGTGGCGACGCCCGTCGTGGCGCCGGCCTTGCCGCGCTTGCCCGGCGGCGCCATCGAGCTCGCGCTCATGCTGGGCGGCGAGATCGCGGTCGGCATCTTTCTCGGCACGATCGCGCGGATCCTGCTGGCGGCGCTCCAGGTCGCGGGCACCGTCGTATCCGTCAATCTGGGGCTATCCGCCGCGCTCATCTTCAATCCGCTGGCGCAGCAGCAGGAGTCGATCACCAGCGCCTTCTACAGCGTGGCGGGCGTGCTGATCATCTTCCTGACCGACCTCCATCATCCCATGCTGCGCGCGCTGGTGAGCAGCTATGGCGTGTTTCAGCCGGGCGCATTGTTCCAATGGGGCGACTTCTCCGACGCCATCGCGCGCGCCGTCACGGAATCGTTCCGCATCGGCGTCGAGATGGCGGCGCCCTTCATGATCATCGGCACGATCTTCTATGTCGCGGTCGGGCTGATCTCGCGCCTCACGCCGCAGCTGCAGATCCTGTTCGTGATCCAGCCGCTGCAGATCGTGGCGGGCCTGGTCGCCTTCGCCCTGCTGCTCGCAACGGGGATGGAGTGGTTCCTCGAGCGGTTCGCCGCCAGCTTTCTCGCCTTGACGGGAGCCTGAGGCCGTGGCGGACGACGTCGACGACAGCCAACGAACAGAAGAGCCTTCGGGCCGCAAGCTCTCGCGCGCGCGCGACCGCGGCCAGGTCGCGCAGTCCCGCGAGATCAACAACTGGTTCATGATCGGCACCGCCCTGGGCATCGTGGCTTTCGGAGGCGGGCCCATCACGCGCACCATCGGCGCGGCGCTCAAGCGCTACATCGAGGCGCCCCACGAGCTCAGCGTGGAGGGCGCGCTCTGGCCGGCCGTGGGTGCCACGCTCGCGACCATCGGCGGCGCGCTCGCGCTCCCCATGGGCCTGCTGGTCGCGGCGGCGTTTGCGGGATCGCTGCTCCAGACCGGTCTCCTGTTCGCGCCCGACAAGCTCACGCCCAAGCTCGACAACCTCTCGCCGGCCAAGGGCTTCTCGCGCATGTTCGCCGCGCGCGGCCTCATGGAGTTCGGCAAGACGCTGATGAAGCTCGCGGTGGTGATCGCGGTGGTCGTCATCCTGATGCGGCCGGAGCTGGTCCGCCTGCCGCTGATGTCCGGTCTCGACGCCGGGCAGATGATGCTCGAGATCGGCCGGCTGACCGGGCGGCTCGGCCTCGGCGTATTCATCGCGCTCACCTTCATCGCCGCGCTCGACTACGGCTTCCAGCGCTTCAGCTTCACCAAGTCCATGCGCATGTCGAAGCAGGAGGTGAAGGAGGAGTTCAAGCAGTCCGAGGGCGACCCGATGATCCGCGCCCGGCTCCGGCAGATCCGCATGGAGCGCGCGCGCAAGCGCATGATGGCGGCGGTGCCGACGGCCTCCGTGGTGGTGACCAACCCGACCCATGTCGCGGTGGCGCTGCGCTACGAGCTCGGCACGGAAAAGGCACCGATGGTCGTCGCCAAGGGCGCGGAGCTCATCGCCCAGCGGATCCGCGAGATCGCCGCCGAGCACAAGGTGCCGATCGTGGAGAATCCGCCGCTGGCCCGGGCGCTCTACGCCGGCGTCGAGGTCGATCAGCAGATCCCGCCCGAGCATTACAAGGCCGTCGCCGAGATCATCGGCTACGTCTTCCGGCTCCAGGGCAAGCTCAAGCCGAAATCGCAGCGGCTCTGAAGCTGTGCTAGACTACGTACCAGGCCGTAGCGCCAGATCATCGGACGACCGGAGCCCCATGGCGCTCTCGAGCCCCGTATTCACCGTCAATGCGCAAACCCCGCGGGCCCGCGGCGAGGCGACGCTGCGGCGCTGGATCAACCGGCTCGGCCTGCTGACGGCGGTGCTCTCCGCGGCGGCGCTGATCGTGGGATTGGCGACGCTCAGCGGCATCTCCCAAGGCACGATCTTCTGGCCGGCCTCCATGCTGCTGGCGGGCATGGCGCTGCTCGCGGGTGTGGCGAGCGTGGTGGCGAATCGCGTGCACGAAGTCTTGGCGCGCCGGGTCGACGTGCTCGCCCATGCGCTGGAGGCCTCGCCCAACGCGCACCTGATCCTGGGGCCGCGGGAGTCCGTGGCCTACGCCAATGCCGCGTTCCGCTCGCTGTTTCCCGACGGCGAGACGGCGCCGCTGCCGGCGATCCAGAGCCGCATCGCCGGCGAGGGCGAGGCCGCGGAGGAGTTCTCGCGGTTGCGCGACGAGGCCTTGGGACATGGTCGCGCCCACGGCCGGATCGCGCTCCGCGGCGCCGCCGGCGGCACGGCCTGGTTCAACCTGGCGGTCCATCCGCTGCCGGGCCGGCCGGGCTTCAGCCTCTGGAGCTTCGAGGACGTCACGGCCCGCCACGAGATGGAGCACGTGATCCGCGACGAGCAGATGAAGCTCGCGGACTTCCTCGACAACGCGCCGGTCGGTTTCTATTCGGTCGACAGCGAGGGCCGGTTCCTGTTCGTGAACCAGGCGCTCGCCGACTGGCTCGGGCGGTCGCCGGGCGCGCTGGTCGAGGAAGGCGCGCGCCTCAAGGATTTCATCGCCGGCGAGGTTCCCCTGGAGAGCCCGCCGCACACGCCCTTCGCGGCCGATGCCGGCGCATTGCAGCGCGGCGAGGTCGCGCTCAGGGGCCGCAACCGCATCGTCCATGTCTCGATCACGCAGACCGTGGTGCAGACCGGCGAGGGCCTGCGCACGCGCTCGGTGGTGCGGGACCTGACGCCCGAGCGGGAGTGGGAGGAGGCGCTCCGCCAATCCCGCCAGCGCTTCCAGCGCTTCTTCGCGGACGCGCCGGTGGGCGTGGCCCTGCTGGACCGCGACGGCCGCTTCGACGAGGCGAACCGCGCGCTGGGCCGCCTGTTCGGCCTGCCGCCCGCGGATCTGATCGGGCGGCTGCTGGTGGATTTCCTGCCGGAGAGCGAGGCGCGGCCGGTGGCGCGCCGGCTCGCGGAGGCCGCGGCCAATCCGCAATCCGCGACCGTACCCATCGAGGTCCGGCTCAAGAGCCCGCGCGAGCGCTCCGCCACCGTCTTCGTGAGCCGGCTCGACGCGCCGGACCAGGAGAAGGGCGGGCTCATCCTGCACTTCATCGACACCACCGAGCAGAAGAGCCTGGAGACGCAGTTCGCGCAGTCGCAGAAGATGCAGGCCGTGGGCCAGCTCGCGGGCGGCGTGGCGCACGACTTCAACAACCTGCTCACCGCGATGATCGGGTTCTGCGACCTGCTGCTGCTGCGCTTCCGTCCGGGCGATCCCTCCTTCGCCGACATCATGCAGATCAAGCAGAACGCCAACCGCGCGGCGAACCTGGTGCGCCAGCTGCTGGCGTTCTCGCGCCAGCAGACCCTGCAACCTCGCGTGCTCAGCATCACCGACGTGCTGGCAGAGCTTTCGCACCTGCTGCGGCGGCTGATCGGCGAGAACATCGAGCTCAAGGTCGTGCACGGGCGCGACCTCGGCCTGGTCAAGGTCGACCAGGGCCAGCTCGAGCAGGTCATCATCAACCTCGCCGTCAACGCGCGCGACGCCATGGCTTCGGGCGGCACGCTCACCATCCGCACCAGCAACGTCACCACGACCGCTTCCGTGCGGCGCGGCCACGAGGTGATGCCGCCCGGCGACTACGTGCTGATCGAGGTGGTCGACACCGGCGTCGGCATTCCCAAGGAGAATCTGGAGCGCATCTTCGAGCCGTTCTTCTCCACCAAGGAGGTGGGCTCCGGCACCGGCCTCGGCCTCTCCACGGTCTACGGCATCGTGCGCCAGACCGGCGGCTTCGTGCTGGTGGAAAGCGAGCCCGGCCAGGGCGCCACCTTCGGCATCTATCTGCCGCGCCTCGCCGGGGTCGATGCGGCGGCCTCGCAGCGGGTCGAGCCCGGCGAGGCGCCGCAGGGCCGCGACCTGACCGGCGCCGGCACGCTGCTCCTGGTGGAGGACGAGGATCCGGTTCGGCTGTTCAGCGCGCGGGCGCTCCGCAACAAGGGCTATCGCGTGATCGAGGCGAAGAGCGGCGAGGCGGCGCTCGAGATCATCACCTCCGGCAAGGAGCCCATCGATCTCCTGATCACCGACGTGGTGATGCCGAGGATGGACGGGCCGGCCTTGGTCAAGCGCGTGCGCGAGATCCATCCGGACATGAAGGTGATCTTCATCTCCGGCTACACCGAGGACGCCTTCCGCAAGCGCCTCGACACCGACAGCGACATCCACTTCCTGCCCAAGCCCTTCAGCCTGAAGCAGCTCGCCGGCAAGGTGAAAGAGGTGATCGTCTCGGAGCCGGCGGCGACCTAAGAGACGCAGCGCTCCGGCGTGCGATCCGAAACTCGCGAGCCCCTCCCCCCTGGAGGCAGACCAATCGCATCGGAATCCCTCTCCCCTTGGGGAGAGGTTAGGTGAGGGGGGGTCACCGCTCACGCCCGCACCAACCTTGGCACCTCGCCGTATGCGGCCCCTCACCCCGACCCTCTCCCCAAGGGGAGAGGGGGAATCGGAGTCCAGACGCGATTGCCACACCTTAAGATGGGAGGGCCTCGCTGACGGGATTAGCGAGGCCGGTCCCACCGTTGTGACTTGCCAATCCCGATGCCGCGAGCACACTCGCCGGCATGAACGACAAACTCGGTCACTCCGGCGCGCGCCCTTCGCGCCGCGCGCTCGTCGACAAGGCAACGCTCCCCGGCAAAGTCGCGCTGGTGCTGCAGGGCGGCGGGGCCTTGGGCGCCTATCAGGTCGGCGCCTATCAGGCCCTCGACGAGGCCGGCTACGAGCCCGAGTGGTTCGCGGGCACGTCGATCGGCGCCATCAACGCGGCGATCATGGCCGGCAATCCACGCGAGCGCCGGCTGGAGCGGCTCGAGGAGTTCTGGCGGGCGATCTGCCGTCCGCTGCCCTTCGCGCCGCCGTCCTCCGGCCTGCCGCGCCGGCTCTTCAATACCTGGAGCGCCTGGCAGACCACGGCGTTGGGCCAGCCCGGCTTCTTCGAGCCGCGCCCCGTGAGCCCCTGGCTCGCGTCGCCCGGCACGACGCCCGCCATCAGCTTCTACGACACGGCGGCGCTCCGCCGGACGCTCGAGAGCCTGATCGATCTCGACCGCGTCAACGGCGGCTCCGTGCGCCTCAGCCTCGGCGCGGTCAACGTCCGCACGGGACAGCAGGTCTATTTCGACACGGCTCGCCGCAAGCTCGGCCTCGAGCACATCATGGCGAGCGGCGCGCTGCCGCCGGCCTTTCCGCCGGTGGAGATCGACGGCGAGTGGTACTGGGACGGCGGCCTCGTCTCGAACACGCCGCTCGACGTGGTGATCGATCAACTGCCGCGCCGGAGCACGCTTTGCTTCATGATCGACCTGTTCGACTCCGAAGGGCCGCTGCCGCGCGTCATGGAGGACGTCGAGACCCGACGCAAGGACATCACCTACGCGAGCCGCTCCGAACGCAGCCTCGAGGCGCACCGCGCCACGCACAATCTGCGCCGCGCGGTGCTCGCGCTTTGGGAGGCTCTGACGCCCGAAGCGCAGCAGAACCTGCATCTGAGCGCCCTTGCCGACCTCGGCTGCACCACCACCATGCACATCGTCCGCCTCGTCCATCGCAGCGAGGCGGACGAGCTCTCGTGCAAGGACTACGAGTTCTCCTCCGCGACCTTCGCCGAGCATCGCGCCGCCGGCTACCGCGATGCCACGCGGCGGCTCGCCGATCCCGCCTGGCTCGAGCCGGTGCCGCCCGATATCGGCGTCGTGATCCACGACGCCCCCGCGCGCGAGGACTGAGCGCCGCCTCGTCCCCCGCGGCCGAGCAATGGAACGGCCGCAGTTAGGCGGGACGCGTCCTCGACAGAGCGAGTTCGTTTAGGGCTTGGACGACAGGTCTGGTTTACCGGTGTCGAGATCGACGGGCACCGAGACATGTTCATGGACGATCAACCACTGGCGCTTGATCTTGCGGTAAACGTCCGTGACCCGAACCGTGAGATCAACCGGCTGGCCTTTAGCGTCGGTGCCGGCCACATGCTGAATGCTGTGCCCGAAAGCCATCGTTCCATTAGCCGTGACGCTCAGGTCACTGATTTCGAACTTCAGTGGCCCCTTGAACACGCCGAGGAAATCCATCCAGTCCTTGGCATAGGCCTTCGCACCGACATATTGACGGGGCGGGACCAGATCGAACACGACAAGGCTTTCGTCAGGCACGTAGACCTTCATGATCGCATTGACATCCTTGGCATTGACAGCGGCGACGAAGCGACTCTCGAGCGCCCTGATACTGGCTTCATCGCCGGACGCCGCCCGGACACCTGTGGGCGACACGCCGAGGGCCACGGCGAGGATCAGAGCGGCAATCGTTGCAGTGGGCTTGTCCATGTCCTTGCTCCTCCATGTCATCGGCGAGAAGTCCCGAAGCGCGGCGCGTTCTCGAGGTCGTCCTTGAGCGCGGCCTCGCCCTCGGTCGGCAAGAGCTCGAGATGGTTCAAGCCCGCGTCGATATCGCCTTCCCACATCTCCCGCGGCAGCTCGTAGAGCAGCTCGACGCCATAGCCGTTGGGATCGCTGATGTAGACGCTGTGCGTGACGCCGTGATTGATGCGCAGGTGGAACTTCACGCCCCGCGCCTGCAAGTCGGCGAGCTTCTTGAGCCAGGCCTCGCGGCTCGGCATGCCGATCGCGATGTGGTTGATCGCCTGCGGCGCCCCGAACAGCTCCCAGTTCGCGGGCG
Organism: Allostellaceae bacterium; assembly: GCA_035604335.1. Taxonomy (GTDB): domain Bacteria; phylum Pseudomonadota; class Alphaproteobacteria; order ATCC43930; family CGMCC-115725; genus DASZHJ01. The sequence goes on along the minus strand of DATNIT010000028.1, from coordinate 1,757 downwards.
GCTTCGGCAGGTTCGGGTTCTCGACCAGCGCCACGTCGTGATGCGCCATCTTGCCGCCGTGGTCGCCGCTGTAGAAGCGCATCGGCGGGATCGGGCCCATGTGAGGCGGCGGCCGCAAGGTCCCGACCTGCTTCAAGCCCACGACCTCGGTCCAGAAGCGGTGCGATTCCTCGATGTCCCGGACATTGAGGACGATGTGATTGACGCCGACGGGTGTCGGGATCTCCCCGGCAGTCGCCGGCTTGCTGGAACCACGAGCCGTCATGTCATCCTCCTCTATGGTTATCGGTACATGCCCGGATTTAAGGGCCGCCCCGGCCCGATTAGCAAGTTCAATGCGCGCCGTTCGGCATGCTGATGCACCCGCACGGACGAGCTGTCGATCATCTGCACATCGCCGTCGTTGGCGGCGGTGGCCGCCTCCATCAGCCGATCCCAAACACCCGCTTTGCGCCGGCGCACGAAGCGATTTTAGCAAGTCGTATGGGGTCCGTAGCTCTCCGGCAGATCGCGCCACGGCGCACCTGATCGCAAGACTGAAAAGATGCCGTTGAGGACGCGCCGGTCGTCCACACGGGGAACGCCGCGTGACTTGTTCGGGAGCATCGGCTTGATGACACGCCATTCGCAGTCGGTGAGTTCGTAACGCATGATTTGAAGCTCCAGTTTGGGAGCTTGAATCACGTCCATGCCGACGCCATCAACACCGAGTGCGCTTTCCCGGCATGCCGGCGGAGACCACGCGCCCCTGACCTGGCTTGGCCACCAGAGCCACTGCACCTGGAAGATCAGTCGGATAGCACCGTCCGCCGGCGTTGCCGAGGAGGTCGAACGGGCGCATGCTACGAACCAAGGTCGCTCTCGCTGAGGAGGGTCAGCAGATGCGCCAAGCCGACGCAGCCCCAAAGTCACCCGGACCGCGATCCCGAAGGACTCGCGCCCATGGCAAGCGTGGCCTGAATCTGCTTCAGGCACTCCGCGAGAGTGGCGCTCTCACCATCGATCCGAGGACATTTAACCCCTGCAAGAGAGTGGGTTTCGCGCTGGATGTCACACTCATGCTGGCACAAGTCGCCGCCCGTTGGGGCTCGTTTGTCGCCGTCGGTCTCGCCCTGGCCCTGAGTCCAATTGAGCGCGCTGCTGCCGATCGTTGGATAGACACTAAAACCGGCCAAGCACAGCCATCATTTCCAGTCCTTCGCAATCCAGATTCACCGAGCGCAAATCCCGAAGACCATTTTCGTGTTTTGTTGCCCGACGCCAGCGATCCTAATCGAGCCTATGACTCCGTAACCGGACGAAACTTTGCTCGGGATGCCTGCGGCGATTGGATAGATACGAAGACCGGACAAAAGCTGTTGTCATTTCCAGTTGTTCGTAATGCAGACTCGCCAAGCCCAAATCCCGAAGACCACTTCCGCGTCGTGTTGCCCGGCGCTGGCGATCCCAAACGAGCTTATGATCCCAAGACCGGACGAAACTTCGCCAGGGAGCCCTGCCCACCGCAGACGGCAACCACGCCGCCGCCGCAAGTCGGCATGGTCACGCCGCCGCCGCCCGCTCCCAAGCTGATCCCGGCGCCGCCGGGCCAGGCGCAGCAGAATCTGAACCAGCCGGATTGCGCGACCGATCTTGCGACCGGACAAGGCCTGAAGTGGAATCCGGACAGGAATAGCTGGATCAATGCCACGACGGGGCAGGCGGTGGGCTTCCAGGGCTTGGTCGCCAGAGACGGCACCCCGATCCCCGCGCCGCCC
>DATNIT010000027.1:0-7500 GCA_035604335.1 Allostellaceae bacterium | reverse complement strand
GACGAGGGAGACGAGGTCTCCGGTGACGGCTGGGCAGAACTCGACGACGATGGCTCCATCACCGGCGAAATCACCTTCGACAACGGCGATGAAACCACCTATCGCGCTCGGCCATGGTAGGTTCTTCAACAGCCTGCTAGGCGACGGGGCTTCGTCCCGGCAAGGCGTGACACGGCGTCTTTTCCGATAGAATTGGGCGCCGCGACCGTCCTTCCGCGCCAGGCGCGGGGCGCGTGCGGGAAACCCGACGACTGGCCCCAGCGCCTCATGCGAACACCACCGGAGCAATCGCTAGACGCCGTCAGGGGCGGCACCTCCCCCGGCCTCGCGAGCGAAGGGGCGCGGCGCCGGCGGGCCGCGTTCGGGCCGAATGCGGTGCCGGATACCGCGTCGGCGCCGTGGCGCCGTGCGCTCGGCAAATTCTGGGCGCCGGTTCCATGGATGCTGGAAGCGGCGATCGTGCTTCAGCTCGCGAACGGCGAGTATATCGAGGCGGCGGTCATCGCGGTGCTCGTCGTCTTCAATGCCGCGCTCGGGTTCTTCCAGGAATCGCGCGCCCAGGCGACGCTCGATGCCCTGAAGTCGCGCCTTGCGATCGTCGCCTCGGTGCGGCGCGACGGCGTGTGGAAGACCATGCCGGCGGCCGAGTTGGTGCCCGGAGACTTGGTCAAGCTGTCGCTGGGCGGCGTGGTCGGGGCGGATGTCCGGTTGCTCGAGGGGCAAGTCCTGCTCGACCAATCGACCTTGACGGGCGAATCGCTTCCGATCGAAGCCGGTCCGGGCATCGAGACCTATGCCGGGGCGCTGGTCCGGCGCGGCGAAGCGGTCGCGGAAGTGACGGCGACCGGCATTCGCACCAAGTTCGGGCGAACGGCCGAGCTGGTCCGCACGGCTCACGTCACCAGCTCCCAGCAGAGGGCCGTATTGCGCGTGGTGCGCAATCTCGCGATCTTCAACGGCGCCATCGTGCTCGTGCAGGTGGCCTATGCCTCCGTCCTCGGATTGCCGGTAGCGGAGATCGTTCCGCTTGCGCTCACGGCCATACTTGCCGCGATTCCGGTGGCGCTGCCGGCGACCTTCACGCTGGCGACCGCGTTGGGTGCGCGCGCGCTCGCGAGGCGCGGCGTCCTGCCGACGCGCCTTTCCGCGGTCGACGAAGCGGCGACCATGGACGTGCTGTGTGCCGACAAGACCGGCACGCTGACGCAGAACGAGCTGGCCGTGACGGCGGTGCGCGCCATGCCGGGCTTCGATGAGAAGCGGGTGCTGGCGTTGGCGGCGCTAGCAAGTTCCGAAGGCGGCCAGGACCCGGTCGATGCGGCCATTCGTGCCGCGGCCGCGCGCGCGAATGCCGCCGATCTGCCGACGCTGGTGAAGTTCGTGCCGTTCGATCCCGCGAACAAGATGTCCGAAGCCACGGCCACGGAACCGGGCGGCCGCGCATTGCGCATCGTGAAGGGCGCGTTTGCGACGATTGCCGGCCTGGCGCAGGCAGCGCCAGCGGCCATCGCCGCGGCAGACGAGCTTCAGGCGCAGGGCTTCAGGGTTCTCGCGGTCGGCGCCGGGCCGCCGCCGGCGCTGGAGTTCGCGGGCCTCGTCGCGCTGAGCGATCCGCCGCGCGCCGATTCGGCAGAGCTCGTCACCGAATTACGCGCCATGGGCGTCCACACGATCATGGTGACGGGCGATTCACTGGCGACGGCGACCGTGGTGGCTCAAGCGGTCGGACTCGATGGCGCGGTGTGCCCGCCCGGCCCGGTCCCCGATCGGGTCCGTCCCCAGGACTTCGCCGTGTTCGCGGACGTCTTCCCCGAAGACAAGTTCCGCATCGTCAAGTCGTTCCAGTCCGGCGGTCACATCGTCGGCATGTGCGGCGACGGCGCCAACGACGCCCCCGCGTTGCGCCAGGCGCAAATGGGAATCGCGGTCTCGACCGCGACCGACGTCGCCAAATCGGCGGCCGGCATCGTGCTGACCGAACCCGGTCTCGGCGGCATCGTCGCCGCGGTGAGGGAAGGACGCGTGACCTTCCAGCGCATCCTCACCTACACGCTCCGATCCGTGACCCGCAAGATCGACCAGATGCTGTTCCTGACGGTCGGACTGATAATGACCGGCCACGCCATCCTCACGCCCGCGCTCATGGTCATCCTCATGACCACCGGCGATTTCCTGGCCATGTCATCGACCACCGACAATGTGCGGCCATCCGCGCTGCCCAATGCCTGGCGCATCGACAACGTGACGATCGCCGGCATCGTCATGGGCATCTGCAACCTGATCTTTTGCAGCTCGGTCCTGGCGGTCGGCGCGTTCCGGCTCGGTCTCGGCGCGGCGGCGCTGCAAACGCTCGCGGCCGTGACGCTGGTGTTCAGCGGCCAGGCGGTCTTCTACGTCGTGCGCGAGCGCCGGCATGTGTGGAGCTCGCGGCCGAGCCTCTGGGTCGCCCTGTCGTCCGCGACCGATCTTACCTTCATCGCGACCCTGGCGACGCGCGGGCTGCTGATGGCGGCGCTGCCGCCGGTCGTTGTGGGCGGCGTGCTGGCAGCGGCGTTTGTCTTCGCGTTCGTTCTCGACGGCGTGAAGGTTTTCGTCTTCACCTGCCTGAAGATGGCGTGAGGCGGTTCGCCGCGCTCAATGCCGCGCCGGCGTCCGACCGAAATGCTGCTGCACATGTCCGGCATGCACAGGCTGGAAGCAGCATTTTGCCGCTGCCACGTGGTCCGAGGTCGGGGGGCAAGCTTAAGTCCCGGCCTCCCCGTAGAATCGATCCGGCGCGAGCGCTAGAACTTATCGTGCTTCATCGCAGGGAGAAGACGATGAAGGAGCTTACCGGGAAATTCGCCTTCGTCACTGGTGCGGCGAACGGCATCGGGTTGGGCATCGCGCGCGCGCTCGCCAAGGAAGGCGTCCATGTGGCGCTTGCCGATATCGAGCGCGAGGGCATCGAGCGCGCGGCCCGCGAGGTGGCAAGGCTGGGCGTGCGCACGCTCGCATTGCGGCTCGATGTTTCCGACCGGGCGGCGGTCGATGATGCCGCGCGGCAGGTCGAATCGCAATTCGGCCGTGTCCATATCTGCGTCAACAATGCCGGCATATCATTGAATCGCGGGCCCGCGCATGAGATCACGCCGACGCAATGGGATTGGCTGCTCGGGGTCAATGTCTTCGGCGCGGTGAACGGCGTGCGCGCCTTCCTGCCGCTCATCAAGCGGCACGGCGAGGAAGGGCACATCGTCAACACCGCCTCGATCGCCGGATTGCAGGTCCATCCCGTGCTGCGCAACGGCTCCTATTCGATGACCAAGTACGCGGTCGTCGCCTTCTCCGAGGCGCTCGAGGCCGAGCTTGCGGGGGGCAAGGTCGGCGTCTCGGTCCTGTGCCCGGCGCTGGTGACGACGACGATCAATGCGTCGTCGCGCCGCCGGCCGGAACGGTTTGGCGGTCCCTTCACCGAAGACCGTGTCGACGTGGCGGCGCTTGTCAGCGATCAAATCGCGTGGTCGCCGGACGCGGTCGGCGACCGCGTGGTCCATGCCGTCCGCAACTCCGAATTCTTCATCTTCACCCATGCCGTGATGCGCGCGGGGCTCGAACGCCGTCACGAGCGGATCATGGCGGCGTTCGATGACCTCGAGCGCTACGAAGCGCAGCGGAAGGCGAGGGCGCGATGAGCGACCAACCGGCACGGCCCACCGTCCACTTTCCGGTGGACGAGCGATGGCTTGCGGGCCTCGTCGAGGAGGCGATCGAGCCGGAGCGACCGATCGTCGATCCGCACCATCACCTGTGGGATCGGCAGCAGCGCTATCTCTTCGACGAGCTGCTGAAGGACCTCGACACCGGCCACAACATCCTCGCCACGGTCTATCTCCAGTGCGGATCGATGTACCGGGCGGATGGCGACCCGGCCTACGCCTCGGTCGGCGAGACGGAATTCGTCAACGGCGTTGCCGCCATGTCGGCGAGCGGCGGCTACGGAAAGTTGCGCGCGTGCGCCGGCATCGTCGGGCATGCCGATCTCCGGCGTCTGGGCGCCGCCGTCGAGCCCATCCTCGAAGCCCATCTTCGCGCCGGCGGCGGGCGGTTTCGCGGCATCCGCAATTCGTCGGTCTGGGATGCAGATACATCCATCGTCACGACGCCGGCGCCGCCGCCCCGGGGGCTGCTCGGCGATGCGCGCTTCCGCGAGGGGTTCGCGCGGCTCGCCAAATTCGGCCTGTCGTTCGACGCCTGGCTCTATCATCCGCAGATCGGCGAACTGGCGGCGCTGGCGCGCGTATTTCCCGACACCACCATCGTGCTCGACCATGTCGGCGCGCCGCTCGGCGTCGGCGCCTATAAGGGCCGGCGCGCCGAGGTGTTCGAGGCGTGGCGGGCTTCGATCCGCGACATCGCGCGCTGCCCCAATGTCAACGTCAAGCTCGGCGGGCTCGGCATGAAGGTCATGGGCTTCGGCTTCGAGGAGAAGCGTTGCCCGCCCGCTTCGGATGAGCTCGCGCGAGAATGGCGGCCCTATCTCGAGACCTGCATCGACGCCTTCGGCACAGGTCGCGCCATGTTCGAGAGCAATTTCCCGGTCGACAAGCAGTCGTGCAGCTATGCCGTGCTGTGGAATGCGTTCAAACGGTTCGCGGCGACCTATTCCGAGGCGGAAAAGCACGCGCTCTTCGTCGGCACGGCCTGCCGCGTCTATCGCATCGACGGGGATGCAGTGCGGTAGAGCGGGTCACGGGGTCAAGCTGGTTGCGGGGGTAGGATTTGAACCTACGACCTTCAGGTTATGAGACTGGGGATCGTGTTTTGACCACTACCTTGATCGGACACACAAATCTGGTTGAAGTGACGTTTAATTAGTATTTTCAGTTAGATATTGACAGACGCCGCAGGCCACTTGCGGACATTCGCGGCCTCTGGTAGCTAAAGGGCGTCGGACTTCATTCGGACACGAATTTATGCCCCGCCGCTCCACCACACACCTTATCGACCAGCTGATCCGCGACCTGCCCTGCCCCCAAAAAGGTGCCGTGATCACCTATGACGACATCGTGCCGGGGTTCGGCATACGCGTCACCAAAGGCGGCGCGAGGGCCTTCGTCCTGAACTACGTCATCTCAGGCCTCGAACGGCGCATGACGATCGGCCAGTTCCCGACCTGGTCGGCGACGGCGGCGCGCGAGGAGGCCAAGACGCTTCGGAAGAAGGTCGACCGCGGCCTCGACCCGCTGAAGGTGCGCGAGGACGAACGGGATGCGCCGACGGTCCACGAACTCTTCGAGCGGTACGAGAAAGAGCACTTGCCCCGAAAGAGAGCCCGGTCTGCCGCCGACGACCGGAGCATGTGGGTGAACATCGTGCTGCCGAGGCTGGGCACCATGAAGGCACATGCGGTGACGCCGTCGGATATCGACGCCCTGCACGCCGCGGTCAGCGCCAAGGCGCCGGTCCGTGCGAACCGCGTCGTTGAGGTCGTCCGTAAGGCCTTCAACCTGGCGATCCGCTGGGGATGGCGGCAGGACAACCCTGCGAGCGGGGTCCAAAGGAACCCGGAGCAGCCACGCGCCCGCTATCTCAATGGCGAAGAGATGATGAAGCTATCGGCTGCTCTTGCGGCCCATCCTGAGAAGGACACCGCCAACGCCATCAAGCTTCTGATGTTCACGGGCGCCCGCCGATCGGAAGTGCTCGGCGCCACCTGGGAGATGTTCGACCTGGACAGAGGTGTTTGGACCAAGCCTTCGGCACATACGAAGCAGCAGCGGGAACACCGCGTGCCTCTTTCGGCTGCGGCCGTCCTGTTGCTGAAGGCGATGAAGAAGGCCGCCACCACGTCGTTCTTGTTTCCCGCGGATGTGGAGAAGGTTCGCCGCCGGCGTGGAACCCCCGATACGGCAACCATCGCCGAGCAGCCCCTGACCGAGCTCAAGCGCGCCTGGCTGTCGGTGTGCCGCGTTGCTAGCCTCGCGGTCCGGGTCGAGAAGAAGACCAAAGCGGGGCGGCCCGTCCTGGACCGCAAGGGCAAGCCCGTCATGGTCTGGAAGGCGACGGTGCGGATTCACGATTTGCGCCATAGCTACGCAAGCGTGCTGGCCTCTGGCGGAGAATCGCTGCCGATCATTGGTGCTCTTCTGGGACACACCCAGCCCGGAACAACCGCCAGGTATGCTCACTTGCTTGATGATCCACTTCGGGCCGCGACAGAGCGAGTAGGAAAGCTGGTCGGCGATGCATCAACCTCTCGCTAAGACCGGAAGGCTCGTAAGGCGCCCGCGGGCGCGAAAACGGACCGAGACTCGGAGTCCAATGACAGACAAGACCGATGGTGCAAGAGCACCGGTACAGACGCGTAATCCCTCGGACCACCCTACATACGATGGGGCGCTCGCCGTTGTCGCGCGCCACCACGGAATTGATCTCGAGCTCTTACATGGGTCATCCGATCAGACACGGGCCCCAAATGAGGACGTGTTTTACCTTCAGCTCGCGAGAGCGCTCCTTTTCCTGGCGGCGCACGACCACGAGTGGGCGAGTCCACGAGCGATAGCGGCGATCAGCGCAATTGACGTTGCCACGCCCCAAGAGGCAGAGCGGCGAGAGAAAGAAAGATCGGAACGTGGTCCACTGATCGCGGGGAAGCGCGCCTTTGACGTGTTACGGAATGCGGCCAAAAGATCTGTGGCCGCGGCGACCGACATCGTCAAGAAGTCTGGGATCCCGGCCCCTGGACGCGGACGTCCTGCCATACTTACTAGGGATGGCCAACGCATTGCCGACATTATGACGGCAGCTAAAGTTAGCTATTCGCGGCCCTGGCCGAACGGCTGGTCCAAACTGGAGAGCTACCTGCAGAAGAAGGCGCAAGAACTTCCAACTGCGGCAAAGCGCAGCAGGTACAAGAAGGAAATGAACGATCTGATTGGACGTAGGGGCGCAAGGGCACGGGAGGTTTATCGCACGATCAAAAACCACCAAGAACGATCAGACGACTTTCTTTCCCAGATGTTCGCCGAATAACGCTCGGATCCAGAACGCATTCTTTGGGGAATAATTACGTCGGATTATTTTGATTTTTCCCCAAATCGTGACGCGCATATTGGCTGCTGTTGAACGCCCACACAGGGACAGATGCAGCCATGCCGACGAACCGCACGACACGACACTCTCCTGCATCGCGCACCACCAACACCGATGTCGAGTTCGGTGAGAAGCAATATCTGAGCGCGACTCACCTAGCTGCGCGTCTTCGCGTCAGCGTCCGAACCCTCGCGCGCTGGGACGCTCGTCGCGTCGGACCGCCGAAGATCAAGATCGGCAAGTGCGTCCTCTACGACCTGGCGAAGCTACCCGCGTGGCTGGAAAGCCACGAAATCGAGGCAGTTCGCGGCGGCCATCGCGATCACGCCAAAGCCAGGAGGACGGCGTGAATGTCACCGCGATCAAGCTCACCGAAATTGTGGTTGAGGAGGTAATCATCATGACCCGCAAGATCATTCACGTCGC
>DATNIT010000026.1:0-4583 GCA_035604335.1 Allostellaceae bacterium | reverse complement strand
TTCCGCGAGCCGATCTCGGCAGAGGGCGCGGAACCGGGATCCGGATACGAGAACGAGAACGAGAACGAGAACGAGCGCGCGCCGGCACCCTCTTGGGCGCACGAGCCCGGGTCACGGCCCTGGTCGGACGGCGCCGGGCCCGCCGAGGATGCGGACGCGAGCGGTCGGCGTCCTGAGCCTGAGCCGGAGCCCGCGCCGACAGCCGCGGCGCCCGAGCACGAGCGCGCCGCCGCGGAGACGCCGGCGGAGCCGGCGCCGGCCAGCGCCGTCAATGTGCCGCCGCCGGTTGCGGTGACGGAACGACCCGCCAATCCCAAGCGCGGTTGGTGGCATCGCCTGACGCAGTCCTGATCACGCATGGACGCGTGGGCCGATTCGGCCGCGCCGCTGTCCCGCATTGACGCCGGGGTCGCGGCGGAGCCATGGTGATGCTCCACACATGAGTTCGATCGGGACGAGAGCCGTGTTGCGCGTCGCGAGCCGCTTCCTCGGCCTGCTCTTGGTTGCGCTGCTGGCGAGCGGCCGCGCCTCGGCGGCCGACGTCGGCTACATCCGCGACGCCGAGATCGAGAGCACGCTCCGAACCTTCTATACGCCGATCCTGCAAGCCGCCGGACTCGAGCCGACGGCGGTGCACATCTATATCGTCAACGATCCCACGCTCAACTCATTCGTCGCCGGCGGGCAGAACATCTTCATCAACACCGGCACGATCATGCGCAGCGAGACGCCGAACCAGCTGATCGGCATCGTCGCGCACGAGACCGGCCACATCGCCGGTGGACACCTGATCCGCAGCGAAGAGGCGATGAAGAGCGCCACCATCAAGACCATTATCGCCATGGTGCTGGGCGCCGGCGCGGCCGTCGCCTCCCATAACGCGGGCGCCGCGGGCGCCGCCATGATCGGCGCGGAAGGCGTGGGCATGCGATCGTTCCTCTCCTTCTCGGTGGCGCAGGAAGCGAACGCCGACCAGGCGGCCCTGCGCTTCCTCGACAAAACCCACCAGTCGGCTCGCGGATTGCTCGAATTCTTCGAGATCCTCGAGGGGCAGGAGGTGCTCTCGGGGATGCACCAAGCGCCCTATCTGCGCACGCATCCGTTGACCACCCAGCGCATCGAATACGTGCGCCAGCACGTGGAGCAGTCGCCCTACTCCAACATCGCGGATTCCTCCGCTTGGGTCGAGCTGCACAAGCGCATGAAGGCGAAGCTGATCGCGTTCCTCTACCCGCCGTCCCAGGCCCTGCCGCAATTCCCGGAGACCGACATGTCAGTCTCGGCGCGCTACGGCCGCGCGGTCGCCTATTACCGCATCCCCGAGCTCAAGAAGGCATTGGACTTGATCGACGGCCTGATCCGGCAGGAGCCCAACAACCCCTACTTCCACGAGCTCAAGGGGCAGATGCTGTTCGAGAACGGTCGCGTCGGCGAGGCGGTGGCACCCTACCGGGAGGCGGTGAGGCTGGCGCCCGACGTGGCGCTGCTGCGCATCGAGCTCGCCCAGGTCGAGATCGAGACCGGAGACAATTCCCTCAACGGCGACGCGCTCGCCAATCTCAAGAGCGCGGCCCAGTACGAGAGCCGGAACGCCGACACCTGGCACTTCCTGGCGATCGCCTACGGACGTGCCGGCGACATGGGCAACAGCGCGCTGTCGCTCGCGGAAGAGGCGATGGCCAACGGCGACAAAGCCCAGGCAAAGGGCCAGGCTCAGCGCGCCCTCAAGCTGCTGCCCGTGGGATCGCAAGCGCACTTGCGCGCCGAGGACATCCAGATGGAAGCCGAGCGCAAGGAATGACCGAGGCGGCCCCGCAGGCAAAGATCGACTGCCAGGTCGATACCGCGCGCACGCGCGTCACCCGGTATCGCTTGGCGCCCGGCGCCACCACAGGCGCCCATCGCCATGAGCACGATTACGTGATTGTGCCGGTGACCTCCGGCCGCTTGCGCGTGGTGGCGAACGGCCAGGAAATCTTCGCCGACCTCGCGAGCGGCGTCAGCTATGCCCGGCCCGCCGGCGTCCAGCACGAGGTCTTCAATGCGGGCTCCGGCGAGATGGTGTTCGTCGAGGTCGAGCTGAAGCCCTGAGGCGGGCGGCCAACCGCCGGATTGCTCCGCGGCCGCCCTCGGTGCAAGATCGTCACCCCATCGCAAGAGGCGCCCATTCCGCCATGCCATTCCGCTGGATCTCGATACTCGGCTGCTGCGCCGCCCTGATCGGCGGCGCCCTCGGCGCGCCGTCCGCGGGCGCGCAAGAGATGTCGCTGCCCGCCGACCGCCAGGCCCTCGAGCAGATCATCCACGATTACATCATGAATCACCCGGAGGTGATCGTCGAGGCGCTCAAAGCCGGCGACGCCAAGGCGAAGGAGCAAGAGGAAGCGGAGAGCCGCGCCCAGATCGTCAAGCATCAGGACGAGCTCGTCCACGACGCGAAATCGCCGGAGGGCGGAAATCCCGCCGGCGATGTCACCATCGTGGAGTTCTTCGACTACCGGTGCCCCTACTGCAAGCAGGTGGAGCCCGCGCTCGAGACCCTCGTCAAGGAGGACAACCGGATCCGCGTGGTCTACAAGGAGTTCCCGATCCTCGGACCCGAATCCATGATCGCGAGCCGCGTCTCGCTCGCGGCCTTGAAGCAGAGCCCGCAGAAATACGCGCGGCTGCACACGGCCTTGATGAACGCCAAGGGCGAGCTGAGCCAAGACTCGATCCTGAAGGCCGCGGAGGCGGCCGGCCTCGACGTCGCCAAGATCAAGACGGACATGAACGGACGCGACATCGACGCGCTCATCAAGCGCAACTACGATCTCGCGGAGACGCTCAACATCCGCGGCACGCCCGCCTTCATCATCGGCAACGCGCTCAGCCCCGGCGCGGTCGACCTGGCGACCTTCAAGAAGATGGTGGCGGACGCCCGCAGGGGCGAGTAAGCGCGGCGGGACAACGGCCCACCCCTGTTTCACGGAGGCTGCAGAGATGAAAGCGATCCTGAAAGACCGCGTGATCGCGGACAGTCACGACATCGTCACCGTGGATGGCTACGCATATTTTCCGCGGGCGGCCGTGCATACGGAATGGTTGGAGAAAGCGCCGAAGACGGCCTCGGACCTGGAGTGCCCGCACGGCGTCCAGTTCTACGACGTGGTGGTGGACGGCGGGCGCCACCCGCGCGCGGCCTGGTGCTACGAGGCGCCCCTGCCCCGGATGAAACAGGTCGCCGACCGCTTCGGCTTCTGGGAAGACGTCGAGGTGCGCTGACGCCAGGCAGGAAGCCGCTTTAACAGGAGGCGCGTCATGATCCCGGGCATGTCGACGGCCACGTTTACGCTCCTGCACGTCATCTTGAGCCTGGTCGGGATCTTCGCGGGGATCGTCGTGGCGATCGGCATGCTCGGCTCGAAAAACCGCGATGCCTGGACCGCGCTTTTTCTTATCGCCACGGTTGCGACCAGCGTGACGGGATTCTTGTTTGGCTCCAGTTTCGATCCCGCCCAAGTTATCGGCATCATATCGCTGCTGGCCCTGCTCATCGCGATATCCGCCCTTTACGCCTATCGGCTCGGCGGAGCGTGGCGCTGGATCTACGTGGCTAGTGCCATCCTGGCGCTCTATCTGAATTGCTTCGTCGGGGTCGTGCAGACCTTCCAGAAGCTGTCCTTCCTGCAGCCGCTGGCGCCGACGCAATCCGAGCCGCCATTCTTGGCCGCGCAGCTTGCGGTGATGGCCGTGTTCATTGTGCTCGGCATCATAGCGGTCAAGCGGTTCCATCCCCACGCGACAGCGCCGGCGTAAGGCTCGTCCCCTACGCCACCACGACCTCGGTTCCCACAGCCTCGACGAGGCCGGGGTCGTCCGGCGCGGCGGCGTTGACGCGTGGACTCACGGGGAAATAAACGAGCAGGTCCTCGGGCGCGGGCTTGAGCAGCGCTTTGAGCTCGGGCTCGCTCGAGCCGCGGTCGAGCCAGCGCGCGTAGTCCTCGAGCGCGAGGATCACGGGCATGCGTGCGTGCAGCGGCTTCAGCAGCGCGTTCGCCTCGGTGGTCACGATGGTGAAGCTGTCGATGTAGGGGCGATCGGGCGGCTGGACCTTGGGCGCCCAGCGCTCCCAGAGGCCGGCGAAGGCGAAGGGCTCGCGGTCGCGGCGCGCGATCAAGTAGGGTTGCTTCAGCTTGCCCTCCGCGCGCCACTCGTAGAAACCATCCGCCGGCACCAGGCAGCGGCGCTTGCGGAAGGCTTCGCGGAAGGACGGCTTCTCCGCGATGCTCTCGGCGCGCGCGTTGATGAGCTTGGCGCCGCCTTTCATGTCCTCGGCCCAGGATGGAATCAGGCCCCAGCGCAAGAGCTGCAGCGTGCGCTCGCCCTTGGGCTCGCGCCGCTCGCGGATCACCGGCGCGTCCTGCGTCGGCGCGATGTTGTAGCGCGGCATCAGGTTCGGCTGCTCGACGAAGCCGAAGGCGCGCCGCAGCGCGTCGGCCGGGGCCTTCAACAGATATCGCCCACACATGCGCTGTTCCGAAAAAGAGGGTTGGTGCGTGTCGCGGACACCCCTATCTTAGCCCACTCACCCGGTCCCGCCA
>DATNIT010000025.1:0-26076 GCA_035604335.1 Allostellaceae bacterium | reverse complement strand
TTCGGCAATCTGTCCCAGCTCGAGCTGGCCTTCGACGAGCAGGACAAGATCCTGTGGTGCTCCTGGAACATCTCCGGGCGGCCGATCTTCACGCTCCGGCTCGGGCGCGAGATCCGCACGCTGCAACGCGGAGTCCAGCAGCTCATTCGCGACCAGCCGGCAGGCGCCGACACGCCGATCCGCTATATCGTCTGGTCTTCCAAGTTTCCCGGCGTCTACAGCTTGGGAGGTGATTTGGAGCTCTTCGTCGAGCTCATCCGCAAGCGCGATCGCGAACAGTTGCTTGAATACGCGACCACGTGCTGCGACATCGTCCATCTGAACTCGGTCTCCTGCGAGGCTCCGCTCATCACGGTAGCGCTCGTCCGGGGCGACGCGCTGGGTGGCGGCTTCGAAGCGGCACTCTCGAGCAATCTCGTCATCGCGGAGCGCAGCGCCAAGTTCGGCCTTCCGGAGATACTCTTCAATCTCTTCCCGGGCATGGGCGCCTACAGCCTGATCGCGCGGCGGATCGGCGCGGCGCAGGCCGAGCGCATGATCCTCTCCGGGCGCATCTATGGGGCGGAAGAGCTCTACGAGCTCGGTCTCGTGGATGTGCTGGCCGACGACGGCAAGGGCGACGAGGCGGTGTACGAATATATCGACCAGTTCGGACGCCGGCACTCCGCGCACCGCGCGATCTACAACATACGTCGTCACGTCAACCCAGTGACCTACGACGAGCTCCTCAGCGTGACGCGCGCCTGGGTCGAGACGGCCTTGGCGCTCGACGAGAGCGACCTCAGGCGCATGGAACGCCTCGCGCGCGCCCAGGACCGGCGCATTGCGACGCTTGGACGCAACGGTTGAACGGGGATGATCGCGCCCCCCGCGCGGGAAAGTCTACGCGCGGGGGGCGGGATCAAGAGCCGAGGCCCGTGCCGCGGGCCTCGGACTTGTATTGCGTGAGGGCCGTGCGCAGGCGGTCGAATTCCGTCTTGATGCGCGCGACATACTCGCCGGCATTGCGCGTCAGCTCGTGCGTGTCGATGCCCCTGAGCGAGAGGAGCAGCTGGTAGAACTGGCTCGCTCCGATGTAGCCGGCGCTGCCGCGCAGGCCGTGCACCAGCTCGCGAAACTCGCGGCTGTCGCGCGCCTCGGCCGCCCGCTCCAGCTGGCGGATGATCTCGTCCCCGTCCGCGATGAAATCCTCGATCAGACTCGTCACGAACTCGGCACCCGAGCCCAGCGTTCTCAGATCGTCGAGCTTGCGGCGCTCGACCACGGGTAGCCCGTCTCCGCTGGCGCGCGGGTGCATCACCACGTTGGAGCCGAGTGATGTTTGCGGCACGCGCCGGGCCGCGGCGTGTTTCTGCTCGACCAGCTGGTCGATCGTCTCCAGCAGGTGCTTGGGCTCGATCGGCTTGGTCAGGCAGGCGTCCATGCCCGCCTCCTTCGCCCCTTGGCGGGCCGCCGGCGTGGCGTCCGCCGTCAAGCCGATGATCGGCGGCTCCGAATGGCCGAGGTTGGCGTAACGGTAAAGCTTGGTCGCCTCGATCCCGCTCATCACCGGCATGTGCAGGTCCATCACCACCACATCGAAGCGCTCGTTGTCGAGCACTTCGAGCGCCTCCTCGCCGTTGCCCACGAGATGCGCCTCGTGGCCTGCCCGCTCGAGGATCTTGGCGATGACGCGGCGGTTGACGACGTTGTCCTCGGCAACCAGGATCTTGAGCCGCCGACGCGGCTGCTGTGTCGCGGACTCGTCGGCGCGCTCGGCGGGCCGCTCGCGCGCAAGAGCCGCGCGCAGCGCGCCGTAAAGCGCCTTTTCGTCCGCCCTCGACACCGTCGCCAGGAAGTCGGGTCCGAGGGCGAGTGCTTCGGCATCCGCCGTGTCGCGGTCGCTGAGCAGGATGGCGCGTACGTTGACTTCCGTCTTGACTTGGAAGAGCTCCTTGGCGAAACGCTGCGGATCGAGGTCGAGCCCCGCCGCATCGGCGAGCACGACGACGCGCCCGCCGCCCAATTCCGAGCTGGCCTGGATTGCCCTGAGCGCCGCCCGCGTGGTGCGCACCTCGACCGTCGCCAGGCCCCACTCCTCGAGCCTGCGGCAAACCGCTCGCATGCCCTCCTCCTGGGCCGAGACGACGAGCGCTTGCACGCCCTGCGCCGTGAAGCGCTCGAGCTCGGCCACCTCCTCGACCTCGACCGGCATTTCGAACCAGAAGCAGCTCCCGTGGCCGGGCCGACTCTCGACCCCGATGCGACCACCCATCAGCGTGGCGAGATGCTTCGAGATCGCAAGCCCCAGGCCGGACCCGCCGACCTTGCGCGTCGCAACATCATCCGCTTGCGTGAAGACCTCGAAGATTCGCGCTTGCACCTCGGGCGCGATGCCGATGCCCGTGTCATGCACCTCGAAGCGCAGGACCGAACGAGCGGGGTTTGCTCCCGGGCCGTAGCCGACGCGCACAAGGATTCCGCCCTCGGGCGTGAATTTAAGCGCATTGGAGCACAGATTGAGGAGCACCTGACGCAGGTATTGCGCATCGCCGCGGAGCCGGTAGGGCGTGCCGGCCGCGAGCCGCGTCGCGAACCACAGGCCGCGGCTGCGCGCCTGGGGCTCAATCATGGTGGAAATCCCGGCCACCATCGCGTGGAGGTCGAAGGCAATCGGATGGACCGCGGCCTTGCCCGCCTCGATCTTCGCGAGGTCGAGGATGTCGTCGATGAGCGAGAGCAGCGAGCGCCCGGAGGCGTGAATCGTGGACACCATGTCCCGCTGCTCGTGATCGAGCCGCGCGTCGCTCAGAAGATCGCTCATGCCGATGATGGCGTTGAGCGGCGTGCGCAGCTCGTGGCTCATGTTGGCGAGGAAGCGGCTCTTGGCCTGGCTGGCCTCCTCGGCCAGGGCCTTCGCCTTGGTCAGCTTGGCAAGGAGGGCGGCGGCGTAACCGGGGATGATGATGAGGGCGAGGAGCAGGCCGGCAGAGAGGTACGGCTGGTCGCCCCAATAGTCGGCGGTGACGATCACGTAACCGAAGCCGACGAAGCTGAGCGCTGCCGGAGGGAACAGATAGTTCTGGCCGTAGCGAAGGCCGTTGCCGAGCGTGATCCATAGATAGACCGGATACCAGCAGGCGGTGAACGCGCCGCCGGTATCAAGGAACGCCGTGAGTGCCGTGATGTCGAGAAGCGTGCCGCAGAACCGCCGCACCGGGGAGACGCGCGGTGCGACCGCGATGAGTGCGAAGAGTGCGACCGAGAACACAAGATTGAGGGAGGCGAGCAGGATCGGGTAGCGCAGGACCTCGTAACTCGCGAAGCCAAGTTGCACGATCGAGACGACATAGGCGAGCGTGATGAGGCCGAATAACACGCGGATCAGGCTCTGCACGTGCTCGCTGTCTTCGCGGGAGGTCAGCCGCCGGCGCATCCAGCGATAGGGCGACAGAATGGCACCGGTTAAATTCTGTATGATCGCCATTGCCATTGCGCACGCCTTGCGGCGGCCTCGTTTCTCGCTTGTGTTATGCGCTTCAGGTCTTGAGAGGATCAGATCCGTTATTGGTTAAATCGACTATGCAACCATTCCGGGTTTCCGCGCAAGACACGCATATCCTCCACAGAGACGAGACCTGATCGCCTGCTCCAGCATGTCCGGCCGAGCGCATCGGCGGCGCGCGCATGTCGAGCGGTCCCGACACGTCAAATCTCCCGCTGTCCGGGTTGGATCGTGCCAACCTTGAGCAGCTGCCCTATCTTATCGGCCGCCAGCGGCCGGCTGAACAGGAAGCCCTGAAGCGCGTCGCACTGGTAGGCGCGCAGATAATCGAGCTGCTCCTGGGTTTCCACGCCCTCGGCGACCGCCCGCTTCTTCATGGCATGGGTCATGGAGACAATGGCCTGCACGAGGGCCGCGTGGTCGGGGTCGCTCGTCATCTGCGAGACGAACGAAAGGTCGACCTTGAGCATCTCGACCCGCAGCCGCGACAGATGGCTGAGAGCGGAGTGCTCGATGCCGAAATCGTCGACGGCAAAGGTGACGCCTGCGCTGCGCAGCTGATCCATGATGCGGGACACCACCCCGGCGTTGCGGATGATCGTGCTCTCCGTGAGCTCGAGCCTGAGGTTCGAGGCCGAGAATCCGGTCTTGCTCAAGATGGCGAGAACGACCTCGCCGAAGTCCTCCTCGAGGAGCTGACGGCCGGAAACGTTGACCGAGATCTCGGGGAGCTGCAGCCCGGCGCGCAGCCAGGCCTGGGCCTGTTCGCACGCCGTGCGCAGGACATGCTCGCCGAGAGGAACGATGAGGCCGGTCTGCTCCGCGATCGGTATGAAGTCGTAAGGCGAGACGAGGACGTTTCCCGGACGGCGCCAACGCGCAAGCGCTTCCAGTCCCACGATCGCATAGTCGTTGGTTCCGACCTGGGGCTGGTAGAACACCTCGATCTGGCCGTCCTCGATCGCCCGGCGGAGACCCGCCTCGAGGCTCATACGCCTCACCGCGCCCTCGGTCATTTGCGCGCTGTAGAATTCGTAGCGGCGCGTGGGAAGCGCCTTGGCCCGGTCGAGTGCGGTGTTGGCGTTGCGCATCAATGCGCCCGGCTCGCGCGCGTCGAGCGGGAAGGCGCTGACGCCCATGACGGCCTTGATATGGACGTCTTCCCCGTTGAGGGCGAAGGGAAGCTCGAAGGCTTCGACGAGCTTGTGAAGCGGCACTGCTACGTCGGACATCTTCTCGATGCTGCACAGAAGCGCGTAGAATTGGCCGCCGCCGACGTGCGCGACGGTGTCGCCCGGGCGCAGCGTGGCCCTAAGCCGTTTTGCCGTCTCGCGAATGATGTCGTCCGCCGCGGCGAGGCCCCAGCTGTCCCGGATGTTCCGCAGCGTCTCGATCTCGAGGCAGAGCACGGCCGCGATGCGCTCGGAGCGCTCGGCCTGGGTGATCGCTTGCGACATGCGGTCGAGGAATAGGCTCTGATTCGGAAGCCCGGTGAGCTGGTCATGGTAGGCGAGGTAATCCCGGTGCGCTTCGGCCCGCTTGAGGTCCGTGACGTCGAGGATGACGCCGTCCCATACGACGTCGCCGTTGTCGAGCCGGCGCGGGCGCGAAATCGTCTTCAGCCAGCGGGGATCTCCGCCCAACGTCATGAATCTGCCCTCGAACTCCATCGGAGAGAGGTCTTCCACCGAGCGATGCATCGATGCGGCGTAGCCCTCGCGGTCCTCCGGGTGCATGACCTTGAGGAGGGCGCCGCCGTCGCGCATCACTTCGTCGGGCTCGATGCCGTAGACCTTCTTCGCCGATGCGCCGATGTAGGGGTAGGAGACCGTGCCGTCGGGCCGCAGCACGCGGCGGAAGATGGTGCCCGGCATGTGCTCGGCGATGCCGCGGAGCATCTCCTCGCTCTCGCGACGTGCTGCTTCCGCATCCTTGCGCTCGGTGATGTCGATGGCGGCCGTCACCGCGTGCGTGATGCGGCCGCCTGGATCGCGCAACGCGCTCTTGGTCGTGAGCATGTCGCGCGCGCGGTTGCGCGCATCGACGAGGCGCTCCTCGAAGGGCGGCGGCGTCTCGCCCGTGGTGAACAGCGTAAGATCGGACGCCGCGCTCATGCGCCCGAAGGCCTCGCCGAATACGCTCTCGGCGCTGCTGCCGATCGCGGTTTCGCGCGCCACGCCGGTGAGCGCCGCCGCATAGGAGTTGAGGAACACGAGGCGCAGATCGGCGTCCGTGGCGTAGATCATCGCGGGCACGGCATCGATCACGGAGCGCAGCCGCTCTTGAATCTCCTTGACCGTCTCCTCGTGGAGCCGATGGCTCTGCGCAAGCATGCGCTCGAGCGAGTAGGCGCGGTGCTTGATGATCTGCTGCTGGCGGCGCAACGCGAGCAGATTGCGCGAGCGCGACCAGAATTCGTGGTGGTCGACGGGGGAGAGCAGGAAATCGGTGGCGCCCGCCTCGAGCGCCCGATAGCGGAACTCTTTGTCCTCATAGACGGTCACCACCACCACGGGCACATCGAAGCAGAGCGGCAGACGGCGGAAACGGCGCACGAACTCGGCGCCGTCGATGTGGGGCATCTTGTAATCGGTGATGACGAGGTCTGGGGTATTGTCTTCGATCCAGGCAAGGGCGGCGATCGGGTCCTCGAACGCCTTGACCTCGAGGTTCTCCTCGAGCACGGAAGCGAGCTCGCTCATGATGCGGCGGTTGGTCACCCGGTCGTCGACGATGACGACCGTCGTCTTGCCGGACACTTGCGGCGTGCCGGCGCTCGAACGCACCTCTCCCGAGCGTCCCGCGGAAGATTTCTGAAATTGCGCGACTCGTTCCCTCAACATTTTGCAATAATCCCGAAGCTTCGCCGGCTTGTCCGATGCAGCGTCGTCGCCGCGATTACGCTTCCACGCCCTTCTCGACTTGGCCGATCGGGCGGTAGGCTCAATAACATGGCAATTATTTGTTAATTTATGATTATTATTTCTCCATGCTCCCCGCGCGCACTGCGCCCGCTCTTTCCCGTCAATCCAAGTCCGGGAAAGCCGCCGTCAGTTGCCGCCTGAACACCGCCCGCGCACCTTCACCTCGAGTCCAAATTATGGTTAGATTACTGATAGTTGTCCCATTGCGGCCGGCCCATCTCGAATTTGTGCAAGTGCGAAGGGCACGGCATCCGCCCGGAACGGCACTCAATATCGGGGGCATTTGAGCGACCTTTTAGCTGAACGACAACAGGAATCTGCGACGGACATAGGCATCTTTAGCCGCGAGAGGAGTGCTGAGAGCCTTCGCGGTTCTCGCCGATGGGGGTTTTCATGGCGACGAGTGCGGCGCGCCGCATCGGATATGCGTGCCGTTGACATCGCGTCGATGCCATGACCGCGCATGGGCCGCACGGCGATTTGCGCGGTCAAGGCCGGAGGTTGCCGCCGCTACGGGAGCTCTTTCCGCGCGCGCACGTTGCCCTCAAGGCGTCAGCGTGACCTGGGGAGACGGCGCGCCGGACGTTTCACCTCCACGGTCACAGCATGCGAGCGGCCGCGCGCAAGGCTCTGAACGACCAGGCTCGCGCCCGCGGCTCGCGGCCGTGGGGCGCCCTGCAGCCAACCCGGCCCCAAGCGCTCCGCCGCCGCCTCGATTTCCGCGTCCGTTGGCACCGGATCGGCCGGGGCCCCGACGCTTCTCTTTCTCTTGCTGTCTTCCTTTTTGTCCATCAGCTTTTGGATGCCCATGCGAGGACGGCGCGCCTCGACATCTCGAGAAGGCGCGCCTCGATGTGGGGATTCGGAAATTCTCAAATGCAATTGGCCGCGGGAGTTACCCTCTCTGCGAGCTAGCCTGCGCGCTGGTGTATCTTGAGGCCCCGATCCGGTGAAATAGCCGCTTTTCCGCCACGGACGCATTGGTCCCGTGCCATGGCGACTTTATATATTGTGCGGCTGGACAGCATGGATATAGCTAAGGACGCTCGGAATTGCAAGCGGGCGGGTGCCAATTTCCTGCTGCCGCTCATTTTGAATTTGAGCGCAAGAGCCGGAGTGTCCGCGGCCGCATAATCGCCAAATATCGGTCCAGGCGGGCCCATCGGCGCGCCGCAACCGAAAAGGAGATTTCCATGGTTTCCCCGAGGACGAGACAAGAGAAGGGTCTGCCACGATACTCCGGCGACGACGATTCCAGCGGGCGGTTCTACGCAACCTATTCGAAGCTGCTGGGCATGACGCCCGCCGGCTTCCGCGCCGGGGGCAAGGGCACGTCGATGCGCTTTGCCGTCGGCGAATGCTCGCTCGGCTCGATCCTCGTCGCCGCCACCAAAAAGGGCGTCTCGGCCATCCTCTTCGGCGACGCCCCGGAGGCTCTCGTGCGCGACCTCCAGGACCGCTTTCCCAAGGCGAAGCTGGTCGACGGCGATGAGGACTTCGAGCAATTGCTGGCCAAGGTCGTCGGCTTCGTCGAGGCGCCGGCACAAAGTCTCGACCTCCCGCTCGACGTACGGGGTACGGCCTTCCAAGAGCGCGTGTGGCAGTCGCTCTGCGGTATTCCCGCCGGCTCCACCGCCACCTACTCCGAGATCGCCCAACGCATCGGCGCACCCACCGCAGTGCGCGCCGTTGCGCAGGCGTGCGCAGCCAACGCCATCGCCGTCGCCATTCCCTGCCACCGGGTGGTGCGCAACGACGGCGCGCTCTCCGGCTACCGCTGGGGTCAAGAGCGCAAACGCGCGCTGCTCGAGCGCGAGGCCGCATGACGATGGGCGCGATCCGGCCCCGGCCCTCCCGCTCCTCCTTGCGCGGCATCGCGGAGCGGGTCGCCGCGCTTGAGTGGCCGGGTCTCGCCGCGAGCCTCGATACGGACGGTCATGCCGTCATCGCCTCGCTGCTTGCACCGGAAGCGTGCCAAGCGCTGGCCGCGAGTTACGAGAGGGAGGAGCTCTTCCGCAGCCGCGTGGTGATGGAGCGCCACGGCTTCGGACGCGGGGAATACAAGTACTTCGCGTATCCTCTGCCCGAGCCGGTTTCCAGCCTGCGAGCAGCGCTCTATCCGCCGCTCGCCGGCATCGCTAACCGCTGGAACGAGATCATGGGCATCGACGTGCGCTATCCGGAAGATCATGCGGCATTCCTCGAGCGCTGCCGCAACGCCGGTCAAACCAAGCCGACGCCGCTCCTCCTCTGCTATGGCGGCGGCGACTACAACTGCTTGCATCAAGACCTCTATGGAGAGCACGTCTTTCCATTGCAGCTTACGGTCCTGCTTTCGGTGCCCGAGCGGGACTTCACGGGCGGCGCTTTCGTGCTCATGGAGCAGCGGCCCCGTATGCAATCGCGCGCGGAGGTGGTGCCCCTCGGCCAGGGGGACGGCGTGATCTTCCCGGTGCACCATCGGCCGGTGCAAGGCAAGTGCCGCTCTTACCGAGTCAATCTCCGTCACGGGGTGAGCCGGGTGCGGTCCGGCCGGCGCCTGACGCTCGGCATCATCTTTCACGACGCGCGATGAGCACGATCCGCGGTGCCGCGACAGGCGATCTCGTGAGCGGCGCGCGCCGCTCGGGCAAGGGTGCCGAGGCGCTCGCCGAAGGTGCGATGCTCCTCGCGGGCTTCGCCGCACCCGACGCGGCCGAGCTCATGAAGGCCCTCGGGCCGATCCTCGCCCTCGCACCCTTCCGCCACATGGTCACCCCCGGTGGCCACCGGATGTCCGTGGCGACGACCAACTGCGGCGACACCGGCTGGGTCACGGACCGCCGCGGCTATCGCTACGATGCCGTCGACCCGTCGACAGAACGCCCGTGGCCGCCGATGCCTGCCTCGTTCCGAGCCCTCGCGGCACGTGCTGCGGCCGCGGCCGGGTTCGCGGGCTTCGACCCCGACTCCTGCCTGATCAACCGCTATGAGCCGGCCGCGCGCCTGTCGTTGCACCAAGACAAGAACGAGCGCCACTTCGCCGCGCCCATCGTGTCGGTCTCGCTCGGGCTGCCCGCGGTATTCCTCTTCGGCGGCTTCAGCCGCAACGACCGGCGGCACCGCATCCGGCTCGAAAGCGGCGACGTCGTGGTGTGGGGCGGTCCCGCGCGACTTGCCTTCCACAGCATCGAGCGCGTGCTCGCGGGAGACGACGGGCCGAGCGGCCGCTGCCGCATCAATCTGACGATTCGCAAAGCGCTGTGACGATGGCCCGGCCGAGGCCGCAGGTGCATCGTTCACGCGCCGAGATAGGCCTTCACGATGCTCGCATTCGCGGACAGCTCGGCTGAGGTGCCCGACAGCACGATGCGGCCGTCGCGGATGACGTAGGCTCGCTTGGCCACCGCGAACCCGAAGGTGAGGCTTTGCTCGGCAAGGAGCACGCTCACCCCGTGGCTCTGCAGCTTGGGCAAGGTCTGGAACACGGACTGCACGACCTTGGGCGCGAGCCCCGCCGAGGGCTCATCGAGCAGCAGCAATCGCGGATCGGTCATCAGCGCCCGCGCGATCGAGACCATCTGCTGCTCGCCGCCCGAGAGCGTGCCGGCCTGCTGGCGAAGCCGCTCGGCGATCGCCGGAAACAGCTCGAGGACGCGCTCGCGCAACGCCGCGCGCCGCTCGGGCGCGCAGAGTCGTCCGCCGAGTGCTAAATGATCGGCGACCGTCATCCGCGGAAACAGCTCGCGACCGCTCGGGACGTGGCCGATCCCGGCGCGGGCGACGAGGTGCGGCGGGAGGCCGCCGATCGACTGGCCGAACAGCATGATTCGGCCGGCCCGCGGCGCGATCAGGCCCGCCAGCGTGCGCATGAGGGTGGTCTTGCCGGCGCCGTTGGCGCCGAGCAGCAAGGTCACGGCCTGGGCTTCCACTTCGAGCGAGACGTCGTGCAACAGGGTGAGGCTGCCGATCCCGGCCACCACGCCGTCGACCACGAGCGCGGCGGACGTCGCGGACGGTTCGGGTGCCGGCATCAACGGACTTCTCCGAGATAGGATTGGATGACGATGGGGTCGCGCAGCACGGCCGCCGGCGCGCCCTCGGCGATCTTCTTGCCGCGGTCGAGCACGATCATGCGGTCGGAAATATCCGCGATCGCCGAGATCACGTGCTCGATGCCGGCGACCGCCGCCACGCCGAACTCGGGCAGGCGGCGCAACACGACGCGAATCTCCTCCTGTTCGTCGCGCGTCATGCCGGCCATCACTTCGTCGAGCAGCACCAGGGTCGGGCCGAGCGCGAGCGCGCGCGCCAGCTCCAGCCGCCGCTGCTGCCCGGGGGTCAACCTGGCGATGGACTCGAGCCACATCGGCGCGAGCCCGGTGGTGTGAAGCGCCCACGCCGTCTGTTCGAGCGCTTGGCGGGACAGCCTGCCGTGCTGAGCGGCGAGCAGGACGTTCTCCCACACTGTCATCGATTCCATGAGTCGCGGAATTTGAAAGGTGCGGGCGATGCCCTGGCGTGCACGCTGGAAGGGAGCAAGTCCGGCCACGGGTCGGTCCTGGTAGAGGATGCTGCCTTCGTTGGGAATGACGAAGCCGGTCACCGCGTTGAACAAGGTGGTCTTGCCCGCCCCGTTGGCGCCGAGAATGCTCACCGACTCGCCGCGCTGGACACTGAAAGAGAGTCCGTCGAGTGCGACGATGCCACGGAAACGCACCGAGAGATCCCGCACCTCGAGGATCGTCTCGCCGGATGGCCGCGACGGCGGTGCCGGTGGCGGCACGATCGCTGCCGGGAACAGGCGCGGCGCGAAGATGGGGCGCCTAAGGAGCCAGCCGAACCGGTTGGCCAGTCCGACAATGCCGCCCGGAAACGCCAGCACGACGACAATGACGAGCCCGCCGTAAAGCGCCAGTTGAAGCTCGGGGACATAGGCCCACAGCTGTTCGCCGACCAGCATCAGGACGAGGGTGCCGAGCAACGGACCCCACAGCGTGCCGATCCCGCCGAACAGCGTGAAGACCACCAGTTGGAGATCCATGTTCGGATCGAAGGCGCTCGCAGGGTCGATGAAGCTCCGGTTCCACGCGACCAACCCGCCAACGGCGGCCGGCGCCAGCGCGCTGAGCACGAAAGTCAGGATCTTGACGCGACCGGTGGCGACCCCGAGCGCTGCAGCGGCCCCCTCGTCGTCGCGCACGCTCATGGCGCTCAGCCCGAGTCCCGAGCGCATGTAGAACGCGTTGAGCCCGAAGGCGAACAGCGCCGCCGCCCAGGTGCCGGCATACACGGCGATCGGCGTTAGCTCAGCCGGAAGGGTCAGGCCGACCGCACCGCCGGCGAACGACCAGTTGGCGGCGACGACCGCGAGGATTCGCGCTAGGCCGAGCATGCCGAGCGCGAACATGATGCCGCGCAGCCGCAGCATGACCGCGCCCAGCAGGAGGGCCGCCACACCCGCGAGCAGCACGGCGATCGGGATCGCCATGTACCAAAGAATGGGCGTATGGAGCACCATAAGGGCGGTGGCATAGGCGCCCATTCCGAAGAAAGTGACCTGACCGAACGAGACGTAGCCGGTGAATCCGCTGATCAGGTTCCACGAATAGGCCAGCGCGACGAATGTCAGGATGTCGGTCGCAAGCTGCAGGACATAGCCCGAGCTCAGCAGCGGGGCTGCCGCTAGAACGGCGAGGATCGTCAGGCCGGCGACCGCGCGGTAGGCCTGTCGGCGCCGGCTCGGGAATGCCGCGGCGGCCGGGGTGAGGCGATTCTGCAGCTGCCTGCCGAGGGTGTGTCGCTCGAAGCTCATGATATTTCGATTCACTGCGCCTGAACGGCCCGGCCGAGACCTTGCGGACGCAAGATCATGAACAGGATGAACAGCAGATAGGGGACCACGCTTTCCGCATCTCCGCCCCCGTAATAGCCGACCGCCGATTGCGTTATGCCGAGCAGAAATGCCGCCAGCACCGCGCCGCGGTAGTCGCCGAGGCCGCCCAATGCGACGACGACGAAGGAGAGGATGGTGAGGCTGTCGGCCGTCTGTGCCGCAAGCGGGATGACCATGATGAGCAGAACGCCGGCCGCCGCGGCGAGGCTCGAGCCGATGGCGAAGGCGATGCAGCGCATGCGGCTCACGTCGATTCCGCAGGCGACCGCCCCGATCCGGTTCTGCGAGGTGGCAAGCAGACACTTGCCTGAATCGGTGTGCTGCAGCCATATCTGAAGCGCGCCCGATATGGCCGCTCCGAGCACGCCCGCGGCGACGAGCGCTTCGTTGATCGTGAGCCCGCCCAACGACCACGTGGTCTGCAGATTGGGCAGCGACACATACTGCGAACCGAACACGTCGAGCCCGATCTCGACGAGCACGTAGGACAGGCCGAACGTGATCATCAGGCTCAACAACTCGGATTTTCGGCCGATGCCGGCGAGCGGCTCGAGCAGCGATCGCTGCAGGAGGGCGCCGATCGCGAGCATGGCAACGAAGACGACAGGCAGGAGGAGGAGCGGGTTTAGCTGCGTGTGGGTGGCGAACCAGAAGGTGAACAGGCCGGCCACCGTGATAATGGCGCCGTGGGCGAGGTTGACCACGCCCATCACCCCGAACACGAGGTTCAAGCCCTGGGCGAGTAGGATGTACATCCCGCCCAGCAGGAGGCCGTTGATCAGGATTTGCAGCACCAGCATGCGGCGAGCCGCCCGCCCTCGTTGCGCGGCTCGGCGCTATTGCCCGGTGTAGGGGACTTGCGCCGGCGCCTCCGCGTCCGCGGCCGGCCAGATCAGCTTGCGGGTTCCGTCCTGGATCTGGAACAGAAATTGGTTGAATTTCTTCGCCGCACCGTTCGGGTCGCTGGCGAAGGTGCCCTGTACCGTCTGGACCTCGTTGTGAAGCAGCCAGTCGTGCAATTTGGCCTGGTCGATCACCTTGACGGCATTGAGGGCGGCGCCGAGGGCCTGGATGGCGCCGTAGCCCGAGGCGGCATGGTAGTCGGGATCCTGGTGGAATGTCGCCTTGTAGTGCGCGATGAACGCCGCGTTGCCCGCCGTCTTCAGGCTTGCCCACCAGCTGGTGTTGGAGATGATTCGGTTGGCGATCGGCCCCAATGCCTTGGTGAATTCATCCTCCGCCGGGCCGATGGCCTCGGCGAAGAATTTCGGCGCGTATCCCGCCCGCTGCAGCGACTGCGCGATGCCGACCGCATCCGGGTAATAGCTACACACGACCACGACGTCCGGCTGGGCGTTCTTGATCGCGAGTGCAAGGGAGGAGAAGTCGGGCTGCGGCAATGCGTAGGTCGTATCGTACACGAGCGCCATGTCGAGAGCCTTCACCTGTTCGAGGCGGGCCTTGTCGCAGGCGAGCGAGAACGCCGATTTGAGCGCGAGCACGGCGACGGTCTTAGCACCGTGGCTCTTCGCCAGCGGCAGCACGCCCTCGAGATAGCCGAACGAAGGCGCTATCCCCTGAATGTTCCACAGGTTGCCGGGGACGTAGATGTCCGGCACGGAGGCCTCCGGCTCGATCATCGCCTTTTCGTACTTGTTGATCAGCGGCGCCACCGCCTGGGTGATGCCGCTCGAATACGGACCAATGAGAAGGTCGACGTTGTCCTCCGTGATCAGCTTGGTATAGAGCCGCACCGCCGTTCCGGCGTCGCTCTTGTCGTCGTAGTATTTCAGTTCGATCTTGCGCCCCAGCCAGCCTCCCTGCGCGTTGGCGTCCTCAATCCCCTGCTGTATGCCGTGGAGATGGTAGGCAGCGTCGACGGCGAGCGCCCCGGTGATCGACACCGAGCCGCCGATCACGAGCGGACGTTCCTCGGCCTTGGCGGATGCGGCGCAGAGTAGAGCGGCGGAGAGCGACGCCAGTGCGAAAGGCCGGAGCACGCGGTTGAAGGTTGCTTGCGTCATTGTCGTTTCCTCCCTCGAAAATTCACGGTTGGCGCATCGTCTTGGCGGCTCGGTCGCCTGCCGGCAGAATGGGCGCGCACGATCGGGCAAGCTCCGATACCACAGCCGCGTACGCCGCGGAAAGGGGCTGAAGCAGAACATCGTGCGGCAGCGTGTCGACGATCTCCGCCGCGCGGCGGGCGACGAGACTGCCGACGTGCTGCACCCGGCGCTCGATCGCGGTGGCATCGCGTTGGCCCTCTTGATCGAGCCATGCCTGGTGGCGATCGATCGCATCGCCGAGCTGGTCTATGCCTTCCTGCTCCGCGGCCGAAATCAGGATGACGGGCGGCGCCCACTCCCGCCGCGGGCTCCCGCGCGGGGCGACGACGCTCTGCAACTCCGCGGCCAGCCGCCGCGCCCCTGGCAGATCCGCCTTGTTGACCACACAGATGTCCGCCATCTCCAGGAGGCCGCCCTTCATGGCTTGAATCTGGTCGCCGGTGCCGGGCATCGACACCAGCACGTTGGTGTCGACGACGCGCTTGACCGCGTATCCGACCTGGCCGACGCCGACGGTTTCGATGATCAGCTCGGCAAATCCCGCGCTCTCGAGCACGGCCAATATGTCGGGCAGATTGTCGCTCAGGCCGTCCTGGCTCACCCGGCTGGCCAGCGAGCGGATGAATACGCGCGGCTCGTCGGCGAGATCCTGCATCCGAATCCGGTCGCCGAGGATGGCGCCGCCGCTCTTGGGGCTGGTCGGATCGATGGCGATGATGGCGAGCTCGCCCGGATGGCTGAGCCGGCTGCGCGCAAGGCGCGCTATCAGGCTGCTCTTGCCGACCCCCGGCGAGCCGGTGACGCCGACGCGGCGGCAGCTTGCCGCGCCGCCGCCGGACATGCCCAGGACTTCGGCAACGGACGCGTTGGCGACGCGGCTCAGCACTCGCGAAAGCGCCCGTCGATCGTTGACGGTCAGGGGAGTCATGCCATGACGCTTTCGCTCAAGATATGATTGTGCTCGCCGAGGAGAGGAGGTGGCCGGTGCTGCTCGGTGCTGCCGGTTTTTATTGGATTGCCGACTGTTCGGATCTTGCCGTCGCCGAGCGCGATCTCGACGATCATTCCGCGCGCGCGTGTCTGCTCGCCGGCCAGCGCCTCCTCGAGGCTGGTGACGGCAGCGGCGACGATCCCGAGTGGCACCAGCCGGCGGAGCCACTCGGCGGCGCTCCGCTCGGCGATGACCTTGCCTACGGAGTCCACGACCAGCGCACGATTGGCGCTGCGCGCCGCCATGGTGGCGAAGCGCTCGTCGGTGAGCCATTCCGGCCGCCCGATCTCCTCGCAGAACCGCCGCCAGAAATCGTCGTGACTGACGAACAGGGTGAGCCAGCCGTCGCGCGTGGCGAATACCTGGGCCGGGACGAAGTAGGGATGCGCCGAGCCCGCGAACCGCCGTGCCTTCTCTCCGGCATTGAGGCTCGCGCTCGCCACGTAATTGAGCTGCGACAATATGACGTCGTACATGGCGACATCAACCTGTCCGCCCTTGCCCTCGATGATCTTCGCCAAGAGGCCGAGCGCAGCCATGATGCCGGCCGAGTTGTCAACCGCGGAATACCCGGCCTTGGTCGGCGGGCCGTCCGGCTCGCCGGTCATCTCCATGATGCCGGTCATCGCCTGGATGACGTAATCATAGGCAGGGCGATCGGCGTAAGGGCTGTCGAGACCGAAGCCGGTCAGCGCCACGCAGACGAGCTTGGGATTGACTTCCCGCAGCGCGGCGTAGGTCAGCCCGAGCTTGCGTATCGCCGCGGGCCGCAGGTTCGTCACCAGGGCGCGCGCGGTTCGGGCGAGACCGGCCAGCTGCCGTTGCCCCTCCGGCGAGCCAAGATCGATGACCACGCTTCGCTTGTCCCGGTTCAGGCTGGCGAAATAAGCGTTGTGCGGCCCGATGTAGTGCGGACTGATCCGCCGGGCGATATCGCCGCCGGGCGGCTCGATTTTGACTACGTCGGCGCCGAGGTCGGCCAGGAGCAACCCGCAGTACGGCCCGGCCAGCACGTGACCGATTTCCAGGATGCGGATGCCGGCAAGGGGGCCGTTCACTTGAGCACCTCTGCGACGGCGGCGACCACGTCGGCAAGCGCCATCTCGGAGGTGAAGATGCGCTTGACGCCGAGGGCGAGCAGCTCCGGCTGATCCTGTCGCGGGATCGTGCCGCCGACAAAGATCGGGATATCGCCGGCCTCGAGCCGTCTTAAGCAGCTCACCGTCTGGGCGACCAGTTCGCGGTGGCTGCCCGAGAGCACGCTCAGGCCGACCGCGTCGACGTCCTCCTCGACCGCGACCCGGGCGATGTAGTCGGGGGTCTTGCGCAGGCCGGTATAGATTACCTCGGCGCCGGCGTCGCGCAGCGCGAGTGCTATAACCTTGGCGCCGACGTCGTGACCGTCCAGTCCCGGCTTGGCGACGAGGATGCGCTTGCCCTTGAGCGCCGGCGGGGACTCCGCCGTTCTGTTCGCTGTCATAGCCGGACCGGCTCCTTGAAATCGCCCCATCGGCTCTTCAGCCGCGCGACCATCTCACCGACAGTAGCATAGGCGTGGCAGCAATCGACCAGATAGGGAAGCAAATTTTCCCGATCGTCGGCGGCCGCCTCCGAGAGACGGGCGAGCGTTCGGTCCACCTGGGCCACCTCACGCCGCTCGCGTACGGATTCGAACTTCTCGAAAATGCCCTGGGTGGCGATCGGATCGAGGCGCGGCACCGCACCCCCATCGGCGCCGCCGTCGTCCCGCTGGAATGCGTTTACCCCCACCACGATCGTGCGTTTGCTGTCGATGTCGAGCTTGCGCGCGAGCGCCCGCTCGGCGATGCGCGCCTGCAGCCAACCTTCCTCGATGGCCCTGACCACGCCGCCGTAGGCATCGATCTCGCCCATCACGCGCCCCATCTCCCGTTCCATCTGGTCGGTGAGAAACTCGACCAGATGGCTGCCGCCCAAAGGGTCGACGGTGTTTGCGATTCCACTCTCGTAGGCGATGAGCTGTTGCGTGCGCAGCGCGAGCTCGGCCGAGAATTCGCTCGGCAGCTGCAGCGCCTCGTCGAATGCGGCCGTGAATATCGACTGGGCGCCTCCCAAGACAGCGGCCATAGTTTCGACTGCCACGCGGATGACGTTGTTGTAGGGCTGCGCTGCGGTGAGCGAGGACCCGCCGCAGACGACTCCGAAGCGGAAATGCAGCGCCTTCTCGTCGCTCACGCCGTAGCGCTCCCGGAGCAGCCGCGCCCACAGCCGGCGCGCCGCCCTGAACTTGCAGACCTCCTCGAAGAAATCCATGTGGACGTAAAAGAAGAAACTCAGGCGCTTGGCGAATTTCTCGACGTCGCCGCCGCGGGCGATGAGCTCGTCCACGTAGGCGAGCCCGTTGGCAAGCGTATAGGCCATCTCCTCCACCGCCGTCGCCCCGGCATCCCGCACGTGCGCGCCTGCAATCGAGATCGGATTGAACCGCGGCGTCGTCGCATTGGCATAGAGAATGCTGTCGGCGATCAGGCGCATCGAGGGCCGCACCGGGAATATCCAGGTGCCGCGTGCGACGTACTCCTTGAGGATGTCATTCTGGATCGTGCCGGTCAGCTTGTCCCGCGCGACACCCTGCTTGTCGGCGTACGCGACATACATGGCGTAGATGATCGCCGCCGTGCCGTTGATAGTGAAGGACGTGGATATCTTGGAAAGATCGATCCCCGCAAACAGCGTCTCCATTTCGGCGAGATTGGACAGCGATACGCCGACTTTTCCGATCTCCGGACGGGCCATCGGGTCGGTCGGGTCGTAGCCGCACTGGGTCGGCAGGTCGAGGGCGATCGACAGTCCGGTCTGGCCGCGCGCAAGCAGGAATTTGTAGCGCTGATTGGACTCCTCGGCCGTGGCGAAGCCAGAGTACTGGCGCATCGTCCACAATCGGCCGCGATAGCCGTCGGCGAAGATGCCGCGCGTGAAGGGATATCGGCCCGGCAATTCCTCTCCGTTCGCATCGTGATCGTGGTGCGCGCTGGTTGCGACCAGCGGCAGCCCGATGCCGGAGGGCGTGCGCACCGGAGCGGACGCCGAGGCGGCCGATTCGGGCACGGTCTTGTTGGCGGTCAGCATCCACGCCTCCTCTTGACTTTCACCGGCCCATCGCTTTCACGGCGGCCCAATGGTCCGCATGCACCCACGTGAGCGCAAAACGCGCGCCCTCGGTCGCCGCCTTGTCGCTTGGTCCGGCGCCGAAGCGGTGCATGATCGCCAGCGACTTGAAGGCGCGCATGACCTGGGGCTTCTGGGCGGCAAAACGCTTCAGGTATTCGCTCACGAACACTACCTGATCGCGATCCGCCGGCGCCACCGCGTCGAGCAGGCCCAAGGCCAGGGCCCGCTCTGCATCGAGCAGCGGAGCGGTGCACAAGAGCTCCAGAGCACGGCTCGGACCGACGAGTTGGAAGAGATCGCTCCCCCCGCCCCAGGCGGTGGCGATATTCAGCCGTGCCTGCAGGAAGCCGATCCGCGCATGCGCGGCGGCGATCCGCAGGTCGCACGCGAGTGCCAGTTCGGCACCCCCGCCGAGCGCGTCGCCGTTGAGCACGGCGATGACCGGAACCGGAAAACGTCTGATGGTGTCGAGTGCTGTGCGTGTCTCGGCGGCGAAAGATACCGCCTGCGCCTCGGTCTTGATCGCGTTGAGCTCGTCGAGATCGCCGCCCGAGGCGAAGGCCTTCGTGCCGGCGCCGGTCAGCACGGCGACGGCCACGTCGTCGCTCTCGCTCCAGGCGGTGAAGGTCGCGGCGATCTCGGCGATGAGCGCGCGGCTGAGCGCATTGCGCTTTTCCGGCCGGTTCAGCGTCAGCGAAAGAGTGCCGTTTTCGAATTCGGTGGTGACAAGCTTGCTCATGGCGCTGCCGCGATGTCGGCGCAGATCTCGGCAAGATGCGCCTGGTGCCGGTCGACGTTCACCATCATCCGATGCATCGGCCCCGCGACTGCGATCGCGTATAGATCATCCCCCAGCCGCACCGGCTTGGCGATGGCCATCACATCGGGAACGTTCTCGCCGCGGGTCTCGGCAAGGCCGCTTGCTGCGCAACGATCGAGGTCCGCCAGCAATGCGGTTGGATCGGTGATGGTCGATCCCGTTCGCGCCTCGAGCGACAGTTTGGCCACGGTCGCCTCCCGTTCGGCGCGGCTCAATGCGCTGAGAAGCGCCTTGCCGATGGAGCTCGAGTAGAGCGGCTTGAGCTCGCCGGCTTGAGCCGAGTAACGCACATTCTGCGGGCCCTCGATGACGGCGAGATAGATCGCCTGGTCGCCCTGCCGTTTGCCGAGGATCGTGGTCTCCTGCGTCGCCTCGCGCAACGCCACCAGCCTGGGCTCGAAGCGTTCCATCCACGGCTCGCCGGCGGTGATCGCGTTGCCGATGTTGGACAGCTTTCGGGTCGGATAGATCCGGCGTCCGGCGACGGCATAGAGATAACCGCGCGCCTCGAGCGCGCGAACCAGGTTGAAGCAGCTGGACAGCGGGGCACTCAGCGCCCGCGCCAGCTCCGAGAGCGAGAGCGGGGTCTGCACGCGCGCGAAGAGCTCAAAGAGCTCGACGCTTCGGCGGGCACTTTTCACATCCATGAAAATATTTTCATGATTAGAAAGCGCATTGTCAAGCAAATTGTGGCAAGTCCGGAGGATTGCGCGAGGCCCTATCGACGCACGCTTGCGCAGCACCTTTGGTGCCTGACCCGGTATGCTCCGATGCGTGGGCCGAATAACCCGACGCTACTGGCGCGGCGGCCATGAAATCAGCTGCGCCACTTCGGACACCTCGGGTAGGCATGGAAAAGCCGCCGATCTCTCTTTGAGATCAGCGGCTGACATTGCCAAGGTGTGAACCTAGGAGCCGCGCCGGAAAATTGTTGAGTTGGAAGAATCGGATGTGATTCATTAGCGAGCACCCGAATCGAAGGAAGGTGCTCGTTGTGGGCGCAGAAACACCGCCACGCGCCTCCCGCCTCCCTTTAGGCGCGTTCAATCTTCGAGGAACAGTGCAATGTCCAACAGCTCGATGCGCGCACCGTCTTCAATAGGCGACATCTTCGGTGCGCCCGCTCCCAGGACTTTCCTCGGTTTGCCGGAAGCGACGATCGCCGAAGGTGCCGCCGCGGCCGCTGCGATCATCGGAGCGCCGGCGGCGACGCCCTATCCCAGCGTCGGCTCCTATTGCGCCGGCGCCCCCGCGGCGATCCGGGCTGGCATCGCCAATTGGAGCGGCGCGCTCCATCACATGGATTTCGATCTCGGTGGAAAGATGATCCCCGACGGCGTGCGCGTCGTCGACTGCGGGGATCTGCCCTATGCCGAGGACGATGCCGAGGGCAATCGCCGGCGCATCACCGGCGCCGTGCGCACGCTCCTCGACGGCGGCGCGGTGCCGATCGTCCTCGGCGGCGACGACTCGATCCCGATTCCGCTGTTTCAGGCCTTCGAAGGCCGTGGCCGGTATGCCGTCCTGCAGATCGACGCGCATATCGACTGGCGCGACGAAGTGCAGGGCATCCGTCTGGGGCTGTCGAGCACGATGCGTCGCGCGAGCGAGATGCCGTGGATCGAGCGGATCGTCCAGGTCGGCGCGCGCGGTACCGGGAGCGCGCGGGAAACGGACTACCGCGACGCTGTCGCCGCCGGTGTTTCGTTCTTCATGGCAAACGTGGTGGCGTCGAGCGGCATCGACCCCATTCTCGAGGCGATTCCGCAAGGTGCCGACGTGCTGATCACCGTCGATGTCGACGGGCTCGATCCCAGCATCATGCCGGGCGTTATCGGGCCGGCACCCGGCGGCCTGCTCTACTGGCAGGCGGCCTCGCTGATCCAGGGCATCGCGCGCAAGGCGCGTATCGCCGCCTTCGACATTGTCGAGTTCGTTCCCGAGCGCGACATCCAGCAAACCGGCGCACTGACCGCCGCTCGCCTCGTCGCTAACGCGATTGGCCTGATTGCCCGGCAGAAGGGATAAAGCCGGCTTCGTGGCCGTCTGCGCGCGGGGGTAACCTCGGCATTGCTGGCCAATCAAAGCCGCCAACCGAGCAGCAAAGCGGTATTTCACGCTGAGTGCGTCTCGCCACGCCGGCGGATTTCAAATCGCGCTCCGCCCGCCCCTGACCCTCACCCCAATTGGCGAGCCGAACGCGCTTGCCGACGTGGAACGTCGAGCGCCTCTTAATCCATTTCCCCCGGCGCTCCCGCGGCTATTTCAGAGGCGAGAATGCGGTCTCTTTGATCCTCAGTATGACGAGGAAGGTAACGACCGCCGCCGCGATAAGGTAGAAGGCCGGCGCGAGGTTGCTGCCCGTCACCTTGATCAGCCAGGTCGCAATGAACGGAGCGAACCCCCCGAAGATCGCCACCGCGATGTTGTAGCCGATCGACAACGCCGTATACCGCACCTTCGTCGGCAAAATCTCGGAATAGGTTGCAGGGCATGCACCGGAGAAGAATGACAGGAATACGATCATCGTGAGCTGGGCGAGGAAAGCCAGTGCGAAGCTGCCTGAGGACGCCATCATGAACAGGGGATAGGAGAGGACGATATAGCCGCCAGCGGAGAGCAACAGCAACGGCTTGCGGCCGATGCGGTCGGAGAGCGCGCCCCAAATCGGAATCAGAATCACGAACACCGTCAGGCACGTGGTGCCGATCCACAGCGCCGATGACGGCGACAGGTGCGCCTGTGAGATGATGTAACTCGTCATATAGACGATCGGGATGTAGTAGGCCACCGTGTTGTGCAAGGTAAGGCCGAAGATGGTCAGCGTCTCGACCCGATAGGTCGTGACCGTCTCGAGCAAGGGCGCCCTCGAGACCTCGTGATGCTCCTCGAGCTCGGTGTATCTGGGCGTGTCGCCGAGCCGCCAACGCAGATAAGCACCGAGCAACCCAACCACGATGCCGAGAATGAACGGGACGCGCCAACCCCAGGAGACCACCGCCTCGTGACCCATCACCTGGTAGATGAAGGCCGCGCTCAGCGAACCCAGCAGGAACCCGCCGCCCACGCTGACTTGCTGCCAGGACCCGATATAGCCGCGGTGACCCTCGGGGGCGAATTCCACGAGATAGGCGGTCGATCCGCCCCATTCGCCGCCGGCCGAGAGACCCTGCAGCAGCCGAATAATGACGAGCAGGATTGGTGCGAGGACGCCGACCTGCTGATAGGTCGGCAGCAGACCGATTGCCAGGGTCGAGAAGCCCATCAGGAAGATGACCGCGCTCAATGCCTTGCGCCGGCCGAAGCGGTCGCCGTAGATGCCAAACAGAATCGAGCCGATAGGCCGCATGACGAAGCCGACCCCGAACACCGCGAATGTCAGCAGCAGTGATGCCAAAGGGTCGTTCGATGGGAAGAATAGCTGGGCGATGGTTGAGACAAAATAGCCGTAGACGCCAAAGTCAAACCACTCGAGGACGTTGCCGATAACTCCGGCGACGATGGCTCGACTACGCTGACTCTCGGCCCCTGCGGCCAGCCTTGCGGCTGATACCATGGCTCGCCCCCTCTGTGTGAGTTTCCCCGTTCTCGTGCCGGCGGCGCGCTGCCCACTCATGTGGGGTGATTGATGTCAACCGACATTCCCCCGACAACCGGTCTTGCACGCGCCAGAGTGTACCTTCTCGGGCTGTGAAGCAAGGCGGAGCCGGTCGGCGGCGAACGTGGGCGTCACGGCTGAGAGCGTCGCCATCGTAACCAGCGGATTGCAAGGCTTGGCACGAAGAATCGAGGTGAGGCTCGGCGCGAACGGTCACGTTGTCGTCGGGAACTATCGCGAGCGGGCGGATGCGGCCGAAGCAGCCCTCCCCCCACGCCCGCATCACCTCATGCCGGCCAATTTGCTGAACTTGACGCACGCAACTGTCGGGACTCTAGGCAGCTGCGGCCCCTCCAATGTGCCAAATCGCCCCAAATCGGATTTCTTCCGGTACCTACATGGTACCTTTTTAGCAATGCGCCTCTTAAGCGCGAAAACAAAAGCCGCCGATCTCTCTTTGAGATCAGCGGCTGGAATGGTTGCGGGGGCACGCAACCACCTTTACCGAACATTTTTCGTTTGGCAGCGGTAGGTTCGAATCTGGGTGTCCGCTCCCAGTCATAATTAGATAGCGGGATATCAATGGATTACGCGATTCGCGGTCAATTTACCCACTAAATTACCCTCGGATCTGCGCTAAAGTTCGGCAATCAGCGGCATACAGCCACCCCCGCGATGGTGCGAGATGGTTCGAGTGGACGGCCGATCTGTGTGCCAGGCCTGGACCGTCGCAACCTCGCGATCAAGCAGAAGGTCGATGATCCGGCGGCGTTTGAGATCGCAGACGATCGTCCCGTACCGAAGCGCACGCTTCCACGCCCAGTCGTCGATCCCGACGACATGCGGAGTCGAGCGCCAATCCGGCGCCCGAGAGCACCCCACGCGCAACAGCGTGTCCTTGCTGACCGGAAAGAGAAGACGCCGAGCAAGGCTTTGTCCAGGGCGACCCCAGCGCCGGACCGAGATGGTGATCGATGGTCTCCAATCGCGCGGTGCGGCGCGCGAAAGGCCGCGCGATCTCCTCCTCGAATCGCTCGGCGAAGATCTTCGTCGTGCAACGCGGCTCTCTACATCGAAATCGCCGAACCACCAGCCTGATCCGAACGCGACGCCCGTGTGCCCGCAGATCGGCCAGACATCGCGCGTGGCGGCCGTGAACTCGCCTCGTGACGAGGCCACACGGCGGACAGGAAGCGGTTGAAGATGGCGACCGCACCATGGCCCTGATCTCTGAAGTGCCAATTTCGACATGTTCGACGATGAGATCGGGTCGCAGCAACGACTCGTGACGATGTGGGCGCATAGGCGGGCTCTTCCCAAGGATAGAGCCTCTTAAGCTGCCCAAAGCTACATGTAGCCGACTTCACCGAGATTGAGTCAGAGCCCAGTTCGGTGCTGATTTACACCCTCGGATGGCCGCACGCGCCGGACCGATAAGCGGCGCGCCCCATAATCGCCCTTATCTGGCGGGCAGCCGCTGCGGCCTGATCACTTGGAGAGACGCCATTCGTCCCACTTCTCGCTGACCTTCGCGAGATTCCGTCCCCACCAATCGCCGTCGAACTGGACTTCCTTGTCGTGATACTCCGGATAGGAGGCCAGCCACGGCGCGACTTTGGGGTCTACGAGCGGCCAGGCCTTTGCATTGGTGGGACCGAAGGCGACGTATTTGGTCAAGGCGGCTTGCCGCTCAGGCTTCATCGCGAAGTCGATGAATTTCATGGCCGCGTCGGCATGGGGTGCATCTTTAGGCACCGTCCAATTCTCATAGGAAGCAATGGCGCCGTCGAAGGAAACCGCGATCGGCTGGCCCTCGAGATGGAAGGAGGCGCCGCGCGTCCACGGCGTCATCGTGATCTCGCCCGACTGCAGCATGACTCCCGGCTGCGGGAACTGATCCCACCAAATCACCTTCGATTTGATGCGATCCAGGCTCTTCAAGGCGCGCTCAACGTCTAGCGGATAGAGCTTGTCCTTCGGCACGCCGTCGGCGACGAGCGCTATTTCGAGCGAATAGGCCGGATTGTTGAACAGGCCGCGGATTCCCGGAACCGATGCGAGGTTCCAGAAGTCCTGCCAGTTCTTCGGCTCCGTGCCGGGCTTATAGAAGCTGGTGCTGTAAGTGAGCGCCATTGCCAGGCTTATGTGGCCGAGGCTGTACTTTCGCACGACGCTCTTCTGGATGTCTGCGGTGTTGATCACGCCGTAGTCGAGCGGCGTCAAAAGATTCTCTTCCGTCGCGGCGAAGAGGAGGCGGTCCGGAAGGGTTGCGAGATCCCACTCGACGTGGCCCGCCTGCACTTGCGCGCGGAGCTTTGCGATCTCGACGCCGCTCGTCTGGGTGACCTTGATGCCGGTCTCGCGCTCGAACGGCTCGAAATATGCCTTGGTCTGGCCGTCCTGATAGGAGCCGCCGAAGCCGACGAACACCAGCTCCTTCGAGTCCGCACGCGCCGACCGGATAATGTAGGGTGCGGAGAGAGCTCCCACCACAGCGGCACCTGTTGCCTGCAAGAATCGGCGTCGCGTCTTATTCGATATGGTCATCGTCTCCTCCCGACATGATGAGCCCTTGAGCCGCATTGCCTTTGCCGATGGCACCTTTCCGATTGGAGAAAGCCATCTGGAAATCGCTGTCCCGCGTGGCGGCCGGGAAAAGTTTTCTAGCACATGCGGCAAGGGCTGTGAAGCGTTGCGCGGAAGTTGAAACCTGGTGCCATCTTCGCGTTGTGCGAAGTGCTTCGCAAATCTTCACACACGCGCCATGGCCGGCGAGCGGGAAACGTCACCCCGGCAGCAGCAAGCCGTCGTTGGCTCCCCAGCTCACGACGACGGCACTCCCCGCCGTCAAGACGCCGAGCTCGCCGTTCGCCATCGTCTTCGCGAAAAGCTGATCACCACTCTCGAGAGCCACACGGTATTTGACTATATCGCCGAGATAGATGACTTCGAGAATCGTCCCGGGATAGCTGTTGGCACCCTCCCGGGCGCCCATGCCAAGCATGACGTATTCCGGCCGCAACACAAGGCAGCAATCACCCGTTTGCGTTCGGCCTGCGCCGCTCGTCAGGCGTACTTCCAGGCCGGTGGCCGAGGTGAAGACCAGCGAGTTGCCCTGCGCCGGGACCGCCGAGCCCTGCAGCAGGTTCGATTCGCCGATGAAGTTCG
>DATNIT010000024.1:0-2505 GCA_035604335.1 Allostellaceae bacterium | reverse complement strand
CGTCGACCACAAACCAAACGCGGCATGCCACGCTTCCATGCCCGCCGCTTCGGTTCGCGGGCATGCCCCCGAACCGAAGCGATCACGAAGCGGCCAACCCACGAGCTACATAAACCGGCCAACTTGACGAGCTAGCAACAGCCTGCCGAGAAGGGAAGCGTCAGCTTCCCGATTTGCCATTGGTGCTTGGCGAGCCTGAGCCGGGCCGGTTGAGGCGGGCTGTCAAGGCCGCAGCCGCTCGTAGCGCCGCGGTGGCGCGAAGTGCCAGCCTTGCCTTGATAGTCCGCCGCGGCCCGGCACGCTTGCCGCCAAGCGCCGATGGAAATCCAGTACCATGTCGCGGCGCTCTCCTACATGCCAATGCCGAGCCCGCGCTTGCGGCCGAACTCCCACGAGATTCCGCCATCCTGGACGAGGCCGGAGATGGTGCGGCCGAGATCTCTCTCGATCACAGGCCGCCACGGGACCAGTGTGAACTCGCGAGAGTTCTCGACCAAGGCGTATTTCCCGCTGACGAGCTGCACGGCTTCCCGGTAGGTCCCGTTGACGCGCTCGCCGTCCATCGGCGTGTAGAAGGAAAGGCCACGCTCGCGGGCCAGCTTCTCGCCGGCCTGCTGCACCTCGCGCCGCGCCAGGGTCGAGAGGATGCCGCGCTGGTAGATGATCTTGTCGCCGTCCGTGCGGGCGAGGCCTTGCCCCACCAGCCACTGCCGGCGTCGCGCCAGCGCGTCGCGTACGTCGTGGCCGAAGCCGCTATCGTGCGTGGGCGCGCGGGTCTCGGCGATCAGGTCGCGGTCGAGCCAGGTCGCGCCGTTGGCGATGACCTGGGCGTCGAGGTCGATGATGGACAGCACGCGCAAGGCAAGCTGGCGGCTGCGCCTGGCGTCGTAGTCCTGCGCCCGCTGGGCGTAGTCCTCGGGGATGCGCCAAAGGTCAGCGTCGATGCGCTCGACGATTCCCGCCCGGCGTAGCGCCTCCAGGCGGCGCACATGGGCCTCGATGAATCCCTCCTCGTTCCCTTCCCGGACCAGGTGGTTGTCCCGGACGGCCGCGAGATGCTGGCTCGGCCGGTACAGGCGGTCCCCCGGATCGGTGACGGCGAGGATGTTCCGGT
The DNA here is from genome assembly GCA_035604335.1 of Allostellaceae bacterium. GTDB lineage: Bacteria > Pseudomonadota > Alphaproteobacteria > ATCC43930 > CGMCC-115725 > DASZHJ01. The sequence continues at coordinate 1,391 of DATNIT010000024.1, read as the reverse complement.
CGGCGGGGCGAAGCTCGGGCTTAGCACGTCCGACCTCGACGATGCTGCCGATCCTTGCCTCCTCGGCCTTGGCGGCGTCGTCAATTTCGAGGTAATGCGCCCGGCCGTCGATGCCGTCGATCACGAGATGCATCCGGTCGCCAAGCTGGTCCCCCGGCAAGCCCTTCTCGACGAGGCGGCCGATTACCGGTCCCTGCTCCAGCCGGTCGCGATGGATGGCGTAGTCGCCGCCGCCGCGCTCGATGCCCCGCTCGGTGAGGGCGCGGTGCATGGTCTTGATGATGTCGCCGCGCTCGCCCAATTCACGCAGGGTTTTTTCCATACTGCCGGCGAGCGACCAGCGCATCGGTTCTTCCTCGTGGGCAAGCTCCATCCGTTCGAGCTTCTTCAAACGCTCGATCAGCAGGTAGCGGTTGGCCCGGCCGAGATAGCTCTGCTCCTCGCCCACGCGAAGGTCGACGAGGCCTTGCTCGTTCACCTCCTCCAGGAGGGCCCGGTCGAGCCGGGTGAAACGGTCCTGCTCCACCTCCCGGCCAAGCTTCTTCTGCACCTCCCATTCGCTCTGCATGCCGAGCTCGAGGGTGACGATCTCGTTCGCCCGATGCCGGATGCCGTGGGCGATGTAGTCGCCAGCGATGTTCAGAATCTTTCCGTCGTCGGTGACGCCGCGGATCACGACATGGGAGTGCGGATGGCCGGTGTTGTGATGATCGACCGCGACCCAGTCGAGCTGGGTCTGCAGGTCGCGCTCCATCTGCATCATGAGCTGACGGGTGAAGGCGCGGAGATCGCCGAGCTCGGCGCCGTCCTCCGGCGCGACGATGAGGCGGAACTGGTGGCGGTCGTCCTGGCCCCGGTCGAGGAACTGCGTTCCGTCTACGTCGTCCCGGAAGCTCGAATAGAGCCGGCCGCGCTCGCCGTCGAGGGTCACGCCTTCGCGTTGCAGGTAGCGGAGATGGGCGTAGGCCGCCTTGCTCCCACTGCCGCGCATCTTCACCACGCGCGCCTTGACGATGACGCGGCGAGACCGGAAGCGCATGCCGCCCTCGGTCAGGGTCCAGCCGTGCTCGCGGGGAAAGGTCGCGACAAGCCTGGCGCCCCGGCCGCGGGCGTTGAAGCGGCCCGTCTTCGCCCCTCGCGTTCGCGCCCGCCCGATGCGGCGCGGATCGCCGCCGGCGCGGGCAATGGCGTGCCGCACCTCCTGGATGAACGTCTTCGGCCTGCGCACCCGAGCATCGCCACGGGTGCGCGAGCGGCCGAGGTACGGCTCGAAGAGTATGTCGTCATCGCGGGACATGGAGAATATATTCGTCGAGTAACGGCCGAAGACAAGAGGCCTGCGGCTTGCGCCAAGAAGATCGAATTATTTCAAATAGTTAGAGAACACGTGG
>DATNIT010000023.1:0-15749 GCA_035604335.1 Allostellaceae bacterium | reverse complement strand
GCCCGTCTATGACGATCACATGTTCGACGCGAGGATATGTCTGCGCCTGCACGCTCTCGATCGCCCGCCGCAGCTTCGGGTTCCCCGTGGTCGCGGTGATGACGGATACGGGAAAGCGGCCTTCGTATTTCGCCCGTCGCTCCAGCGCGACGCAGAGTGCATCTTGCGCCTTGTCGAAACGCAGCCGCCGCTCGACGGCCCGGTCGAGGTGCTCGATCGCCCCGTCGAGATCGCCGGACTGCAGTAACAAGGTGCCGTAGCAGAATAGCGAGTCCGGCTGGTTCGGGGCGAGATCCAGCGCTCGCCGCGCGTGCTCTAGCGCGGCCGGCAGATCCTCCCTGAGGCGGCTGATCTCAGCGAGGAGTCGATACCCAGTGGGGTCCGCCGTTGCGGCCACGGCCGATCGGCAGATTGCTTCGGCCTTGCTCAGGTCCCCTTTCTGGATGAGGGTGTAAGCGTGGACGAGCGACGGCATGGCGCGATCGAAATTCCTACCGGGGAGGGTCTCCTTATCAGGGAACATAGCCGAGCACCAACAGCCCTGTAAACCTTGGCCGGGATTGCTCGGTCCCGCGAAGTTTCGGCGATGACGGCCGCCGATTGCGCGCGGTAATATCACGATTCGAACCGACCTAATAAAGGAATCACTTAACACTTGCGCGGCGCGCCTCCAAACTTGGCGGAAGCTCTCCAGTACGCCTATTCCGCCCACCGAGCAGGCCAATTTGCGGAGGCGGAGCGGGTCTACCGCCTCGTTCTGCGTGCCCAGCCCAACCAGTTCGACGCGCTCCATCTGCTGGGCGTGCTCGAAGCCGAGCGCGGACGCAATGACGAAGCAATCCGGCTGTTCAGCCGAGCCATCAACGCCAATCCCCGCTCGGCGGAAGCGCTGAGCAATCGGGCGAACGTGCTCCGCGATCTCAAGCGATACGATGAGGCGCTTGAAAGCCTCGACCGGGCTTTGACCATCAAACCGGAATTCCCCGAGGCGCTCAACAATCGCGGCAATGTGCTGCATAGCTTGGGGCGGCATTCGGAGGCGCTTGCCAGCTACGACCAAGCGCTCGCTCTCAGGCCCGAGTACGCGAAGGCGCTCGCTAACAGAGCTGACGTGCTGCGCGACCTAAAGCGGTACGATGAGGCGATCGCAAGCTGCGACCGCGCGCTCGCGATCGCTCCCAACCTGGCCGAGGTCCTGAACAACCGCGGCAGGATTCTCGACGCGCTCGGCCGGCGCGAGGAAGCCTTGACCGACTTCGACAAGGCGCTTGCGGTCAAACCCGACTATGTTTCCGCGGTGATCAATCGCGCCCATGTTCTGCAAAAGCTTGCCCGGCACGACGACGCGCTGCAGAGCTGCCAGCGGGCGCTCGCAGCCGCACCGAACGCGCACAAGCTTCTGACCGCACACGGCGACGTGCTTCGCGGGTTGCAGCGATACGAGGAGGCGCTGGAAAGCTACGACAAGGCATTGGCGATAGAGCCCGCGGACACCGGCGCATTGTGCGGCCGGGCCGACGCGCTCTTGGGTCTGAAGCGGCATGAGGAGGCATTGGCGAGCTGCGATCGGGCTCTCGAGATCGAGCCGAGTCTCCCCGAAGCGATACACCACAGAGGCAATGTGCTGCGAGATCTGCACCGCTACGACGAAGCGCTGGCGAACTACGCCGAGGCTGTGTACATCAACCCCGATCTCGTCGAGGCGCACTACAATCTCGCCGAACTGCTCAAGGACCAAGGTTGGCTCGAGCAAGCGGTGGCGCATTATGAGAGGGTGCTCTCGCTCGACCCGGATTTCGCCGAGGCGGAGTTCGCGCTGTGCGTAGCGCAGTTGCCTATCGTCTATCGGGACGAGCCGGAGATTGCGCGGCGGCGCGCCAGCTATGAAAGTCGCTTGAGAAGTCTTGCCGAGGGCATCGAGCACGGACGGGTCAGGGGTGACCTGGTGGCGGGCCTGGCATCGAGCTCGCCTTTTTATCTCGCCTACCAGGGGCGGGACGACCGTACCCTACAGAGCCTCTATGGCGAGATGGCGTGTCGAGTCATGGCCGATCGCTATTCCGCCCCCCGACTGGGCGGAGCGCCCGGATCGGGCGAGCGACTGCGGATTGGCATCGTGAGCGGCTACTTCCAGCGGCACACGGTCTGGAAACTCCTGATCAACGGCTGGCTTTCTCAGCTCGATCGATCGAGGTTTCAGGTGTTCGGCTATTACACCGGAACGCAGCGGGATGCCGTGACCGGCTCGGCGGCAGCGCTGTGCGAGCGCTTCGCCCAAGGCCCATTGCCGATCGGGCGCTGGCGACAGGAGATACTCGCCGACGCGCCGCACGTGCTCATCTATCCGGAACTCGGCATGAACGGCGTTTGCCTGCAGCTGGCAGCACAACGCTTGGCCCACGTGCAGTGCGTGTCCTGGGGTCACCCGGAAACGACGGGAATGCCGACCATGGATTATTTCTTGAGCAGCGCCATGATGGAACCGCCCGACGGCGAATCGCGCTACACCGAGCAGCTGGTCCGATTGCCGAACCTTTCGATCTATTACGAGCCGCTCGACGCACCAGCCGCTGCGATCGATCGCGCCGAGCTGGGGCTGCGACAGGGGTCGATGGCCTATTGGTGTGGCCAATCGCTCTTCAAATATCTTCCGCAATTCGACGAGATATATCCCCGCATTGCCCGAGAGGTTGCACACGCGCAATTCCTCTTTATCGAGCACCACGCAGGTCCCGAGGTGACCGACGTGTTCCGTCAGCGTCTCGACAATGCCTTCGAGCGTTTCGGGATGACCGGTCCCGAGCACTACGCGTTCCTGCCACGGTTGCGCGAGGAGCGGTTCGTCGCGGCGATCGGACAATGCGATATCTACCTCGACAGCATTGGATGGTCGGGTGGAAACACGACGCTGGAGAGCCTTGAGCATGGTCTTCCGATCGTGGCGATGCGGGGGCCCTTGATGCGTGGTAGGCATTCCACCGCCATCCTCGAGCGAATGGACGTTACCGACACGATCGCGGAGTCGCTCGACGAGTATGTGTTAATCGGAGTGCGACTAGGCCGGGACGCTGGCTGGCGCACCGACGTGCGGCAACGCATCGCCGAGCGGAAGCACCGGGTCTACCGTGACAAGGACTGCATCGCTGCCCTGGAGGATTTCCTCGAGAGCGCGGTGCGTGGCCAATCGTGAGCCCGCAGCGTAGAAGTGGGGGGCGGGTCACGTGCGCCGACCGCCACGGGGTCTGAGAAACATATGGTCATGCAGGGCGGAGGCGCGAATCTGCTTCAGATACTGCAGCGGGCATTCGCGGCGCACCAGGCGGGCAATGCCGCCGAGGCCGAGCGGCTCTATAAGCGCGTGATACGCGCGGTGCCCGGGCAGTTCGACGCGCTGCATCTGCTTGGTGTGCTGAAAGCCGAGTGGGGCTTTCACGAAGAAGCCGATCACTTGCTCAAGAAGGCACTGCAGGTCAATCCCCGTTCGGTGGAGGCCCTCAACAATCGTGCGAATGTCCTGTGGAGCTTGAAGCACCTAGAGGAGGCGCTCGCGAGCTGCGAGCGCGCGCTGGCGATCAGGCCTGACTATGCCGAGGCCTTGAACAACCGCGGCAATATCCTGCACGACCTGGCGCGGCCCGAGGACGCGCTTGCGAGCTACGACAGGGCGCTGACCCTCAGGCCGGATTACGTCAACGCGCTGGTCAACCGGGCCGACGTGCTGCGGGACCTCCAGCGGTTCGAGGAGGCGCTCCGCAGCTGCGATCGGGCGCTCGCCATCAGGCCTGGATTCGCCAAGGCGCTCGTCAATCGAGCCATCCTGTTGCAGGATTTCAAGCGATACGACGAGGCGCTGGCGAGCCTCGAACAGGCGTTGAAGGTCGACCCGAATAAAGCGGAGACCTACAATCATCTCGGAAACGCGCTTTATGCGCTGCGCCGCTACGATGCCGCGATAGCGAGCTATCGCCGGGCATTCGAGCTTGATCCCCGTAACGGCACTGCTCGATCGCTCTACGTTCTGCTGAAGCGACAGATCTGCGACTGGACCACAGCCGCGCGCGACGAAGCCGAGCTGATCGAGGCGCTCGACTCGGGGGCAAAATCGATCTTGCCGCTGGTCGTCATTTCCACGATCGACGATCCAGCAATCCAGCTGAAGGCCGGCCGGCGATACGTCGTTGACAACAAGCTCGATCGGCAGGCCGTCCTCGCACCCCCAGCCCGCGCTGCACGGGACAAGCTTCGCGTCGCGTATTTGTCCGCCGATTTTCGGGATCACACGATGTCGGTCTCGACCGCCCAGCTGCTCGAGTTGCACGACCGCGGTCGGTTCGAGACTTATGGATTCTCGCTGGGAGTCGACGACGGCAGCGATCTCCGCAAGCGGATGATACGGTCTTTCGACAAGTTCTTCGATGTCCGCTCGATGTCGGATCTCGAAGTCGCGCATCAGATGCGGGCGCTCGAGATCGATGTGGCGGTGGACCTCAGCGGCTTCACCGACGGATGTCGGCCGGCGATCCTGGCGCACCGCGCGGCACCCATCCAGGTGAACTACCTCGGCTATGTCGGAACTATGGGAGCCGATTTCATCGACTACATCATCGTCGATCCCATCCTCGTCCCGCCCGACCAGCAAGTGTCCTTCGCGGAGAAGCTGGTCCATCTGCCCGAGTGCTATTTGCCAAGCGACACGACCAGACAGATCGCAGAGCCAGGTGCGCCACGGTCGGCCTACGGTTTGCCCGACAATGGCGTCGTGTTTGCATGCTTCAACAACAGCTACAAGATCACTCCGCCGATTTTTGAAATATGGATGCGTTTGCTGCAGTCGGTTTCCGGGTCGGTGCTCTGGGTGCGCTCGGATAACGAACGGGCGGTCGAGAATTTGCGCCGGGAGGCCGGCGCGCGCGGCGTTGCATCCGACCGGCTGATCGCCGCAGGGCGTTGCCCGCTGCCTGAGCATCTCGCGCGGTATCGTCTCGCTGATTTGTTCCTGGATACGCTGCCCTATACGGCTCATTCGACAGCGGTGGATGGTTTGTGGGCGGGCCTGCCGGTACTGACTTGCGCCGGACGAAGCTACGCCGCGCGCTCGGCGGCGAGCCTGCTTTCCGCGATCGGCGTTCCTGAACTCGTGACCTCCAATCTTGAGGAGTACGAGGCGCTCGCGCTAAAGCTCGCTCGCGATCCCGGCCTCTTGGACGGGCTGCGCGACCGCCTGGCGCGGAACCGATCGACCACCTCGCTCTTCGACACGAAGCGCCTGTGCCGCCACTTGGAGGATGCCTATCAGGAGATGCATGGTCGCTGGCGGCGCGGGGAACCGGCCGCTTCATTTGCGGTCCCTGCGATGCCCGGTTGACCGCTCGGCTATCTCGACCCCTTACGGTCCGCGGGTTTGGCGATACCACTCCAGGATCCGCTCCCCGGTCCAAAACACCACGCCTGGATGCCGGCTCGCGTACTCGATGAAAGCCTCGAGATGACCGATCCGGTGCGGCACGCCGGTGATGTAGGGGTGGATGGCGAAGGAGAGGATCTTCGCTCGCGCGGCGCTCTCGGCGTAGAGCCGGTCGAACTGCGCCTTGGAGCGGATGAAGAATTCCTCGGCCGTGTGGTGCTGCACGATCATCATGGGGATGTCGTTGAGCTCCACCGTGTAGGGGAGCGTCACCAGCGGCCCGTGCTTGGTGGGGATTTCCGTGGGCTCGTCGTCGTAGACCCAGTCGCCGACATATCGGACGCCGGCCTCGGCGAGCAGGTCGGGCGTGTCGTAGGTCTCGGTGAGGCCAGGGCCAAGCCAGCCTACCGGCCGTTTGCCCGTGAATTTCTCCAGCGTGTCCAGCGATCGATGAATCAACCCGCGCTGATCCTCGACCGCGTGGATCGGCATCTGCACGTAGCTGTGCCCCATGAACTCCCATTGGCGCTCGAGCGCGGCGCGGGCGACGCGCGGATAGCTCTCGGTCACCTTGGCGTTGATCGACAGAGTCGGCACGATGCCGAAGCGGTCGAAGGCCTCGAAGAAGCGCCAGACCCCGACCCGCATGCCGTACTCGTGCCAGCTCCAGTTCGGCACGTCCGGGATGAGCGAGACGCCCGTCGGCGCAGGCAGCACCTGGCGCGCCATCGGCCGCTCGATCTCCCAAACCTCGAGATTGACGATCGGCCAGACTACCAGCCGCACGCCCTCAGGCAGTTTGAGCGGCGGCCGGTCGACGATGGCGGAATAGGAGGCTCGCTCGCTGGGCTTCATCGGCTGCCCTCCCTTCGTCAGGCCGCTCCGCGCTCCTTCATCGAGCTTGCCAGCCGCTTCCGGTCGGGCTTCCCGAAGCTGGTGCGTGGCAGCTCCTGGACGAACACGATCTCCGCGGGAAGCTTGTAAGCGCTGAGGCGCCGGCGGCAATGGGCGATCAGCTCGTCGGCCGCGACGTCGCGGCGCGCGACGACGACCGCGACCACCTCCTCGCCGAGCTGGGGCGAGGGCCGGCCGACCACCGCGACATCGGCGACGGCGGCATGCTCGGCGAGCACCGCCTCGACCTCGTCGGGATAGATGTTGCTGCCGCCGCGCAGGATCATGTCGCTGGCGCGGCCCTTGAGGTGGAGAAAGCCGGCGGCGTCGAGCGCGGCAATGTCGCCGGTGTAGTACCAGCCGTCTCGCACCGCTTCGCCCGCGGCGGCGCTTCCGGCTTCGAGACGCTGGGCCGCCCCCGGACCGCGCACGCGCAAGCGTCCCGCGGCACCCTCGAGCAGGGCGCGATCGGTTTCGTCGACGATCTGGATCTGCCAGATTTCGTGCGGCCGGCCGGCACTCTCGGCGTGCTCCGGAATGTCGCGCGGTCCGAGGAGAGTAATCGGTCCGGTGCCGACCGTGCCGTAGATCTCATAGAAATGAGGCGTGAGCCGCCGGAGCGCCGCGCGCTTCTCCTCGGCATGGGTGGGGGCCCCCGCGCAGATGAGCGCGCGCAGGCTCGGCAAGAGCGGACCTGTCGCCTCCGGAAGCGCAAGCAGCGCGCGCAGGATCGTCGGCACCACAAAGCCCACTGTCGCCTGCGCGCGGTTCACGCTCTCGACATACTCATCCGCCGCGAACAACGGCGGATGCAGCACCACGGTGTGTCCGCGGATCAAATGCGTGAGGCAATAGCCGCGTCCGGCGCTGAAGGCGAGCGGCGAGGCGGAGAAATACCGGTGCGGCCCGGGCGGCAGGATGGCGTCGAACGGAATGGTCCGCGCATGCATCTGCCGGTGGGTCACCAGCATGCCCTTGACCGCGCCGGTGGTGCCGGAAGTGAGCCCGATCATCAGCGGCGCATCGGCCTCCGACGGAAACGCCTGGGTCGCGTCCTGCCGCTCGGCTTCGGCATACCACCGCTCGTCGACCGCGACGCTGGGCACGTCGCCGAGCTTCGGGGCGCCGGTCTCGACAAGCGCCAGCTTCGCGCCGAGAGCCGTGGCGATCCGCGCGCGCTCCGCCGGCGGGGCGCGCCAATCGATCGGTATCGAGATGGCGCCGAGCCGCGCCGCCGAAAGGAACGCGATCACGTGGTCCGCATTATCGCCGAGGCAGATCGCGACGGCGTCGCCGGCGCCGATCCCCACCGCACGAAGCCGGGCGGCGCCCTGCCGGATGCAGCGATCGAGATCGCGGTAACGGATCGTCCGCTCGTCATCGACCAGCGCCGCGGCGTCGGGCCGAACTTGAGCGTAGCGGGCAATCGCCTCAGCGAGGTTCACGAGGAGAAGCTGCTGCGCAGCCGCTTCCGGTCGACCTTCCCGAAACTCGTGCGAGGCAGGTCGGCGACCAGGATAATCTCGCACGGCACCTTGAAGGCCGTGAGGCGTTTGCGGCAATGGTCGATGAGCGCTTGCGGCTCGACGCTCCCGCGGGCGACCGCGAAGGCGACCACCTCCTCGCCGAGCTCCCGCGAGGGCCGGCCGACCACTGCCGCCTCGGCGACCGCGGGGTGCTCGATCAGGATGGCCTCGATCTCGTCAGGATGCACGTTGCTGCCGCCGCGCAGGATCACGTCCGTGGCGCGGCCGCGCAGATAGAGAAGGCCGTCCGCGCCGAGCGCCGCGAGGTCGCCGGTGTAGTACCAGCCGCTCCGGAAGCCCTCGATGCCGCCGGTGGCGGCGCCCACCAGGCCGGAGGCGAGCGCTGGGCCGCGGGCGCGGAGCCGCCCGGTGACGCCGGGCTCGACCGGCGCGTCGTCCTCGTCGACGATCGCGAGATCCCAGCCCGCCGCGGGCCGGCCGGCGGTCTCCGCGTGCGCCTGCATCTCGCTCGGCCGCAGGAACGAGATCGGCCCCGTCGCGACGGTGCCGTAGAACTCGTAGAAATTCGGCGTGACGTGGGCGAGTGTCGCGCGCTTCTCCTCGGCGCGCAGCGGAGCGCCGCCGCACATCAACACCTCGATGCTCGGCAGCAGTGGACCACTCTGTCGGGGCAGATCAAGTAACCAGTGGATCACCGTGGGCACCACGAAGCCGACCGTCGCCTGGTTTTGGTTGATCGCCTCGACGTACTCCTCCGCCGTGAATAGAGACGGATGGAAGATCACGGTGTGGCCTTTGATGATGTGCGTGAGGCAATAGTTCCGCCCAGCGCTGAAGGCGAGGGGGGAGGTCGATAAGTAGCGGTGCAGCCGGTCGCTGAGGATGCCGTCGAACGGCTTCGCCCGCGCGTGCATCTGGCGGTGCGTGACCAGCATGCCCTTCACCGCGCCGGTGGTGCCCGAGGTGAGGCCGATCATCAGGGGCGCGTCGGGGTCGGAGGGAAACTCTTGATCGCAACCTTGCAGCTCGGCCTCCGCGTGCCAACTGGCGTCGACGATGCGACTCGGCACGCCGGCGACCCGACCGGCGCCGGCCTCGGTCAGCGCCAGCTTCGCCTCGAACCCTTGCGCCACCCGCGCGCGCTCGACCGGCGGCGCGCGCCAATCGATGGGCACCGCGACCGCGCCGAGCCGCGCGGCGGAAAGAAAGGCGATCACATGGTCGGCCGTATCCTTCAGACAAATCGCGACCGCATCGCCCGGCCGGATGTCGAGGGAGCGGAGATGGGCGCCGCCCTGCCGGATTCGACGGTCGAGATCACGGTAGGTCACGCGGCGCTCGCCATCCATCATGGCGAGCACGTCGGGCCTCGTCGCCGCGTGGCGCGCAATGACCTCGGCGAGGTTCACGATCCTGCTGCGGGCCTCTCGCCGGTCGGCGCCTCAGCGGGCGACGACGGGAGCTCGTCGAGGCGCCCCTTCAACCACGTGAAAGCCTCGGCGACATGTGTGCTGAAAATTTCGTGGTGCTGACAATGAAGAGTGCCCAGACCCCACTTTCCGACGAGAACCTTGCGCCACGGCCAGTGCGGGCGGTCCACCATCTGCGCGATGGGCTCTATGGCGAGCACCTGGACCGGTCCGGTATAGGGCGTGGGGTGGTAGGTGCTGATTGACCACTCCACGGTCGCGCCGATCTCGGTGGCGATGGCGAGCTGTTTCGGATCCTCTATGTCGAACGGAATTTCCTCGCCGATTCGGCTGCGCGCCTCCAAAAACCAATTGCTCACACGGTCACGAAGAAGCTCAGCCGCATCGGACAAATCGCTCGCAACGAATTCCTGTCCCGGAAGGCCCGGCGGATCGATCAGGATCAGCAGAGGAACCGGCGCTGGCTCGCCAGCATATTGTGCGGCGACGGATAGGTTCTGGGCGAGCTGCAGTGCCATGATGCAGCCCCCGCAGACGCCGACAACTACGAACGGAGGCCGCAGCCGCGCGCGTCGGATTTCCGCGAGATACTCATTGGCTGCTTCCGGGACCTTCGCGCGCGGCTTTCGGCTGCCGTCGAAACCCGGCGCCTCGATCCCGTAGAGCGGCTGGTCGGGGCCGAGAAATTCCGCCAATGCACGACCGCGCCCCCACGGCAGCACGCCGAACATTCCATGCATCAACAGGAGCGGCGCCTTGCGGCCTTCGGTCTGCACTGGGATCAGCATGGTTCAGCCCTGGGATTTGCGCTCGTCGATGCGCTGCGCGAGCTGCGCGACGTTGGGTGCGGAGACTAACAGAGAGAGAGGCAGTTTCACGCCAAAGCGCTTTTGAATTTTTGTGAAAATGATGGCGGCGACCAGCGAGCTCCCGCAGACCAGGAAAAAATCGTCGTGAACGCCGACGCTGTCGATGCCGATGCTCTCCTGCCAGATTTCCACGAGCTGTCGCTCGGTATCCGAGCGCGGCGGCTCATAAGCCGGCGCGTCGTCCATGTCGCTGCGGCGTAGTACCATGTGCACCCTGCTCGAGCGTCTGCGCTGCTCGCGCCCACCCAGCGTATAGCCTACCGGTCGCGATCGGAACAAGCGTTTCGAAGAAACAGGCAGGCACCGCAGCCAGCTCCTGCGGCCGATCAAAGGTACGGTAGGGCTTCCCAAAAGTTCCGCTTAACGCGCCCGGCTCGTCTTTGCGGCGAGGCAGGATACCTTTCGATACAGCTGGGCCAGTGCCGACACGGCTTCGCTCTCGGTTCACCGCTGCTGTCGCGCGATCGCCTCAGCCAGATTTGCACCACTGCCGCCACATGTCGCGTAGCGCAGCCTCGAAACGGCGCGCGAAGTCGCGCGCGTCCATTAAAGGCGACACCCGCATTCGGTCCCGCATGCCAGTGCGGAGATTTTGGAGGCGCTCCAGATCCGCTGCAAGTTCTACGGCAGTTTCCACATATTCGCTGGTTGACTGGGAATCCAGGCGCTCGAGGCCCACCTGGGAGAGGACGCTGGTGCTGGTTCGCGCGCACGGCCGATCGCCGGTCAGTGTGATGACAGGCACGCCCATCCACAGTGCCTCGCAAATCGTCGTGGGCGCCCCGTTGTACGGAAAAGTGTCGAGGCCGATGTCCACCGCGTTGTACGCCCGAAGCTGTTCGCCGATGTCCTCCGGAGGCCAGCGTAATTGAACCCTCGTAGCGCTGACTCCCGCGGCTTGGAAAACGGAATGAATTCGCTTGGTGAAGGCCACGTCGGCGAATTCGGGAGCCATCAGCATGAGGCGAGCTCGCGGCCGAGCATGGAGGATCGAACTCCAGGTTTGGACCGTCTCCGGGGAAATCTTCAGTGGATCGTCGAAGTTGCCGAACGTGACCTCAGAGGACCCAAGGGCGGGCACCGGGCTAATCTCGGGTGCTTCATCCGGCGGCCGATAGACGAAGGATCCACTCCGCAAGCGATACAGCCGCTCTGTGTATAGCTCTTCCGCTCCGAGTGGATCCGCAGTCTCATCAGTAATCCGATAATCGACAGTTGGAAGGCCGGTCGTATCGGGATAACCAAGCCACGACACCGTCACCGGCGCCGGCTTCAGCGCGAATATGTCGAGCCGGTTGCGCGGCTGGTGCCCCGCAATATCGATCAGGACATCAAAACCTGCCCCGCGCATCATTCTCGCCGCTTCTTTCGCACGCAGCAGCGGCAGCAGCACGAATCTGTCGCCAAGCCGCTTGAAGTAACGTGCATCCGCGGAGCCGCTCGCGGCAGTGGCATAGAGGGTGGCTTGGAAATACGTGCGATCATGGTTGGAAACCAATGGCGCAAGGCAGGATTTCGCTAGCCGAGAACCTGTGTCGAGACCGACGTAGCCGATCTTAAGGGGCCGGTCCGGATCGCGCGAATTGGCGAAACGCGCTGGTCGATCGCCGGCCTCTTTTGCGCGCTGGATCGCCAAGCGTCCCCATTCCAGGTGAGCGGCGAACACCTCGCGAGGCCTCAAGTCCGAACGATGATGGAGCCAGAGAAGCGTCCGTTCTTCCAGATTGATCCGCGCTTGGGCGAAGGACGGATCGACCTCTATCGCGTGCCGATACTGCTCGCCGGCCTCTTCGGTTCGAGCCTGGTTAAGGAGTGCGTCACCGAGATTACTCACGTAAAGCGGCGATCTCGGCTCCAGTTCTTGGGCACGACGGAAGCATGTCTCCGCCTCGATGGGCCTCCTGGCCGCGAGGGCAATCGCCCCGAGGCAATTGTGGGCCTCCGTTCCATTGGGATCCAATGCCACCGCACAGCGGTAAGCACTCTCCGCCGCCGCCGTGTCATGGCCCCTGAGGCAGGCATGGCCGAGGCCGACCCAGTAGTGCGCCGCCAGCTTGGCGAGCCGATCAGCCGTCGCTGTATCGCCCCTCGCTCGGGCTTCTTCGGTCGCCTCTTCTACCATGGCGGCACAGTTGCGATAGGCAGCTATGTAGCCGGCATCAATGGTGACAGCCTGGGTGTAGGCGTCCAACGCCGGCTGGAACTGGCGAGTTACGCGGTATGCCTCGGCCAGATTGAAAAGCCGATCCGGTGTCGGTCCTTCGAGCGCAATGGTGCGCCGGAAGCCCGCGATTGCCTCGTCGAATCGGCCGCGTTGGCCCGCGATCACCGCGAGGAGCTGATGCGCTTCGGCACAATCCTCGTCCTGGGCAAGTGCCTTTGCGTAAAGACTTTCGGCCTCATCGAGGCGCCCGGCGCGGTGAAGGGCGCGTCCTTGCTCGACGAGATCGGTGGGGCTAAGCGCCGCTGCATCCGACATTCTGCCCTTCCTTCAATGTGCTATCGCGGCAACGATTTTTGACACCAAAAGAGATACATCCCCGAGAACGCATCCGGGTGCGCTTTCTCGAATCGTGCCCAGCGCGCCAAGTCGGATGCAGAGGGATCGTCGGGATTTTCGGCGCGATATCCGCGAACAGTCCGCTCGTCCACAAGATCGAATCCCAAGAACTCGAGACCGAGCGCCCATAACATCTCCCGCAGCTCCGGGAGTGTATAGCGATGCTCCCGGACGTGAAATAGCAGGTCTCTGCAGCCGTTCAAATCATAGATGTCTTTCGACAGCGAAAGGCCCGGCAAGCGCTCGCTCTCGTCTCCAAACAGCACGCGCTGTCGGAAGGCGCGGATGTCCCGCGCCGTTGGTGCAATCTCGAGACGCGTGATGCGCTCGCGCGCGGTCGCCACCTCGGTGCGGGCGAGGGCGCTATAAAGGCCGATCCGCATGAATCCCCCGGGTCGCAGCAGCCCGCATAGGACGCGCCAGCCCGCCATCGGGTCTTCCATGTGATGGAGGACGCCCACGGCTTCCACGACGGGGAATTCGCGCCCGAGCTCGCCGAGCGCCAGCAAATCGGCGTGCAGAAAGTCTATGTTCGACGCGCCGAACCGAAGCGCCATGCGTCTCGCATAGCCCAGGCTCGCCCGCGATAAATCGACGGCAAGCACGCTCACCTGCGCGAGCGAGAGCGCCGTTGCGATCAGCTGCCGCCCGGTACCGCAACCCGCGACAAGGACCTCGATGGGGCCCTCGAGAAACGGCGGCAACGGCGCCTGCGGGAATTTTCGGCGCAGGATCGTCGGCAAGCTCACGGGGGCGAGACGCGGTAAGGAGAGCCATCGAGGATAGGGATGCTCCTCGTACTGGTCGCGGACCGCTTTCGAGACCGCATTCTCGATCGCTCCGAGGCTCGAGATTCCGCGAGCGAGCGCCGCTTCCTCGAGAGGCTCGGCAAGGCAATGCGCAAGCACTGCACTCAGCGGCGAACTCGGCGAGATCGACGCTCCGAGAAGCGGTTTCGCGCCCGCGAGCACCGTGAACGGTTCATAGAGCGCAAAGCGCAGCAATTTCTGCTCGAGCGCGGGATCGAGCGCGGCACCATGCGATAGCTCGCCTTCTAGGTCCGAGCGCAGCGCAGCGACGCGCGCGTCTTCCTCCGCACCGGCCGCGAACACATAGCCGTTGTTGAAGCCCTGTAGCGCGAGGCCGGCGAGAAGTGGGTTCAGATCGGCCGGGATATCCTGCGCCAGGCAGAGGCGGCGCCGCACCTCGGTCAGGAACACTTCGAGCTTGAGATCGGTGTTGACCGTGCCGGCCAGGAGCCGGAGGAGCAATGGATCGCTAAGGCATCCGGCAGCGCCGCCCCCGGTGATCGCGGTATCGACGGCGTGCCGTGCCGCCTCCGTCGGTGACGGATCGATCCGGTGCTTTTGCCGAAGCTGCCAGGCGGTTGCCTTCGCGAGATCGTCGTGCTCCACCTCGTCCGCCGAAAAGCAACGCTCGAGGAAGCCATCGATCTCGGCGCGATAGTCCAATGGGCCGCAGCGCGAGACGGCGACCGCAAAGGCGCGGCACGCGTCGGCTGATCGCGGGTCTCGCTGCATCGCCTGAGCCGCGCGATCGACGGCCTCCTCGGACCGGCCCAGCGCGCAGAGCGCGGACACGAGCTCTACGACCGCGTAGGCGATGTCGGCCTTGAGCGCCAGAGCCCGCTGGAACTCGGCCGCGGCCTCGTCGAGCCGGCCGAGATCCCTGAGCACGGTGCCGAAGTTGACGCGCGCCTCGGCGGAGCCCGGGCTGAGCGCCAACAAGTCCCGGTAGGTTCGCGCGGCGTCCTCGAGCCGGCCGAGATCGGCCAGCACCGTCGCCCAGCCGAAACGGATTTCGGGGGCTCGCGGAGCCAGCGCCGCCGCGCGCCGATAGGCGGCCTCCGCCTCGGCGAGCCGGCCGAGTTCGTGCAGCGCGTCCGCTCGTCCCGCGAGGGCGCCGATATGGGTGACGTCGAGCGCCAGCGCCTTGTCGTGGCAGGCGAGAGCATCGTCGGCTCGGCCTTGCGCGGCTCTCAACACCCCGAGCGCGTGGTGGAAGGCCGGCGCGTTCGGTCGGAGCACCGCGGCCTCGCTGAGGCAACGATCCGCTTCCCCAAAGCGGCCGGCCTGCGCGGCAAGGATCCCAGACCGATAAAGTGCGTCGGGATTTCCGGCGGGTACGCTCATCTCCGGATACGCCGAGGACGCCCAGGAAACCCTGAATTCCGGTACGCGTCCCCCGCTTGAGCTACCATCGTTTTCGCCACGGAGATCATGGCGCCGCCTCCCCTGATGATCCCGCTTGGGCGCGGCAAGCTAGGCTCGGCCGGGGCGGTAGCGCAATATCAAGCTGCGCGGGCGCCGGCGCATTCACTGTGCCGCGCCCGATGCCATGAAGGCCGTGAGCTTTTTATCGCGTGCCATGTCATTGCGACGCCGGTGGCGTGCGCGCTCCTTCCGCCGATCGGCGGCAATGCAACGGATCTTCCCAGCAAATGGGTGGAGGTGCGCGTCCATCCAGACCAGGACGTCGTCGCCGGAAACTAGCGTATTCAGCCGGATACCAGCGTATTCAGATAGGGCCGGCACAGCATGCCGCCGAAGCCCGGAAATTCCGCATTGACCTGGCGTCGCGCGGGGTAATCGAGCGGGTAGGAAAAGGCGAGGAGTTGCACGCCGCGAGTCTCCAGGCGCTCGCGCTGCCCCC
Organism: Allostellaceae bacterium; assembly: GCA_035604335.1. Classification (GTDB taxonomy): domain Bacteria; phylum Pseudomonadota; class Alphaproteobacteria; order ATCC43930; family CGMCC-115725; genus DASZHJ01. The sequence goes on along the minus strand of DATNIT010000023.1, from coordinate 432 downwards.
TCGAGCCGAGATCGACCACGACGATCGTGGGCTCGATCGGGGCGAGCGATTCGGAGGCCCGTGAGGCAATGGTGGTAGATTCGGTCGGCGGCGGAGACGATGCAGAGCGTCACGAAAGAGGTCCCTCGGCGCACCCTGAAATTTTGACCGATAGAAGCGGGGACCCGCTCGTAATATCTTGATAAAGAACCGTAATTATCTGGCTGCTCGAACGAACTCGGTGCCCGGCACAGCGACTCTCAGGCCGCCATCCGTGCCTACCCAAAAGAAAATCGGTCGGCGAAACTGTTGCAAAATCACCACAGCTTCCAAGAAATGCGCTGAAAGAACGGATTTCGCCTTGTTTAGCGATCTGGAAACGGGTCATCTTGCTCAAGCCGAAGGGACGCCATCCTTTCGCGGACGGATGAATTAATTGGCTTTGGGGGTCAA
>DATNIT010000022.1:0-20951 GCA_035604335.1 Allostellaceae bacterium | reverse complement strand
CAAACTCAACAACGTCGATCCTCATGCCTGGCTCACGCTCACCCTCGAGCGCATCGCCAGCGCCTGGCCCAACCGCCAACTCGACGCCCTCTTGCCCTGGAATTACCGCGCAGCCTGAACGGCCTCCGCTGGACGCTTACCTACCTTGTGGAGCGAGTGACGACCTACCCGGAGCTCACGGCGAGTCGGCTTTTACGGGAGGTTCGCGAGCGCGGCTATAGCGGCGGCTACAGCGCCGTTCGTGACTTCCTCCGCCAGGTGTCAATCGGCGTTGGAACGTGACCCTCGAGCGCATCGCCAACGCGTGGCCCAATCGCCAGCTCGACGCCCTCATGCCCTGGAATTACCGCCCAGCCTAAACGGGGTCGGCTGGACGCTTACGGTGCTTCCGGCTTGCTTCCGGTTGCTTCTGCCGCCCACCAAGCAGCTAAACTAACATATTGAAAAGATGGTGGGTGCAGCAGGACTCGAACCTGCGACCCGCTGATTAAGAGTCATCAGACCAACTGAGTGCAAAACTCGTCAACTGCACTGAGTCCAGTTTTTCATACTGAGTGATCGGCGGGGCGGTGACCGCTGCGGCCCGCTGCCCCTTACGATTGACTAGAGCGCGGGTTTACGGATCAGCTTGGCGACAGCCGCGGCTTTGTGCTCAGGAACCACGTGAGCATAGCGCCGTCATTTTGTAGTCCGAGTGCCCAGCAGTTCGCGGATTGTGTTGAGATCGAAGCCGGCCATCGTCAGGCGGGAAGCAAACGAGTGGCGCGTGTCGTGCCATCAGAACGTTTCAATGCCCGCCTGCTTGAGTACGCTCAGCCAGGACCGTCGGACGTTGTTCAACTGTTGACCGTCTGCACTCGGAAAGATCAGGCCGTCGATTGCTTGGGTATCGGCGCGCCGGTCGCGCGGTGCGGCGGTGACGCACAGTACGCACCCCAGGCTTCCATTAGCGGGCGTCTGCGCTCTAGCAGATCGGTGCGGTTATATGCAGCCTCTGTCTCGTCAGAGATTTGATGAGCTAAGGCGGCCTCGGCCAGCTCGCGAGGAAAGCCGTTCTCTCCGCACCAATCCCGAAACGTCGAACGCATTCCGTGCGCGGTCTCACTACGGCCAAGGCGACGCATCAACTTGAGCAGGGCATTTTTGCCGAGCGGGAAGACGCGGTCCCCGGTTCGCGGCATCGCTTCGAGGACAGCGACAGCGCGAGCCGATAGCGGCACGCGAAACTCTTTCCCAGTCTTCATTCGATTCGCTGGGATGGTCCACGCTTTGGTAGTTAGGTCGATCTCCCGCCACGTCGCTCCGAGCGCCTCGCTTGTGCGCGTGGCGGTCAGTGTCGTGAACTCAAGCGCCTGAGCTGCGACTCCATCCGTCTGGCGTACCATCGCCATGAACTGCGGCATATTAGCGATGGGCACCGCCGCGTAATGCGCCACCTTGGCGACCTTGGACGCCGGTGGCAGTAGGTGCTTGATCGTCACCCACGCGGCCGGATTGTCGCCCGTGCGGAATCCGCTCACCTTGGCGGCTTCGAGGATGTTCTCTATTCTCGACAGCACGCGGGTCATCGTCTCAGTCTTCTCTTTCCAGTGTGGCTCGACACACCGCAGGATGGCTGCCGAGTCGATCATCCCAACGGGCAGGGTCAGGATGGGCTTGCAGTAGGTCGCGATGGACTGGCGCCACTGCGCGGCCGTCCTGGGAGATTTCCAGCCCGAGGCATGGGCGCTGACATAGCGTTCAGCGGATGCGCGGAACGTGACGGCCCTCGCGGCATTGGCCACTGCGGCGGCGCGCTGGGTCTTCTTCGCCGCGATGGGGTCAATCCCTCGCTGACGTAGTAGACGGGCCTCAGTGGCGAGCTGGCGCGCTTTCGAGAGGCCAATGAGCGACAATGGCCCGAGTCCCATTTCTCGGGCCTTGCCCATGTAGTAGCGCAGCACCCACGATGCGCCCCCAGCCTTCCCGACGGCCAGGTACAGTCCGTCACCGGCCGGATGCAGGCCTGGTACCTTGGCCGCGCGGGTTACTGAAAGCGCAGATTTGAGCCGCACCCCCGTCGCCATAATGGCTCTCCCATGAATCTACCCACGAATGTGAGGCCGACGCGGGCAAGCGTCAACGGTCTTCGGTGGTCGTCCACGGAAGAATGAAATGCGAGCGAAACCATTGCGGCTCTGGACTTTCCTACGCCGCTGAAGACCGTGGCTGTCCGCTGGCGTTCGCCCGCAAAAAAAAGGGGGTGCGACCCTGAAAGCCGCACCCCTAATTTCTGCCCCATTACTGCAGCGCCGGCCGGGAGGCTTGGGCCGGGGCTGCCCTGCGACGCGTCAGCTGCAGCCGCTAGTCTGGCCGCAGGTGTCGCACTTGAGGCAGGTTCCGTTTCGAACCAGCGTGAAGTTGCCGCACTCGGTACAGCTGTCTCCTTCGTAACCCTTGAGCCGCGCGGTGCGGATCTGCTCGAGCCGCGCATCGACCGCGGCGGCGACGCTCACGCTCGCCTCGATGGCGGCGGCGGGCGCGAGGTTGACCGCGATTGCCGCATTTCCGGCCAGCCCCGTGGTCGGCGTCTGCATCGGTTTGGCGGCGCCGCCACCCTGGAACACCGTGAGCTTGCTGCGGACGTAGCCGGTGGAGGCGAAACTCCGTACCACGGCCGCGACATCGGGCCGCGGCGCGCCGTCGGGCAGGCTCGACTCCGCGATCCCCTTGCCCAGCGTGTCCGGCGTCAGGTCGGCCGGCTGCACGTGGGCGAGGTCGTTGCGGCTGAGATACGAGACCGCGAGCTCGCGGAAGATGTAGTCGAGGATCGAGGTCGCCATCTTGATGGCGTCGTTGCCCTCGACGATGCCCGAGGGCTCGAAGCGCGTGAAGGTGAAGGCCTCCACGAACTCCTCCAGCGGCACGCCGTATTGCAAGCCGATCGAGATCGCGATCGCGAAATTGTTCATCAGCGAGCGGAAGGCGGAGCCTTCCTTGTGCATGTCGATGAACACCTCGGCGAGCCGCCCGTCCTCGTATTCGCCGGTGCGCAGATAGACCTTGTGGCCGCCGACGATCGCCTTCTGGGTATAGCCCTTGCGGCGGTGCGGCAGGCGGCGGCGCTCGGCCGCTTGGGTCACGCGCTCGATCACCCGCTCGACGATGCGCTCGGCCACGATCGGCATGCGCTCGGCGAGCGGCTTCTGCAGGAGCTCCGGCACCGCGTCCTCGTCCTCCTCGTCCTCGAGGATCGAGGATTGCAGGGGTTGCGAGAGCTTGGAGCCGTCGCGATAGAGCGCGTTTGCCTTGAGGCCGAGGCGCCAGGAAAGCGCATAGGCTTCCTTGCAGTCCTCGACCGTCGCCGCGTTCGGCATGTTGATGGTCTTGGAGATGGCGCCGGAGATGAAGGGCTGCGCCGCCGCCATCATGCGGATGTGGCTCTCGACCGAGAGGAACCGCTTGCCGATGCGGCCGCAGGGGTTGGCGCAATCGAACACCGACAGGTGCTCGGGCTTCAGGAAGGGCGCGCCTTCCAGCGTCATGGCGCCGCAGCAATAGGTGTTCGCGGTCTCGATCTCGTGCTTGGAGAAGCCCAGCGCCGCCAGGATGTCGAAAGTGGGTTCGGCGAGCTGCTCGGCCGTGAATCCGAAGGCCGCCTTGCAGAACTCCTCGCCGAGCGTCCACTTGTTGATGGCGAACTTGATGTCGAAGGCGCTCGCGAGCGTGTTCTCGAGGGTAGCGATCGCGCCCTCGGTGAAGCCCTTCGCCTTGAGATCGTCGTGGCCGATGTGCGGCGAGCCCTTGAGCGTGGCGTGGCCCACGGCGTAGCGGGTCATCGCCTCGATCTCGCTCTTGGCGTAGCCCAGCGTCCGCAACGCCTCCGGCACGATCCGATTGATGATCTTGAAATAGCCGCCGCCCGCGAGCTTCTTGAATTTCACCAGGGCGAAATCCGGCTCGATGCCTGTGGTGTCGCAATCCATCACCAGACCGATGGTGCCGGTGGGCGCGATCACGGTCGATTGCGCGTTGCGGAAGCCATGGGCCTCGCCGAGCGCCAGCGCGCTGTCCCAGGCGAGCCGCGCGGTCTTGATGAGGGCGGGGTCCGGGCAATTCGCGTGGTCGAGCGGCACCGGCGGGATCGCGAGATCCTCGTAGCTCGCGCGCTCGCCGTAAGCGGCGCGCCGGTGGTTGCGGATCACCCGGAGCATGGGCTCGCGGTTCTCGGCATAGGACGGGAAGGCGCCGAGCTCGCCCGCCATCTCCGCGGAGGTCGCGTAGGAGATGCCGGTCATGATCGCCGTGAGCGCGCCGCAGAGCGCGCGGCCCTCGGCGCTGTCGTAGCCGAGGCCCGAGGCCATCAGCAGCCCGCCGATGTTGGCGTAGCCCAACCCGAGCGTGCGGAACTCGTAGGAGAGACGGGCGATCTCCTTGGACGGGAACTGCGCCATCAGCACGGAAATTTCGAGCACGACGGTCCAGAGCCGGACCGCGTGCACATAGGACTCGATGTCGAACCGGCCGTCCGCCCTGCGCAACGCCAATAGATTCAGCGAGGCGAGATTGCAGGCGGTGTCGTCGAGGAACATGTACTCGGAGCACGGATTCGACGCGTTGATCCGGCCGCTCGCGGGGCAGGTGTGCCAGTCGTTGATGGTGGTGTCGTATTGAAGACCGGGATCGGCGCTCGCCCACGCGGCGTGCGCGATCTTCTCCCAGAGATCGCGCGCCTTCAGCGTCTTGTGGACTTTGCCGTCGGTGCGGCGGGTCAGCTGCCAGTCGCCGTCGGCCTCGACGCGCTCCAGGAACGCGTTGGCGACGCGCACGGAGTTGTTGGAGTTCTGGCCGGAGACCGTGAGGTAGGCGTCGCTATCCCAATCGGTGTCGTAGGTCCGGAAGTCGATCCGCTCGTAGCCTTGCTGGGCGAATTGGATGACGCGCTGGACATAGTTCTCGGGGATCATCGCGCGCCGCGCCGCCTTGATCTCGCGCTTCAGCGCCGCATTGGCGTGCGGATCGAACTGCTTTTCGCCGAGCGACTTCGCCTCGGGCGCGTGGCAGGCGACCATGATCTGGTTCAGGTGCCGGCTCGCGAGCTTGGATCCCGAGACCAGCGCCGCGACCTTCTGCTCCTCGACCACCTTCCAGTCGATGTAGGCCTCGATGTCGGGGTGGTCGATGTCCACCGTCACCATCTTGGCCGCGCGCCGCGTGGTGCCGCCGGACTTGATGGCGCCCGCCGCCCGGTCGCCGATCTTGAGGAAGCTCATCAAGCCGGACGAGCGCCCGCCGCCCGACAGTCTCTCGTTCTCGCCGCGGAGCTTGGAGAAGTTCGAGCCAGTGCCGGAGCCGTACTTGAAGAGGCGCGCCTCGCGGACCCAGAGGTCCATGATGCCGCCCTCGTTCACGAGGTCATCGGCGACCGATTGGATGAAGCAGGCATGCGGCTGCGGATGCTCGTAAGCGCTCTCCGACGCCACCAGCTTTCCGGTGCGATAGTCGACGTAGTAGTGGCCCTGCGCGGGCCCGTCGATGCCATAGGCCCAATGCAGCCCCGTGTTGAACCACTGCGGGGAGTTGGGCGCCGCCATCTGCTTTGCGAGCATGAAGCGGAGCTCGTCGTAGAAGGCCTGCGCGTCCTGCTCCTGGTCGAAGTAGCCGCCCTTCCAGCCCCAATAGGTCCAGGTTCCCGCGAGGCGGTCGAACACCTGCTTGGCGCTGATCTCGGAGCCCGCACGCTTATCGGCGGGCAACTCCGCGAGCGCGGCCTCGTCGGGCACGCGGCGCCAGAGCCAATCCGGCACATCGTCCTCGGCGATCGGACGCAACCGCTTCGGCACGCCGGCCTTGCGGAAATATTTTTGCGCGAGGATGTCGCAGGCGACCTGGCTCCACTCGGCCGGCACCTCGATATCGGGCAGATGAAACACCCGCGAGCCGTCGGGATTGCGGATCTCGCTGGTGGCGGTCTTGAACTCGATGTCGGCGTAGGCGTCCTGCCCTGCTGTGGTGAATCGTCGCTCGATCCTCATCGCTTCCCCCAAACCCCATCCGCTGTGCTGAATCTCTTGTTTTCTGACGCCCGACGCTTTTCTTGGTCCACCCGCATATGGTAGCGGGGCGCTTCACGATCACAAGATATGGCATAGGTTGCCACAACCGTGATTCTTGGCAACAACATTTTGGGGGTTGGTCACAAAGGATACATAGAGCTAGTCTAAAAACGAGGACTCCGGCCCGGATTTCCGCCAGTCCTTCTCCGTCAGCGCGCGAGCATCATCAACGCGCCCAGCACCACGGCGATCCCGAGACCCTGCACCAGGCTCAGCTGCTCCTGAAGAATAAGGACGGCGGAGAGGATGCTGACCACCGGCTCGAGCTGCGCCAGCAGCGCCACCTTCATCGGCCCGATCCGCACCAGCGCCGCGAAGAACGCGAGCACGCCCACGAGATAGGACACCGACACGCCCGCGACCCCCACGAGTCCGAGCGCGTTAGCGGGCGGCATCAGAGAGCCGTCGAGCGCCGCGAGCGGCACGAAGATCAGGGCCGCGGTCGCCAGAGCATGCAAGGTCACCACCATGGGATCGGCGCCGCGGGTGGTGTCGCCGAAATAGAACACGCCGAAGGCGTAGGCAAGGGAGCATACGGTGGCGGAGGCGATGCCGATGGGATCGAGCTCGCCGATCTTGACGCCGAGCGCCACGGCGAGGCCGACGAAGGCGACGACGATGGCGATAATCCGCGGGAGCCGCAGCGGCTCGCCGCGAAGCCGGCCCATGAGCGCCACCGGCAGCGGATAGGTGAAGACCAGCAGCGCCGCGAGGCTGACTGGGATGCGCTGGATCGCGACCAGATAGCTGTAGGCCATGACGGCGAAGAACACGCCGGCGATGGCGCCGCCGAAGCGGCGTCCCTCGGGCATCGCGAGCGACCGGCCGGCGATTCGCATCGCTGCCAGGACGACCGCGGTGGCGATGACATAGCGCGCGGCCAGCAGAGTGAGCGGTCCCGCGCCGGCGTCGTAGGCGAGCCGCACGAATACCGGCGCGCTGCCGTAGCTCATGGAGGAGAGGACGCTGAAGGCCAACCCGATCCGGTGCGGGGCCGCGAGGGCTGGACGTAAACCGTTGATGGATGCCATAGTCGCGCCCAGTTATAGGGGCAGCTGGGTTTGCGACGGAAGGCGTCGGGCGCGCGAAAATATGAACATTGGCACGTGGCTCTACACGATGTGGAAGGGCAGGCTGGTCGGCACCGACCAGTTCGGCAACCGCTATTATCGAGAGAAGTCGCCGCGTCCACTGCGTGCCGGGGGCGGCTACGACAGCCGCGAGCGCCGATGGGTGATCTACAAAGGCGAGGCCGAGGCCTCCAAGGTGCCGCCCGAATGGCACGCTTGGCTGCATTACACCGTGAACGAGCTCCCCGCCGACGCCGGCTGGCCGCAATATCCCTGGCAGAAGCCGCATCTGCCCAACCTCACGGGGACGCGGCTCGCCTACCGGCCGTCCGGCTCCGTGCTGAAGGGCGGCCGCCGCGCGCACACCACCGGCGACTACGAGCCGTGGAAGCCGGAGTGACTGCTCTCGCCGCTGAAGGAACCCGAACGCCATGAGTCGCAACGCCGTCGAGACCGTGATGGGCGCGGTGGTCCTGGTGGTCGCCGCGGTCTTCCTGTTTTTCGCCTACACCACGACCAAGGTGACCGCGAGCAACGGCAACATCTACACGGCGCAATTCTCGCGTATCGACGGCATCCGCGACGGCACCGACGTGCGCATCAACGGCATCAAGGTGGGTCAGGTGGTCTCGCAGATACTCGACCCCAAGACCTTCTATGCGGTGGTGCGTATCAGTGTCGATCCTGGCCTGAAGCTCAGCACGGATTCGGTGGCGAGCATCAAGATGAGCGGCTTGCTCGGCGACAAATACGTCGACATCGAGCCCGGCAACGAGGACGACGTCATTCCGCCGGGTGGCAAGATCGAGCATACCCAGGCGCCGTTCGATCTAGAGAACGCGGTGGGACAGCTTATCTTCGGTGGGACCAAGAAAGACAGCGGTAGCAGCAAGGACACCGGCGGCAGCAAGGACACCGGCGGCGGGGCGCCGGCTCCCGCGCCGGCGCCGCAAGGCGGCAATGCCCCGGCCGCGCCCCAATAACTCCGCGGTCCCCGGCGACCGGATCGTCGAACAGCGCTGGGACCCCCGCCGCTATCAGGAGAATGCAGGGTTCGTGGCGGTGCTGGGCGCGCCGCTCCTTGACATGCTCGCACCCAAGCCCGGCGAGCGAATTCTGGATCTGGGCTGCGGCGACGGAGCGCTCACCGAGAAGATCGCGGCCATTGCGACGGTGGTCGCGGTCGACGCCAGCGCCGATCAGATCAAGGCGGCGCGCGCCCGCGGGCTCGACGCCCGGGTCGTCGACGGCACGCGGCTCGCTTTCGAGAACGAGTTCGACGCGGTGTTCTCCAACGCCGCGCTCCACTGGATGCGCGATCCCGATGCGGTGATCGCCGGCGTCTGGCGCGCCTTGAAGCCGGGCGGCCGTTTCGTCGCGGAATGCGGCGGCGCCGGCAACGTGCACACGATCCTGGAGGCGCTGGTGGCGGCGCTCGACCGCCGTGGCCTCGACGGCCGCGCGGCGGTGCCCTGGTATTTCCCGGCGCCCGAGGACTATCGCGCGCGGTTGGAGCGGCAGGGGTTCCGCGTGGCGAGCATCGCGCTCATTCCGCGGCCGACGCCGCTGCCGGGTCCGCTCGGCGACTGGCTCGATACGTTTGCCGAAAGCTTTCTGGCGGCGGTGCCGCCGGCTGAGCGCCCCGCGGTCAAGCGCGAGGTCGAGACGGAGCTCCGGCCCACGCTGGTCGACGCCGCCGGCGTGTGGGTGACCGACTACGTACGGCTCCGCTTCGCGGCGTCGAAGCCCGCGAAGGCCTGAGCCATGGCCGCGAAGAAGCCGGCGAAGCCCGAGTTTCCAGTCTGGCGCACGCCCGAGGGCGAGCCCGTCTCCTGCCTCGAGAAGATCAAGGTGCTGAACGAGAACCTCGCCGAGATCCAGGAGATGTCCCAGGAAGCTCTCGAGGACGCGATCCTGATGGGCTGCGACGAGGTGCAGTTCCGCGAGGTCGTGCGCAAGCTCGTGGAGAGCCTGGTGAACCCTTATAAGAAGAAGTAGCGATCGTCTTACCCCGGTCGTCATGCGCGGGCTTGTCCAGACTTCGCGAACCGAAGAAAACGTGGATGGCCGGAACGACGCTAGGGAAGGGCCGATCTGCCGTCCGCCGAAGCGCTTCTCTCGCTAGGCCCGCGCCGTGCGCGTGCTCGGCTGGCGCAGGAGCCAGAGGGCGATCGAGAGGTTGAGCAGGTTCCAGAGGATGCCGTTGACGAAAGCGGCGCGGTAGGAGCTGGTGAGGTCGAAGATCGCGCCCGACATCCAGCCGCCCGCGGCCATGCCGAAGATGGTGGCCATCAGGATCAGGCCGAGGCGCGCGCCGGCTTCCTGCGGCGCGAAGTACTCGCGCACGATGATCGCGTAAGCCGGGACGATGCCGCCTTGCGACAGGCCGAACAGCGCCGAGACGACGTAAAGCGAGGTGAGGCCGTTCCACGGCAGATAGAAGGCGAGCGTCAGGCACTGCAGGAATGAACCCAGGAGCAGCGTGCGCACGCCGCCGATGCGGTCGCAGATCCAGCCCGATGCCATCCGGCTCACCACGCCGGTACCCAGCATGAGCGACAGCATCTCTGCGCCCCGCGCCACGCCGTAGCCGAGGTCGGCGCAGTAGGCGACGATGTGCACCTGGGGCATCGACATGGCGACGCAGCAGGCGAAGCCGGCGACGACCAGAAGGGCCTGCAAGAGGCCAGGCGAGAGCCGGTAGACGCTCGGATCCTCCAGCACGGCCGGCGCCGCGCTGTGCCGCATGGGCGTGCGCCGCCGCAAGGCGAGGCTGAGCGGCAACATGGTGGCCGCGCAGAAGAGGCCGATCCCCAGATGCGTCGCGCGCCAGCCGTAGGCGCCGATGAAGTGCTGCAGCACCGGCGGCCACACGGTCCCCGCGAGGTAGCTGCCGCTGGCGCAGATGCCGACCGCGATGCCGCGGTTGCGCGTGAACCAGTGCGAGACGTCCGCGATCAGCGGCCCGAAGGTCGCGGAGCTGCCGAGGAGTCCGACGATCGCGCCCTGCACGGCAACGAACTGCCAGAGGCTCGTGGTCTGGGAGGCCGCGAGATAGCCGATGCAGAGCGCGATGGTGCCGCCGATCACCGGAAAGATGATGCCGAACCGGTCCGCGAGGCGGCCGGTTGCGATGCCGCCGAAGGCGAAGCCGATCATGGTCACGGTGTACGGCAGCGACGCGCTCGCGCGCGCGATGCCGAACTCCGCCTGGATCGCCGGCAGCACCACCACCGCCGACCAGAGTCCGACGCCGCCGATGGTGCTGAGCAGCAGCGAGAGGAAGAGACGGCGCCAGGCATAGGCGGTCTCGATCCCGCTCTCGATCTCTTCAGCGCGTGCCGGCGTGAGCGCGTCCACTTAAAGAAGTCCTCGTCGTCGAGACATCCGGTGACGCGCGGCACGCTAGAGCATCGGCCGAGTCTCTCGAAGGACGAAGCGCGCAAGGCAGCCATGCGGGCCGCCTCTCGCACCGCCGCATTGTGCGGATACAAGCACGCGGCTCAGCCGGGCGTCACTGCTTCGTGAAATTCAAAGTGCAGACCCGCCCCTCGATACGGCCGCCGAGACCGTGCGTGCCCTCGAAGCGGGCGAGCGCGGGATAAGCATATTCCGTCTCCACCGGCGCGAGCCCGCGGACCTCGTCGGCATCGTTGGTGATCCCGCTCGCATTGAAGCGCGCGGCGCCGTCCGGTTGGATCGTCCCGTCGAGGGTCATCCAGCCGTGGCTGCCGGCGCTGCCGCGCTCGCCGTGCAGCACGCCATCCTTGACCCGCGCCGCGAACCGGTAGGCGGAGGCGGGCGCGCCGTCGGCTTCGGGGCAGAACACGACCACGTTCCAACTGCCGTCGAAGCGCCAGGTATCGAAGGTCATGAAAACATCCGTGGTGGGCGAGAGCGCGATCGGCAGGATCCGCGCGTGCGTTTCCAAGCCTCGCGTCTCGATCGCGGAGGGCGACGAGGCCGGCAAGAGAATCGATGCGAGTGTCGCGATGAGCGCCGTCGTGTGCCGCATGGCTTGCCCCCCAGCCTCGGCGGCACCGACCTTCCGACATTAACCATAGTCGTGCGGCCGCCGAAGACGCGGCGCGAATTATGGCTGCGCTCGGCCCCGGCGGTAAAGTCCGCAGGCGACCGGGGCGCGTGGTTCGACCGCCTGCATCAAGAACGGTGCGTCCTTCGACTCTGCGCTTCGCGCAGGCTCAGGATGAGGACTGTTATTGGTCGGCAGATAAATGGCCCTGATCCTGAGCCGCCGCGCTCGAGCGGCGAGTCGAAGGACGCACCCCAGCTACGCCGCGTGGCGGAAGGGCGAGACGTAGGGCTCGTGCGGCGGCGAGGGGAAATTGTCGGCCGCGGCGTCGCGCACGCCCGAGACATAGGCCTGCTCGTGGGGCGAGGGTTGCGCCGCGTCCACATGGGCGAGGAAACGCGCGCGAATGGATTTCAGGTTGTTGTCTGCCTGCCCGCACAGCAGGCGTCGGCCGTCGGCATAGCCGAGCGTGTAGGCGGCTATGGGATCGGCGGGAATGGGATCCAGCTGATAAGCGGGCTCGCGATCGCTCTCGGGAGGAAGCTCGTCGTTCATGACCGTCTCCACGTCACCCGTTCTCGGGCAACTGATCGCCGGATTGCGAAGAACAAGGCCGTCCGAAAAATGCTCCGAATAGGTCCGCGAATTGGTCGCAACGGCTCTCAGTCATTGTGGGGTCCCGACGCCCCGAAATCTGTACGTAGTGTTGCGGGTAGGTGGTTTTACGTATGCGGGATCCTTACGGACTGTCGCTCGGTCGGAATGAGTTGGTTTTCTCCGCTAAAATGATGCTCTAGCATCCACCTTTCCCCGAAACGAACAAGAAGGCCGGGGGAGGAGGATTTTCCCATGGTGCGCATCCGCATCGCTCTGCTCGCGTTGGGACTGACGCTCGCGTCCGCCTGCGCCCAGCAGCCACAGCAAACCTCGATCACGGACCAGTCCGCCGGTTACGACCGGTTGGCGGCGTCGCAAGCCCAGGCGAACGCCCAGCCGGGGCCGCGCTCGGTCTCGGCTCGCGTCATTCCCGTGCCGACGGCCGAGGTGAGCCCGGAGCTGCAGAAGCTGATCGGCGCGCCCTATTCGCCGACCTTCAATGCCGATCCCAAGACGGCCGCGGAGTGGAAGACACTGATCGACCAGCGCGCGGCGGCGGCCATCGGCCTGCTGCCGGCGATGAAGGAGAAGCTCGGCGTCAAGGTCGAGAGCACGACGATCGCCGGCGTCCACGCCTTCATCGTCACGCCCAGCAAGATGCGGCCGGAAAACCGGCAGCGGCTCCTGGTGCATGTCCACGGCGGCGGCTATGTGTTCGGCCCCGGCGAGGCGGCGCTCCCCGAGGCGATCTTCATGGCGGGCTTCGGCGGCTTCAAGGTGATCTCGGTCGACTACCGCATGCCGCCCGACTACCCCTATCCCGCGGCCATGGACGACGCCATGTCCGTTTATAAGGCCGCGCTCAAAATGGCGCGGCCGCGCAACATCGCGATCTTCGGGACATCGACCGGCGGCGCCATGACGCTGGCGATGGTGCTGCGCGCCAAGGCGGAGAAGCTGCCGCTGCCGGGCGCCATCGCGCCGGGCACGCCCTGGTCCGACCTCGCCAAGATCGGCGACAGCTATGACACCAACGAGTGGGTCGACAACGTGCTGGTGACCTGGGACGGCTGGCTCGGCCGCGCGGCGACGCTCTATGCCAACGGACACGACATGAAGGACCCGCAGCTCTCGCCGATCTACGGCGACTTCCACGGCTTTCCGCCGACCATTCTGACCACCGGCACGCGCGACCTCTTCCTCTCCAACACCGTCCGCGCGCACCGCAAGCTCCTGCGCGCCGGCGTCCTCGCCGACCTCCAGGTCTACGAAGGCATGTCCCACGCGCAGTACGACTTCGACCCGAGCGTGCCGGAGACGAAGGAGGCCTTCACGACCATCGCCCGGTTCTTCGACCGGCACTTGGGGAAGTAGATTCAGGTGAGGTGGTCTCACTTACTCCATTGTCGTCCTGGCCGGACTTGTTCCGGCCATCCACGTATTCTCTGGCCGCAGAAGAACGCGTGGATGCGCGGGACAAGCCCGCGCATGACGACGTCAGCAAGCGGTTTAGCGAGGGACGCAGGCCGATGATGACCATCCACACTACCGACAAGCCCTGGCTCCCCGCCGATTGCCGGCGCGTGGTGGCGGAGGTGGAGGCGCGGCTCGTCGCCAAGGACGCCGACGCGATCGAGCGCGAGGTGATGCGGCTTGTCGACGCGCACGAGCGGCACATGGACCGCGAGAGCATCGGGCTCAATGCCGGCACCAATGTGATGAACCCGCGCGCCGCGGCGCTGCTCGCGCGCTCGCTCGGCAATCGGCCGTCGCTGGGCTATCCCGGCGACAAGTACGAGATGGGCATGGAGTTCGCCGGCGAGATCGAGGTGGTGACGGAGGCGCTGGTGAAGCGGCTCTTCAAGGCGCCCTACGCCGAGATCCGCGTGGGCTCGGGCGCGCTCGCGAACCTTTATGCCTTCATGGCGACCACGAAGCCGGGCGACCGCATCATGGCCTTCCCGCCGGAGATGGGCGGCCACGTCACGCATCATCGCGCGGGCGTCGCCGGGCTCTACGGTCTCGAGACGCATCCCGTGCCCTATGATGGGAAGCGGATGGCGATCGATCTCGACCGCTTGCGCAAGGACGCGCGCCGGCTCCAGCCCAAGATGATTACGCTCGCGGGCTCGCTCTGTCTCTTTCCCTATGCCGTGCGCGAGGCGCGCGAGATCGCCGACGAGGTCGGCGCTTACCTCCTCTACGACGCCGCGCATATGGGCGGGATCATCGCGGGCGGGCGCTTCCAGCAGCCGCTCGCCGAGGGCGCCCATCTCATGACCATGTCGACCTACAAGGCCTATGGCGGACCGCCCGCGGGGCTGGTGCTCACCACCGAGAAGACGCTCGCCGAGCGCCTCGACCAGATCGCCTATCCCGGCATGACCGCGAATTTCGATCTCGGCAAGACCGCGGCGCTGGCGCTGGCGACCCTCGATCTGCTGGAGCACGGCCGCGACTACGCCGGCGCGTGCATCGCCAATGCCCAGGCACTGGGCGCGGCGCTGGCGGCGGAGGGACTGCCGGTGCATGGCGTCGAGGGCCGCGGCCACACCGAGAGCCACCATCTGGCGCTCCACGCGGCGCCCTTCGGCGGCGGGCAGCGCGCCTCCAAGCGGCTCGCCGAGGCGAACGTGCTCCTCTGCGGCATCGGCTTGCCGGTGGCGCCGGTTGAGGGCGACCTCAACGGCATCCGCATCGGCACGCAGGAGATCACGCGCTTCGGCTTCGAGCCCCGGCACATGCCGGAGATCGCCCGCTTCATCGCGCGCGTCTTCCGCGGCAACGAGGACCCCGCCGCGGTCCGGCCGGAGGTGATCGAGTACCGGCGGGAGTTCCAGACGCTGCATTACGTGCGGTGAGTGAGCCGCGTGAACGCCGTGTTCCAGCCGCGGCGCTGATCAGCAGGAAGTGGGCGCGACCGGATCGATCACTTCGAGGAACGGAAACCGAGTGAAATCGGTGTCCCGTGTGCAAATTCGTGCGATACCATGTTCCCGCATAAGAATAGCTGTATGTGCGTCATGAAGAAGATTGCCGGCGATGTGTGGCAGCTCGGAAAACACCGCTGCAGCGACTTCGGAATGACGGTGAGTCGGAACGAGGACTGCGAGCCCAGGGGACGTAACGAGGGCCTCGACGAATTCCCAAGCCCCGCGCACGGTCCACGGGCGGGGCAGGACGCGGGGGTGCGTGATCACACGCAGAAATTCGTATAGGATCGGCCATGTCGTGTACCAGGCATCGGGACGCGCCCGTTGTCGCTCGAGCCATTCGCGGCACGGTATGTGAAACCTCGAGCTGCTGTCTGCGGCATAAACCAATACGTTGGTGTCGACCGCGAGCACTACCGGCCTTCCATCGCCCGATATAGGGCATCGCGATCGGCAATGTCGACCAACTCGCCGCCACCGTTGAATTTAGGCAATGGGCGTAATTTTGGCCGCTTTCGCTGGGAGCGGAGCAGCAGTCGCAGAGCGGTTTCGACGAGCTCGGACATGGTACGGCCTTGGCGCGCCGCCTCGCTCTTGAGCTGGGCCATGATCTGGCCGTCGATGTTCAGGGTAGTTTTCATACGGAAATCCATACCATACATATGGAAATATGGCCAGGATTGAGAGATCTCGGAGCGCGTGTCAATCTGGCCAGATACGGTCGTCGATTGCCATTCTCCTGCCACAGTCGCGCGGAAAAGTCCGGATTATGACGAGAACCTCGTCCCTCGCGATCGTCGCGCTTCTCGTGCTCTTGAGCACAGCGCAGGCTCAGCAGAAAGCGCCCGCACCCGCCAAGGCGCCCGTACCCCCGCCGGCCACCGCCGCGGCGCTGGCGGTTACCGTCGCGGTGCTGCAGGGGCTCGACAAGACCACGGCGCGGGTCTCGACCGTGGAAGCGCCGCTCAATCAGCCCGTGCGTTTCGGCACGCTCGTCATCACCGCGCGGGCTTGCGACAAGAAGCCGCCGGAGGAGCCGCCCAACACGGCGGCGTTCCTGCAGATCGACGAAGCGCGGCCGCAGGGCCAGGCCAACACCGACGTGCAGCATCTCTTCAGCGGCTGGATGTTCGCGCAAAGCCCGGCGCTCTCGACGCTCGAGCATCCCGTCTACGACGTGACCGTGCTCGACTGCAAGACCGAGACGGGATCGTCGGCCAAGCCTTCCGCGAAGTAGGCCTCGACCGCGAGCGCGCGCTCCAGCCGCCGGTGATAGTCGACACGGGGGATCTCGACCGCGCCAAAGCGGCGCAGGTGGTCGGTGACGAACTGCGTGTCCAAGAGGCGGAAGCCGCCTTTGACCAGCCGTGCCACCAGGTGAACCAGCGCCACCTTGCTGGCGTCGGTGGAGCGGCTGAACATGCTCTCGCCGAAGAACACGCCGCGGAGCGCCACGCCATAGAGCCCGCCCACGAGCTCGCCCTCGCGCCAGGCCTCGACGCTGTGCGCGTAGCCTTGCTCGTAAAGCGCGCCGTAGAGCCGGAGGATCTCGTCGTTGATCCAGGTCTTGGGCCGCATTTCCGTGGGCTCGGCGCAGCCGCGCATCACCGCGTCGAAGGCGGTATCGACGCGGATCTCGTAGTGGCCCGAGCGCAGCGTGCGCTTCAGCCGGCGCGGCAGATGGAATCGCTCGAGCGGCAGGACGCCGCGCGGATCCGGATCGATCCAGAAGAGATCGGGATCCTCGGCGGACTCCGCCATCGGGAATAGCCCGGCGGCATAGGCGCGCAGCAGCAGGTCAGGCGAGAGCTCGATCATGGATGAAGGAATGATCGCCTCTCCGCCCGTCCCGTCAAGCGTCAGCCGCGCCCCAAGAACCGCCCGAGCCAGTGCACGTCGTAGAGGCCGTTGATGAAGTCGGGCGCCACCACCAATCGCTGGTGCAGGGGGATCGTGGTCTCGATCCCCGTGATCACGAATTCCTCCAGCGAGCGGCGGAGCCGCATCAGGCACTCGTTGCGGCTGGTGCCGTGCACGACGAGCTTGGCGACCAGGCTGTCGTACTGCGGCGGCACGCTGTAACCCTGGTAGAGCGCGCTGTCGACCCGCACGCCCATGCCGCCGGGCGCATGATAGCCGGTGATGGTGCCGGGCGAGGGCGCGAAGGTCTCGGGATGCTCGGCGTTGACGCGGCACTCGATGGCGTGGCCCGCGAGCGCGACGTCCGCTTGGCGGTATCCGAGCGGCGCGCCCGCCGCGATGCGGATCTGCTCGCGCACGATGTCGATGCCGCTCACCATCTCGGAAATGGGATGCTCCACCTGGAGGCGCGTATTCATCTCGATGAAGAAGAACCGGCCGTCCTCGAACAGGAACTCGATGGTGCCCGCGCTCTTGTAGCCGAGCTTGGCGATGGCGCGGGTGGCGACCCGGCCAAGCTCCGCGCGCTGCTCGGCATTGAGGGCGGGCGAGGGCGTCTCCTCCAGCACCTTCTGGTGCGAGCGCTGCAGCGAGCAGTCGCGCTCGCCCAGGTGAATGACGCCGCCTTGTCCGTCCGCGAGGATCTGCACCTCGATATGGCGGGGATGGCCGAGATAGCGCTCCAGATAGACCTCGGCGTTGGCGAAGAAGGCCGCGGATTCCCGCTGCGCCGCCGGCAGCATCTCCTTGATCTCGGCTTCGTCGCGCGCGACCCGCATGCCGCGCCCGCCGCCGCCGCCCGCGGCCTTGATCAGCACGGGATAGCCGATGCGCTTTGCCTCGGAAATAGCGTGATCGAGGCTCTCCACCGCGCCCTCGGAGCCGGGCACCACGGGAATGCCCAGCTCGACCGCCGCGCGCTTCGCCGCGACCTTGTCGCCCATCATCCGGATGTGCTCGACCGAGGGGCCGATGAAGACGAAGCCGTGCTCCTCCACCATCTCGGCGAAGCCGGGGTTCTCCGCGAGGAAACCGAGCCCCGGATGGATCGCGTCGGCGCCGGTGATCTGCGCCGCCGAGAGGATCGCGGGGATGTTGAGATAGCTCTCGCGCGCCGGCGGCGGGCCGATGCAGACGCTCTCGTCGGCGAGCCGCACGTGCATGGCGGCATTGTCGGCCGTCGAATGCACGGCGACGGTCTTGATGCCCATCTCGCGGCAGGCGCGGTGGATGCGGAGCGCGATCTCTCCGCGGTTGGCGATGAGGATCTTCTCGAACATCGCCCGGGGATCCCGCCTACTCGATGACCATCAGCACCTGGCCGTATTCGACGGGCGCGCCGTCGGCGATCAGGATCTCGGCGACGCGGCCCGGTTTGGGCGCGCGGATCTGGTTCATCACCTTCATCGCCTCGATGATGAGCAGCACGCGGCCCTCCTCGATGCGGTCGCCGAGCTTGACGAAGGGCGGCTGGTCCGGCTGTGGCGCAATATAGGCGGTGCCGACCATGGGCGCCTTGACCGCGCCGGGATGATCGACCGGCGCCACCGCCGCCGCGGGAGCTTCCGCCGGAGCAGGGACCGGCGCCGCGACATTGACGGTCGAGGCGAGTGCCGCGGTGCGCGCCACCCGGATCCGCCGGTCGCCCACTGAGTACTCGATTTCGGTCAAGCCGGTCTCGTCGAGCAACTTCGCGAGCGCGCGGACGAGGTCGCTGTCGATCGGCAGATCGCTGCGATTGGGCATTGGGCTCGCGCCTCCGTCAATCCGCTTTGTCGGCAGCCGCTTCAAGGATCCGCGCCATGGCGTCGAGCGCCAAGAGGTAACCTTGCGACCCCAGCCCCATGATCACGCCGGTCGCCACTAGGCTTACATATGAGTGATGCCGCCATTCCTCGCGGCGGTGGATGTTCGAGAGATGCACCTCGATGACCGGCACCTCCACGAGCTTGAGTGCGTCGTGGACGGCGACCGAGGTGTGCGTCAGCCCCGCGGGATTGATCACGATGCCGTCGGCGCCCTGCCGCGCCTCCTGGATCCAGTCGACGATCTGGCCCTCGTGGTTGGACTGCCGGAAATCGATCTCGAGCCCGAGCTCGCGCGCGCGCTCCGCGCAGGCGGCCTCGATGTCCGCGAGCGTGTCGCTGCCATAGATCTGCGGCTCCCGCACGCCGAGCATGTTGAGGTTGGGTCCGTTCAGAACGAAGATCGCGGCGCGCGCCACGGCTTGCCTCGCACGAGGTACGACTCCGCGCCTTATAGCAGGGCGGCGGCGGCGGGGGAATGCTGGGCTATGTGCTAGGGTTTAGACGGTTTCGCGGAGGATGACGTGTTGGGAGACCGATTCGGGCTACCGGTGACCACGTCCTCGGAACCGGCGCTGGCGCTCTACGTCGAGGCGGTGGATCGACTCCTCTCCGCCAACGCCGGCGCGGAAGCGCTGCTTGCCGAGGCGATCGCGCTCGATCCGGATTTCGCGTTGGCGCACGCCGCGCTCGGCCGCAACGCGCAGCTCTACGGGCGTATCGAGGAGGCGCGGGCGGCGGTGGCGCGCGCGGGCGCCTGCGTGGCCACGGCGACCGAGCGCGAGCGGCGGCACGGCGAGGCGGTGGCGCTCGCGATCAACGGTGACTCCGCGCGGGCGCTCGCGGCGGTCGAGGCGCAGGCGCGCGACTATCCGCGGGACGCGCTGGTGCTGTCGCTGGCCCTCGGCGTCTACGGACTGATCGCGTTCAGCGGCCGGCCCGACCACCACGAGGCGCAGCGCGCGCTGCTCGAGGGCCTGGCGCCCAGCTGGGGCCAGGATTGGTGGTTCCTGACCTATCTCGGCTGGTCGCGCGTCGAGACCGACGATCCCCGCGGCGGCGGCAAGATCCTTGAGCGCGCGCTCGCGCTCAATCCGCGCAACGCCCATGGCGCCCACGCCCGTACGCACGCCCGCGTCGAGCTGGGCGAGGCCGCCGAGGGCATCGCGTACCTCGAGCACTGGCTTCCCGATTACGATCCCGCGGCGATCCTGCACTGCCACCTCAACTGGCACCTCGCGCTCTTCGAGCTCGATCGCGGCGAGGCCGATCGAGCGATGGCGCGCTACCGGATGGCGATGCGCCCGGAGGTGGCACGGTGTGGGCCCATGCCGACGCTCGCGGATGCGGCGTCGTTCCTGTGGCGCTGCGATCTCTATGGCGCGGGCTCTCGCCCCCTCCCGTGGGAAGAGGTCACGGCCCTCGTGGCGCGGCGGTTCCCCCGCGCCGGTCTCGCTTTCGCGGACCTGCATGCGGCGATGGCGGAGGCGGCGACCTCGAGCACCGCCGGTCTCGAGGCGCGCATCGCAGACCTCGAGCGCCGTGCGGCCGAGGGCAAGCTGCCGCAGGGCCGTGTCGTGCCGCTGCTCTGCCGCGGCCTCGCCGCCTTCGCGCGCGGCGATGCCGCCGAGGCCGCGGACCTTCTCACGGCCGCCATGCCCGACCTGACCCGGGTCGCGGGCAGCCATGCCCAACGCGAGGTGTTCGAGGACACGCTGATCGCCGCGCTCCTCGGCTGCGGCCGGAGCGATGGCGCGCGGCGGTTGTTGGCCCAGCGCCTCGCCCGCCGGCCGCGCAGGCAGGACGCGACATGGACGGCGGCGGCCGCTCCGGGATCGCGGAATTAACCAAGTACGCGCCCGCGGCAAAGCGGCACCCACGGATTTCTAATAGATTTTTTGCGTTACGCCGCTCGCGTTAACTTTATTTCTCTAAAAATCGATGCAACTATGCTGTTCGAAGCGTCGCGAAGATGATGCCACACAGGAGGACGACATGCCGGATTTCCTGCATTTGAGCGCCGCGCTCCTGGCTTTGCTTGGTCTCTTCTTGTGGTTCTGGTCGGGCGGCATTCAGGCAGCCCGGCTCAAGCGGCAGATCCGCCGGGTCGCGATCTTCGCCGCTCTCGCTTCTGCCCTGTTGCAGGCGGCTGGCTCCGCCCAAGCGACGGAAAACCCCGACGTCGAGCTCTGGGCGTCCGCGGCGCCCGTCGACGCCGCGCCGATCGGCTGATTTCGCTACGGGCGCGAGCCGCGCCTTTGGGTAGCGGCCTCCACCGGTATTCGATCCAGATCCGAGCGTGGGACTTGGGACTTAGTCCCGCTCCGTGACGAACGGCGTTTCGGCCCGCGCCTCGAGTTTTCCGATGAGGTGATCGAGGCCCGCGCGCTCGGCGGGCGTCAGGCCCGCGAGGAGGCGTGCCTCGACGCGCCGCGCGTGGGGCACTATCTCGCGGTGGATGGCTCGGCCCGCGGGCGTCAGCGCGAGGACGGCGCGGC
>DATNIT010000021.1:0-5789 GCA_035604335.1 Allostellaceae bacterium | reverse complement strand
GCCTCATCAGGCTCTCCTTCCTCGCACCCGATATAGTCACGGCGATCTTCAATGGCAGGCATCCTGCACAGCTCACCGCGAACCGGCTGATGGAAGACACCCGCCTGCCCCTCGATTGGAAGGCGCAGCGCGAGCTGCTCTGTCTCCTCTAAGCTGTCCCTCGGCGGGATACGACCATGACCCACGCCTGTCTCGGGTTTGTCGGCTCGCCTGCTCACCAAGAAAAGGGCTGGGGGCCAAGAGACGGTGGTACTGCCAAATCGGCCGTACGAGACGCGCCCGCGCAGAGACGGCCGATTGGCGCACGAAAGCGTCTCTAGCTACCAGGTGCGATAAGGCACGCCTGCAAAGCCCCGGAGACAGCGAAGGAAATACTAAGCACGCGGCGGACGCCAACCTTCATGTCGCTGCATCCTCTGCAGATGCGTGCTGCACCGCTTCCTCACCACTTTCCTGCCATGTCATGCTGCGCAAGCCGGCGCTTCAAGAGCATGATGCGGCCATAGGCCTGTTCGATGCGCGCGCGGGGGATGCGGCCTGAGCGCACCGCGTCGGCGATGATCGCGTGGATGCGCAGGCCGATCTCGGGGTCCCGAGTCTTCACATTGGAATAGACGAGGAGATCGGTGCCGGCATTGACGGCCATGATCACACGCTCCTCCAGCGAATAGGCGTGTGCCACCGCGCCCATTTCGAGATCGTCGCTCACCACCACGCCGTCGAAATGGATCCAGCTCCGCAAGGCGCGTACCCCGCGGCCTGAGAGCGATGCGGGCACGTTCGCGCCATCGCTGAAGGTCGGGTGATAGAGATGCCCCATCATCACCATGTCGAGGAGGCCCTCGCGCGCAAGCGCGCGGTAAGGCTCGATCTCCTTCTCGCGCCAGCTCCTGGAGATGTCGGGCAGATCCTTATGGCTGTCGGTCCGGCTCGAGCCGTGGCCGGGGAAGTGTTTCGCCGACGTCACGATGTTCTCCTCGCGATGGGCGAGAATGAAGGCGCGCGCAAACTCGGTGACGTTTGCGGGGTCGGCGCCGAAGCTTCGCTTTCGCTCGACGATCACCGGGTTCTTCGGATTGACCGCAAGGTCCACCACGGGCCCGAAATTGACGTTGATGCCGGCGCGCGCGAGCTCCCGCGCCATGCTCTCATAGAGGTGGAGCGCGCCGTCTTGCTCCTTGAGCTTTAGATTGCGCCCGACATTGCGCGCGGACGGAAAGTAGATGTAGCCCTTGCGCCGCGTGAGCCGCTGCACGAGCCCGCCTTCCTGATCGACGCCGATTAAGGGCACAAGCTCCGAATTGGCGTTGGCGAGGAACGCTGTGAGATCGCGCAGCTCCCGGGGCCGGTGGATGTTCTCAGGGTATAGCACGACCCCGCCGATCTCGCCTCTCGCGAGCTGGTCACGCACCAGAGCGACGCCCTCATCCCGCTCGTGCTCGCCCGGAAACCCCACCATGATCATCTGCCCGATCATGCGGTCGAGCAGGACCTGGTCGGAGGCAACCGCCCTCACCGAGGCGAGGCTCTCGGCAGTGCCGGCGTCGGGCGAGTCCACCGCGGCGCTTGTGCTTGCGGGACCTGTTTGCGGCGGCGCCGGCTCGTCCGCGCTCACGCGGACGCTCCCCATGAGAATCGTGGCAAACATCGCCAGCAAAGCGCCGGCAATCATCACCCTTGAGCGAGGCATCGGCATGAGGCCGGCCAGCGGACGCGGGGGGCGCCGGCCAGCAGGTTAAAGCTGATCGATCACGTGCTTGAGCTTAGCCCGAACCGCGGCTGCCTTCTCATGCAATCGTGGATTATCGATGGCCATCATGGAGGAGAGTTGGAGAGAGAACGCAAACTTGATTTTCGTGCACCGCAGCAGGGCGCGAAGCTGCCGACCATCGGGGTCTTGGGCGCGAACACGCGTCCAATCGATAGCCAACGGATTGCGGCTTTGGTGCAGCGCCTGCGCGAACTCGCCACCGTCCAAATCGCTGGCGATCGATTTTGCCATGATTCAGCCAAAGCTTTCGCAATATTGTTTAATTGGCCTCAAGGAGGGGAAGGGGCTCAATTGTTTCTCCCACGCCAGTTTGCTGCTGCTGTGACAGCATTGTTGCTGATCGCAAGTGCATTTTTCGTCTTCCTTTTCTCAGCGGTGGACTCGCAGGCCCAAGTTCCATTCGGCAGCTGCGAAGACGCGGCCGAGCTCGCGTTCTTGTCCTCGCCGATCGCGCCCTGGAAGGGAGCGCCTTTGCGCGTCGTGTTCGCCGCGGAGAAGCCGCTCGAGGGCGAGCTTTCGCTGATTGCGCCCGATGGAACCGTCGCGGCCAAATCGCGTGAGCGGCACGACGGGCCGCCATATTTCTGGTTTGCCGAGGTCGCGTCGCCGGCCGTGGGGACGTGGCACGCGCAGCTCGCGCGCGACGGCGCGCCTGCGGAGTGCAGCACGATCACGCGCGAAATTGCCGTGCGCCGAGACAAGCCGCCGCGGCCGGGCCAGACTCAAGGGAGCGTCTGGCCCTTGCGCAATACATGGAGTCGGGCGACGGAAAACTTGTATTCTGCATGGATCGAGAAGCTCTTCGACGCACCGCTCGACGTGGAACCGTCGTGGCCGGCGCTGCATGAAGTGCTGCGCGATCAATCGCGCAATTTCCTGTTCAACCATTTGGGTCTCGGCGAAGACCAGATGGGGCTCATCCTTCACCCCGACTGCGCCGACCTTCCGTATTTTTTACGCGCGTATTTCGCCTTCAAGATGGGGTTGCCGTTCGGGTACTCGAAGTGCACGCGCGGCGGCGGCGGCGAGCCGCCGAAATGCTATGAGTGGTGGAACATTCAGGAAGAGGAACCTCCCCCCGCCCCGCCCGAACAAAACACCGCGTCCGGCGGCCTGTTCGGGATGTTCGACGAGCCAACCGCGCCTCCAGCGGCCAGACTTCCGCCGAAACCGCAAGGGCTTGTGCCGGGGTTCGGATATTATTTGGGGACGACCGTCGCCAACGGGGTCCAGTCTGGAAACGGGCGAACGCCGGCGAGCGACGACAACACCGATTATTATCCCGTGCCGCTCAAGCAGGAGACACTGCGCCCGGGGATCGTATACGCCGATCCGTACGGACACGTTTTAATGCTCGTCCGGCGCGTACCGCAGTCGGGCGACGCGGCGGGCCTCCTCCTCGCCGTCGACGCGCAGCCCGACGGGACGGTCGCGCGAAAGCGTTTTTGGCGCGGCAATTTCTTGTTCGCGCAGGATGCCACACTCGGGAGCCCTGGGTTCAAGCGCTTCCGGCCGATCGTGCGCGAGAAGAACAGCGTCTTGCGGCGGCTGACCAACACCGAAATCGCGAAGAACCCGCAGTACGGCGATTATTCGCTCGCTCAGTCGCAGCTCGGGATCGAAGACTTTTACGATCGGATGGATGACGTGATCTCGCCGGCGCCGCTGGATCCTTTGCGCGCGATGAAGGAGACGATCACGGCACTCGAAGAGCAAGTGAAGGCGCGCGTGACCTCGGTCGAAAACGGGCGAAAGTTCCAGAACAGCGGGCGCGGCGACGCGGACATGCCCGACGGCGCGTCGATCTTCGAGACAACAGGCGCGTGGGAAGATTTCGCGACGCCGTCGCGCGATTTGCGTCTGTTGATCGCGATGGATGTGGTGCGCGGGTTTCCGGATGGCGTCGCGCGGCGGCCCGAGCGGTACGCGATGCCGGAGGAGAAGAGCGTCGCGGACGTGAAGGCCGAATTGGAGAGCGTGCTCGCGTCGGAGCTTTCGGCGCGGAAGTTTTCTTATACGCGCAGCGATGGCTCCGCGTGGACGCTTGCGCTCAAAGACGTGCTCGACCGCGCGGCGGATCTCGAGATGTCGTACAACCCGAACGACTGCGTCGAGCTGCGGTGGGGCGCGCCGGACAAGAGCGAGGAGGCGTCGACGTGTAAACGGCATGCGTCGTCGGCGCAGCGCGCAAAGATGACGGAGTACCGCACGTGGTTCCACGAGCGGCGCCGGCCGCCGAGCGTTTAGCGGTCAGTGCATGCCGCAGAGGAAGTCGCGGCGCGTCGGCGGGAGGAGCGGGCGCAGGCCGTCGTCACGCCCGAGAACTTCGTCGGCGCCGAGTCGGACAGGTTAGTTCTCGTGAGCAGGCGCGAAGGCCGACCCCCGGACCTGACGCCGGATGTGAAAGCAGGGAATATTTTCGGGTAAATCAGGGTACGGGAACCGTCTAGCAGGTCCCTTATGATGGGTCCGTCGTTTCGTGACCAGCCAGCGTTCGTTCCATCATGACCTCGGCCTCCAGGCTTTCAAGGTCGCGATAGATCGAGGCGACCGCAGTCACACGGCCATTTCGCTTGAAGTGGAGCAAACAGTCTTTGCTCATGACGTCACCGTCGATGACGATCTCGTCCCAGACCTCGGCATGGGGCGCAAGAGGGCGTAAGCGATTAACGCATGGCCGATGAAACGTTCGCTCTCGACCATTGAAGTTCGATACTGCGGTCGACATGAACAACATGTTACGCACGCCCGTTTGTGAAATCCTTGGCTGCCAATATCCTGTTGTGCTCGCCGGGATGGGTGGCGTCGCCCGCTCCGAGCTCGTGGCGGCGGTGACCAGAGCCGGCGGCTTCGGCTTTCTCGGCATGGTGCGCGAGCCGCCAGCACTCATCGAAGACGAAGCTCGCCGAGTGCGTGAGCTGATCTGCGGCAACTTCGGCGTCAATCTGATCCCCGCAGCGACCGCGCCTGCGCTTCTGGACGCACAGATCAGCAGCTGCATCGCGCTGACCATTCCGCATTGCAACTGGCAAGGATTTGGTGGCGGCTATATCGATGGGAGCGCAAGGCGCCGTTATAGGCACCGCGCTGCTGGCAACGCACGAATCCTTTGCCCACGACTATCACAAGCAGCGACTTATCGCTGCGCATGAGGGCGATACGCTTCTGACCTGTGACTTCCATATCAATTGGCCTGCGGGTGCCAAGGTTCGCGTGTTGAACAACAGCGTCACCCGCGGCGAGCGCGGCGATCCTAACTCGGGTCTACAAGAAGTGATCGGCGATGAAGAGGGGCGTCCGATCTATCTCTTTAGTACCGACTCGCCGTTGCGCTCGATGACCGGAGACTTTGAGGCTATGGCGCTCTATGCGGGGAAAGGTGTCGGCCGCCTGCTAAGGGTCGTCAGCGCCGAGGAGCGCGTTCGAAATATTGTCACGGAGGCTGAGAACCTAATCACAACCCGATGTACCTAGATACCTCGGGACCACACGCTCTAAGGACATCTCAGTTTCGTCCGCTTTGGGTCAGTAGCTGACGTCACTTCGCCCCTCGACTTGGTCCGCTTTTGTGCCAAGACCGGCCATTGTATGCGGCATGCTTTGCGGCAATCGGATCGGATGATACCCCTCCTCCTGGCAATAGCCTGCGTACTCCCGCGTCGCGGTCGTCTCCATCTCGACTTCCGCGATCCGCATCTTGACCACGTCGCCGATGGAGACGAGGCCGATCAGACGGCCTCTCTCCACCACGGGCATGTGGCGAAACCGGTGCGTCGTCATTTCCGACATCAGCCGGTCGATCGGGTCGGCCTCCCGCGCCGTGACCACCGTCTTGGTCATGAAGTCCGAGACCGGCTCCTTCAAGACCTTGGGGCCGGATTGGCCGATCGCCCGCATGAGGTCGCGCTCCGACACGATGCCCGCGACCTTGCCGTTGTCTCCCTCGATGACGATGCAGCCAATGCCATGCTGCTCGAGCAGCTTTGCGATATCGAGCAACGACTTGTCTTTGGTAGTG
>DATNIT010000020.1:0-2812 GCA_035604335.1 Allostellaceae bacterium | reverse complement strand
GATCCGGGCGGAATAGCAAGACGTGCAGGATTGCGGCCTGAACTAGAAAAGCGCAGGCAATTTCTGCATTTGAGGGCGGAACCGGCACAGAATTGCCAGCCGCCACGCCTGCTTCTGGCCAACTGAGACGTGTGGCGCTGGCCGCAACAACCGGCGGCGCGGTAGCGGAAGCCATATTTCCATCCCCTGAGTTGTGTGAGAAGATAAAAAAGTTCTGGCGTTGGGGGGATATGCCCGTGCTCGCACCGACGGGGACCAAGCGGCGTTTTCAACTTGTCCTGATCAAACCGTCGCATTACGACGACGACGGCTATGTCATCCAGTGGTGGCGATCGTCGATCCCATCGAACACGCTCGCCAATCTTTATTCGCTCGCGGACGACGCTGCGCAGCGTGGTGTTCTTGGCGCGGACATAGAAATCGTCATCAGCGCCGTCGACGAGACCAACACGCGCGTGAAGGTCAAAAAGATCATCGACCTATTCCGCGACAACGACGGTTTTGGCATGGTCGGCCTGGTCGGCGTGCAATCGAACCAATTTCCCCGCGCGCTCGATCTCGCGCGTCCGCTGCGTCAAGCCGGCATTCCCGTGGTGATTGGCGGTTTCCACGTATCCGGCGTGTTGGCGATGCTGTCGGAGATCCCGCCTTCGCTGCAGGAAGCGCTCGACATGGGCTGCACGCTGTTTGCCGGCGAATGCGAGGACGGGCGGATCGACCAGATCTTGCAGGATGCCGCAATCCGGAGACTCAAACCGATCTATAATTACATGAGCGATCTGCCGTCGCTGGAATCCGCGCCCACGCCCTATTTGCCGCGCGACACGGTGCGGCGCGTGGTTGACCATCATGCGAGCTTCGACGCCGGCCGCGGCTGTCCATTCCAGTGCTCGTTCTGCACCATCATCAACGTGCAAGGCCGCAAATCGCGGCGCCGTTCGTCGGACGATATCGGACAACTCATCAAGCGCCACTGGGCCGACGGCATCCGGCACTTTTTCATCACCGACGATAATTTCGCCCGCAACAAGGATTGGGAGCCGATCTTCGATCGGCTGATACAGATTCGCGAGCAGGACAAGATCGACCTCCGCCTGATCATCCAAGTCGACACACTCTGTCACAAAATCTCGAACTTTATCGCCAAAGCGCGGCGCGCCGGCGTCACGCGCGTGTTCATCGGCCTGGAGAATATCAACCCCGACAATCTTTTGGCCGCCAAGAAGCGGCAGAACAAGATCACCGAATATCGGCAGATGCTGCTGGCCTGGAAGCGGGCCGGTATCATCACCTATGCCGGCTACATTCTCGGATTTCCGGCCGACACGCCGGAGTCGATCCGACAGGATATCGAGATCATCAAGAAGGAGCTGCCGCTCGACATCCTCGAGTTCTTCTATTTGACGCCGCTGCCCGGCTCCGAGGATCACAAGGTACTATGGCAAAAAGGGGTGTGGATGGACCCCGACATGAACAAATACGACCTCGAGCACGTCACCGCGGCCCATCCGAAAATGACGCGCGAGGAATGGGAGAAGGCCTATCACGCTGCCTGGGCCGCCTACTACACGCCTGAGCACAGGATGACCATCCTGCGTCGCGCCGCTGCGTCCGGCATGGGCATGTCGCGGCTGCTCGCGGTGTTGTTCGCGTTTTCCGCTGCCTTCCCGGTCGAGAAGCTGCACCCGCTGCAGGCCGGCGCCTTCCGCCTCAAGTATCGTCTCGATCGCCGGCCGAGCTTTCCGATCGAGCCGGTCTGGGCGTTCTATCCGAAATATTTCTGGGAGATCGTGTCGAAGCACGCCCGCCTCGCCAAGCGTTGGATCGAGCTCGATCGCATGCGCCGACGCGCCGTGCGCGAGCAGAAGATCAAGCCCTATACCGATCTGGCTTTGACGCCGGTCAGCGAAGAAGAAACCGAGACGCTCGAAATGTTCACGCACAACGAGGCGGCGCGCCATGAAGTCGCCCATGTCCGCAAGGTCGACGAGCTGACGCACGGCAACAACGCGCGGGCCGTCGCGTAACAGACTAGACAATCAGCTTTCGAGCTTACCGCCCCTCGCGCGCCCAGGTTCCGGCGAGACTGCCGAGCAGCAGCAGCAGGCCTAACAGGCCGGCAAAAACCGGCAGCACGCCGATGCCGCGGACGACGCTGGCGTCGCGCATTTTCAGGCCGATCCAGTCGTCGCCGTGGTAAGTGTCGCCGGAGCGCACCGCGATGATGCGCGGCACGCTCACGCCGCTGCCGTTATCGAGCCGCCGGGAATCGCCGCCGGTTGCCGCGGCGATGGGCTGCAGCACGTCGGTGGTGGAGGTCACTTCGGCGAACTCGCGCGGATTCGCCGGACCGATGCTGACCAGAGCATTGAGCTTACCGTCGGTCGCGCGCCACAGCCCAAGCTCGTTCGCCGGAACGCTGCCTTGCCACGTGCCCGGCTCGACCGGCGCAAGCTTGAGGGTACGCGTCGTTCCCGAGGGCGAGGTCAGCGTCACGTCGGCGACCTCCTCGGCCATGGTTTGCCGCCGCACCAGGAGTTCATGTCCGCTCGCGGTGAGGCGCAGCGCTTCCTCCTCGAGATCAGGTTCTTTCATCAGCCAATGGGACAGCCGGCGCAGCAGATCGAGATGCGGGCCGCCGCCTTCGAAGCCGCGCGCCCACAGCCAGAGTTGGTCGGACAACAGCAGCGCCACGCGTCCCTCGCCCTCGCGCGAAAGAATGAGCAGCGGCTTCTTGTCGGGTCCCTGCATCACCGCCGTGCCGGTGGCATTCCTGGTGTCGACGAGGCGGAACCATCGGCTCCAGTGCGGC
>DATNIT010000019.1:0-2528 GCA_035604335.1 Allostellaceae bacterium | reverse complement strand
CCGGAGCCATCGCAGCAGGGCGAGGCCGCAGAGGAAATTGCGACGATCGAAGGTACGACGGCTCCAGCGGCGCAAGCTTCAAGCCTGCCATTGCCGGTCAATGAAATTGAGGGACTGATAGATCGAGGAGATCGGCTCCTCAGGCAAGGTGACATCATCGCGGCGCGTTCGTTTTATGAGCGAGCCGCAGCGTCAGGCAGCGCTCGTGCAGCCAGTGGTGTTGCCAGGACCTTCGACCCGCAATTCCTCTCGCGTCTGGGCGTCGTAGGTATCCGGGGTGATCCCGAGCGAGCTGCAACCTGGTACCGCAACGCGAGCCAGGCCGCTGTTAGGGAAGGGGGGCCACATCTGAACACGGACGGTGACCCGAAATGACCTCGAATAGAAGCGCTTGAGCAAACGAAAAGTCCCCGAGCGCGCGTCAAATTGCGACCACAACGGACCAAGTCGAGCTCGGCCGAGCAAAGGCAGACCCTCAAATGCATTCTGAGCGCGCGGCTAATTGTAAATGCCCTCGCTTGCAAAAACGTAATCGGTCTAACAGTTCTTCAGTGCTGTCCAAAGGAACTTGCTGCCGGGGCGACATGCGATACGGTGCCCGCTCATGTCCGACGGCCCACCCACCCCAGACGTAACGATCATCATCATCGCCCCTGGCAAGCCGATAGGTTTCTTCCAATCGACGTTATGCAAAATGGCAAAGCACGTCCGGCATAGCTGCGTCCTCGCAATGTGCGCCTGCCCTGGGGGCGGCGGAGGGGCGATCGGGTCGTTCACTTTAGTGGCCAACTACACCGCTATCGCCGGATATGCTTTAAGCTAGAAAGATCTTGCTCTACCTTTCGCGTGAGGAGGATGCTGTCGTGTCTTTCGCGCGCACCGCATTTCCTGCTCTCAGTCCCGTGCTTCCGTTTCTCATCGACGACATCGTCTGCGCCTTCTCGCGGAGCGCCTTAGATAAGGGCCGCGCCTACCAGCGCGAGGGCCGCGCGCGGGTGGTGGGCCGCAGCGCCAACGGCCGCACGCTCTTCGGGACTGTTCGCGGTAGCCAGCGCCTTCCATACAATGTCGCGATCTCCGTCACACACCGGGAGCGCGGCGGTGCCGCCTTTGACACGAATTGTGACTGTCCCGTCGGGCTGGATTGCAAACACGCGGCGGCATTGCTGCTCCAGGCTCTCGCCGATGCGCCGGCGCTCCAGTCGCCGAGCCCACCGCAGCGGCGCATCTCTCCGGAGGTGACGGCGTGGCTGGAGCGCGTGGAGGCCACGGAGCGACGGGGCGACGACTATCCGCCGGAGATTCGTCACCGGCTGCTCTATCTGCTCTCGGTGTCTGAAGCGGGCGCCGCCGCCGGGCGCGTCCTCGTGACGTGCGTCACCGCGCGCCTGCTCAAGGACGGCAGCCTCTCCCCCGACGTCAAGCGCTATGGCGTCGATGCGGCGTTCAACCCCAAACCTGCGAAACACCTGCGCGCAGCGGACCTCGCGATCTTTCGCCGACTCGCCCTCGCGCGAGCCGGCTCCTGGAGCGACCGGACGATGGGAGAGGTGCTTGCGGGCGAGCTTGGGGTCGAGGTTTTCAGCCTCATGCTCGCGACCGGCCGCTGCCACTGGCAGGAGGCAACGGGTCCCGTTCTCGCCGTCGGAGAACCCCGTTCCGCCACCCTCGGCTGGACACTCGGCGCGGACGGCCGGCAGCGTGCGACGCTGGCGATCGAGGGCGGAGGCGTCGGCTTGGCGCTGGCGCCGCCCTGGTACGTCGATCCCTTTTCCGGGCTCTGCGGTCCACTGGCGACCGGACTCGCCGACGGGCTCGCCGCCGCTCTCCTCGCAGCGCCGCCGCTCGACCGCGAGGAAGCGGCCGAAGTGCGCGCTAGATTGGGCCCGCGTCTCGGCGGCACGGCGGCTGGTGCGCTGCCACCAGCGCTGGCTCCCGCGCGCTCGGTCGGCGGGCCGCCGGTGCCCCGTC
Source organism: Allostellaceae bacterium (assembly GCA_035604335.1). GTDB lineage: Bacteria > Pseudomonadota > Alphaproteobacteria > ATCC43930 > CGMCC-115725 > DASZHJ01. The sequence continues at coordinate 557 of DATNIT010000019.1, read as the reverse complement.
TCCTCGTGCACAGCCGGCGTCTGCTCCCGGTTTATTCCTGGGACCCCGGCCGGAAGACTCAGGCGGTGCATCTGGCCCGCCTCTCGTTTCTTTACGAGAGGGTGTCGGTGGATGCGTCCGATGCCAGGGATCGGCCGGAGCTGTTGGCGCCGGAGGGCGGGCTTGTCGCGATCCTGCGCGACCGCGGCGCCGAGCACGCGGCCTTCGCGAGCTTGCAGGATCTGGGATTGCGCGACGCGACGTCCTTCCACCGCTGGCGGCTGCCCGCCGATTGCGCACGGGATCGCACGCTGACGCCGAGCCTAGAGGGCGAGGTGGACGAGGACGAATGGCTCGAACTCCTGGCGCATAAGCTGCCCCGCTTGCGTGCGGCAGGATGGCAGATCGACGTGGCGGAGGATTTTCCTCTGCGCCTCGTCGCGACCGGAGCCGCGATCGAGGCCGAAATTGAGACCGTAACAGCGGCCGATTCCGGCATCGACTGGTTCGAGCTGCATCTCGGTGTGCCGATGGATGGCGCGCGCGTCGACCTGACGCCCGCCCTCCTCTCGATCCTC
>DATNIT010000018.1:0-7159 GCA_035604335.1 Allostellaceae bacterium | reverse complement strand
TGCTGGGTGGAAGCAGCACTATTCACTCTACCCCGCGACCAATCACATTTTAGCAACGTTCAAGAACGACCTTGCAGCTTATGAAGTCAAGAAAGGCAATATCCGGCTCCCACTTTCACAGCCCGTTCCCGTGAAGTTGATTGAACGCATCGCGAAGATACGCGCCAAGGAAGTCGCCGAGCGCGGAAAGGCAAAGTCGGACGTGTCGAAGAAGCGCTAAGGGCTAGTTTATCGAACCATCCTTCGTTCGCCGAATGTCCCGAATCTGGCACTTTTCAGCCCTGCCCTGCGAGGGCTCCGACGTCTGAATTCAGATGAATTCCGGACCTAGTGCGGTATCGGCAGCCTGACTAACTGGCGTGCCGGTGATCGCGCCGGATCACTACGGCGCGAGGTGCGTCGAAGACAAGGCGGAGCCGCCATGTTGCCGCATCCGGCCCGATGCCGATCCGAAGCTGACCTTGTCGCGGTAAGAACGAAGGACAGGTTCATTTGACCCGCCCTTCGTTAATACCGATTGCTACTACCTCAGCAGCCGGGTCCAGATCCGCTCGCGCAGATCGAGCGCGGCCTTGGAGCACAGTTGGAGCGGCCGGAAACGCGAGACCATCGCCTCGGGTGTGTTGAAGGCGGCGTCGTTGCGCAGTTCCTCCTTGAGGTACTGCTCCGCGCCCGTGATCGCGTTGTTGTAGCCCGTGAAGTTCGAGGCTTCCGCGGCGTTCTTGGGGTCCATCATGAAATTCAGGAACAGCTTGGCGTTCTCGATGTGCTTGGCGCCCTTGGGCACCGCGAGATTGTCGCCCCAGAGATTGAGCCCCTCGCGCGGATAGACGTAGACGATAGTCGGTAGCTTCGCGTGCGCGCGGTGGAACGAGCCGTTCCACATGTGCTCCATCGTCACGTCGCCGCTCGCCACGCGATCGACGGTGCCCTCGGCGTTGTAGACTTTCACCGCCGGCTTCTGCTTCTCCAGGAGCTCAAGGATCTTTTGCCCGTCCTCGGCCTTCTCGGTGCACTGTTCCAGGCCGAGATAATATTCCGCGGCGGTGATCACCTCGCCCATATCCTTGAGCATGCCGATCTTGCCGACGAAGTCGGGCCTCGGCTCGAAGAGCTCCTTCCAGGTGTCGTCGATCTTGCCGCCCGCAACTTTCGCGCTGTCGTAGACCAGACCCGTGGTGCCCCACATGTACGGCACCGAGTAGGCGCGACCGGGATCGAAGCCCGGGTTGTCGAACGGCTTCTTGACGTTCTTGTAGTTCGAGAAGGTGCCGGCATCGACCTTGAGGACGAGGCCGTCGCTGATCATCTGCTGCAGCGTCGGGCCGGTCGGCACCACAACGTCATAACCGGCGCCCCCTGCCTGGAGCTTCGCGAGCATGGACTCGTTGGTGTCGTAGGTGTCGAGCGTCACCTTGATCCCGGTCTCCGCCTCGAAGCGCTTGAGGAGATCGGGCGACATGTAGTTCGACCAGTTGAAGAGCAGCAGTTCCTTCTCCTCGGCGGCCGACACGGGCACGCCGAGCCCGGGAACCGACAGCGCCGCCGCGGCGGCGATCGCGATAGCGAGACGTCTCATCAGACACACCTCCCCTTGGTTAAGGCCCGGCCGTCACTGGAAACGGCGGCCGAGCAGGTACGAAACGGTGAGCAACGCGATCGACGCCAGCATGAGCAGCGTCGAGATGGCATTGACAGCGGGCGTCACGCCCATGCGGACCATGCTGAAGACGTAGACGGGTAGCGTGGTGGCGCCCGGTCCCGAGACGAAATAGCTGACGACGACGTCGCCCAAGGAGCTGATGAAGGCGAGCATCGCGCCCGCGGCGATGCCGGGCCAGATCAGCGGCAGCACGATGCGTCGGAAGCCCTGCCAGGGCGTTGCATAGAGATCGGCCGCCGCCTCGGCGAGCGCGGGATCGAGGCCCTGGAGCCGCGCCCGGATCGGCAGGTAGGCGAACGGAATGGCGAACACCGTGTGCGCCAGCATGATGCTGACGATGCCGAGCGGCACGCCGATCATCACGAAGAAGAGCAGCGTCGCGATGCCCGCGACGATGTCGGGCACGATGAGCGGCAGGCCGATCATCGCCTCGAATCCCGTTTGCAGGCGGAAGCGAGGGCCCGAGGTCGCGAGCGCCGCCATCGTTGCGATGACAGTGCCCGTGGTGGTGGCGACGCTGGCGACCAGCAGCGAGTTCCGGATCGCGCGCAGCATGTCGGAATTCGCGAGCACGTCGGCGTACCAATGGACGCTGAACCCCTGCCAGCGCGCGAGCGAGGAATCGCCCGCGCTGAACGAGAGGATCACCAGCGCCACGATCGGCACATAAAGATAGAGGAGCGCCGCGATCGCGACCGCCCGCGTGCCGGGGAAGCGCCAGAGCTCGAAGCGGCGGAGCGTGAAGCTCCGCGTGAGCGTGGCGTCCGTCATGGCTTGGGCTCGCGTCGATAGCGCGCGGCATGCGCAGAGAGCGCCAGCAGCACGAGGACCAGCAGCACGAAAGACAGCGCCGCGCCGAACGGCCAGTTCCGCGACTGGCCGAACTGCTGCTGGATCAGGCTACCGATCATCATGGACTTGGCGCCGCCCAGGAGCTCCGGGCTGATGAAGGCGCCGAGGCCGGGCACGAACACCAGGATCGCGCCGCCCACCACGCCCGGCATGGAGAGCGGCAGGATCACCCGCCGGAAGGCGAGCCAGCGATTGGCGCCGAGGTCGAAGGCGGCCTCTATCAGCCGCCGATCGAGCTTTTCGAGACTCACGTAGATCGGCAGCACCATGTAGGGCAGGAACGAGTAGGTGAGGCCGATCGTGGTCGCGAGCGGCGTATAGAGCACGTTGATGTGCTCGCCGGTGAGGCCAAGTCGACCCAGCACCCAATCGATGACGCCATCGTTCCGGAGCAGCAGGATCCAGGCGTAGTTGCGCACGAGGATGTTGGTCCAGAACGGGACGGTCACGATGAAGACCAGCAACAGCCGCCGCCGCGGCGGCTGGAAGGCCATCCAGAGCGCCATCGGGAACGCCACGATCAGCGTGATCGCAGTGGTGATCGCGGCCACGACGATCGAGCGGCCGAAGATGTGCAGGTAGTCGGTATTGACGACAAGCCGATCCGTCAGATCGCGCTCGAACAGGAATTGCACGTAGGCGTCGGTGGTATGCTGGCTCCAGATCACGCCGCCGGTCGGCCCGCGCTCCAAGGTCGAGACGTAGGCCATGAGCCCGAGGGGAAGGATCAGGAGCGCGCCAATGGTCAGCACCGACGGCGCCAACAGGCCCGAGCGTCGGAGGCTCGCCATCATTGCGCGAGCACCCGGATCGCGGCCGGCGGCAGGACAATGCCGACCGCGTCGCCCGCGCGGGCCCGCGACCTCGGACCGTCGCGGTTCTGCTCTCGGATCCGGAACCGCAGGCCTCCCTCGAGCACGACCAGGTAGATCGTGTCGCTGCCGATGTAGACGACCTGCTCGACTCGCGCTGGCAGCGCCGAGCCGCCGATCGGCGCCAGGAGCGCGCGCTCTGGCCGGATGACCAGCGTCACATTGGAATGGGGCGGGCCCGGCTCAGCGGTCTCGAGCTCGACGCCGGACGCGAGGCGGAACCGGGCGGTGCCGATGCGCGTGGCATCGAGGAGATTGGTCTCGCCGATGAAATCGGCCACGAAGCGCGCGCTCGGGTGCTCGTAGATCTCCTCGGGCGTGCCGACCTGCAGGATGTGCCCCGCCCGCATCACCGCGATGCGGTCCGACATGGTGAGCGCCTCGTGCTGGTCGTGAGTCACGAAGACGAATGTGATACCGACCTCATGCTGCAGCCGCTTGAGCTCGAGCTGCATCTCCGTCCGCAGCTTGAGATCGAGGGCCGAGAGCGGCTCGTCGAGCAGAAGCACCCGCGGCTTGTTGGCGAGTGCCCGCGCGAGCGCGACGCGCTGCTGCTGACCGCCCGAGAGCTGCGCGGGCTTGCGGGATTCCAGGCCCTCGAGCTTCACCAGGCCGAGCATCTCCTTGACCCGCGCGTCGATCTCGGCGCGCGGCCGGCGCTTCATCTCGAGCCCGAAGGCGACGTTCTCCGCAACGTTGAGGTGCGGAAAGACGGCGTAGCTTTGGAACACGGTATTCACCGGCCGCCGGTAGGGCGGCAAGCCGTCCAGCGGTCGGCCGTCGAGCAGGATGGTTCCGGCGTCCTGGATCTCAAACCCCGCGATGAGCCGGAGCAGGGTGGTCTTCCCGCAGCCGCTCGGCCCCAGCAGCGTGAAAAACTCGTTCGAGCGGATGGCGAGCGAGACGCCATCGAGGGCGCGCACCGCGCCGGCGCCGAAGGTCTTGGTGATGCTCTGGCAGTCGACCGCGACGGTCGCCGTCTCGGCTCTGGCGGCCGGTGCCGCATCCGGCCGCGCCACGGCGAGCCTGGTGACGTTGGAGCTCGCGGGGTTGGTGCCGGACGCGCTCATCGACCAAGCCTGTCCATGAGGGTCTGGTAGTACATCGCGAGGTGCAGCGCCGGCTGCCTGAAGGCGTGGAAGGGAATCGGCCTGACATCCGTGACCGGGTAGGCCGGAGGGTCGGCGGGCGCGCGGATGTGGTCGGCGAGGATGTTGCCCATCAAGGTGGTCATCGCCACGCCTTTGCCATTGAAGCCCACGGCGATCAGGAGCCCGGGCGCGGGCGCGTGAAGGTGAGGGAGGAAATCCCGTGTCAACGCCAATCGCCCGACCCAGCGATACTCGATCGGCGTGTCGCGAAGCTGCGGAAAGAGCCCGGTCAAGACACGTCGCAGCACGTCGTAGTCGGCGGCACGGTCGGCGAGGGTGAACGACGCCCGACCTCCGAGAACGAGCCTATGATCCCGCGTGCGCTGCGCATAGAGGATGAGCCGGCGCGTGTCGGAGAAGCACGCCCCGCCCGGCAATATCGCAGCTTGCTGCGCTTCCGTGAGCGGCGCCGTCGCGACCTGGAAGCTATTGAGCGGCAACATGGTCTCAGCAAGCCCGGGCCAGAGATGGTCCGTGTAGCCGTTGGTCGCGATCACCACCTTGGAGGCGAGGATCTCGCCGACCTCCGTCGTCACGCGCCAGCGCGCGCCGTCGCGCCGCAGCGCCGTCGCCGGCGAGTCACGGTAGAGGGTGGCGCCGGCGCCGAGCGCCGCGCTCGCAAGGCCGCGGGCATATTTCAGGGGATGGAGCGTGCCGCTCCTCGGATCGAAGCGGCCGCCGACATAGGCGCGAGTTCCGACCTCGCGAGCCACCGCGTCCGCGTCCAGCAATCGCGAGCGAACGCCTTCAGAGACGAGCACGGCATGGTTCTGACGAAGCAGCGCCATCCCCCGCTCCGTGTGCGCAAGCCTGATGCTGCCGCCCTTGACGAGGTCGCAGTCGATGCCGTGGCGCTCCACCAGCCCGAACAGGAAATCCGCTGCGGTCTCGACTGTCTCGTAGGTCCGGTTGCCTACGTCGCTGCCGAAAACCCGCTGGAGCTCCACGCGCTGCAGCCGCAGTCCCGGCAGCACCTGCCCGCCGTTGCGGCCGGACGCACCCCATCCGGGCTCGTGGCGGTCGATCACGGTACATTCGATACCGGCGGACGCGAGATGGAGCGCGGTCGAGAGCCCGGTGTATCCCGCACCGATCACGGCGACCTCGGTGCTGAGCGAGCCCGCGAGCCGCTCGAGCGGCGGCCCGGGCGGCGCGGCCGCGGCCCACTGCGAGGATGGCATCGCCGAGGCCGTGGCCGCCGGCGCTGCGCGGGGCTGGACCGCGGCCTCGTTCATGACGAGGCCACTACACTTGACACCGCTTCCATCGGCACCCTACGAAAAGCCATGGGGCGCTCCACCATGAACGGCACCGGCGACGGCTCGAGGCCGCTGAGCCAGATCGCGTATGATGCGCTCCGGTCCATGATCCTATCGGGCGAGGTCAAGCCCGGCGAGCGCCTGAGCGAGCGGGAGCTCGCGCGGCGCGTCCAGGTGAGCCGGACACCGCTCCGTGAGGCCTTGGGGCGTCTCGAGCGCGATGGTCTCGCGGTCAGCAAGCCGGGCCTCGGCTATTTCGCCACCGAATTCGATCCCGCGCTCTTGGAGGAGCTCTACGAATTCCGCGAGATCTTGGAGGTGCAGGCGAGCCGTCTCGCAGCGCGCCGGATCGGCGAGACCGGCGCCCGGGACCTCCGCGACATCATGCGCCAGCTCGCACGCTTCGAGCAAAAGAAGAAGCTCAGCATGGACGAGCTTCGCGAGGAGGTGAACCTCGGGCTGCGCATCCATGAGGTGATCGCCCGCGAGAGCGGCAACGCGCTGATCGCCGACGCGCTCTATCAGATCTACGACCGCGTGCGTCTGTTGACCTGGATCGACGTCCTCTGGTTCGACACCTGGTCGACGACCCGCAGAGAGCACCGGGCGCTCGTCGCCGCGGTGCTCGCGCACGACGCCGAGCGTGCCGCGAAGGTCGCGCAGCGACACGTGCGACGCTCGAGGAACGGCTCCGTGCACGTTCTTAAGGCTCAGCACGCCGGCGGCGCCGGGCGCTCGATTCGCACGCGGCCAATTGCCCTGTCCATTCCCCGCTAGACTCCGTCCAGCCCAGCTCCAGCCGCGGCTCGGATGCGCCACGGCGACTAGGCGCTTCAAACCGGACCCCTGGACAACTTCCACAGATCCTCGCGCCGACATCAGGAAATTCCTTGCGCAGCGATCCCACAGAAACCCGTGACCTTCGAGCAACAAGATCGGTGCGGAGCAGGTCTAGACTGTATACGACGGCGCGCTTGCAGAAATTTTGAACGAGCGCTCATCGAGACCTCGTGGTATACCACATGGTATGCCCAACATCGATCTTGCTGTCAATGTCACGGACGGTCTCGGATCGGCTGGTCCTGGGTGGACAGCAACAGCTCTGAGGAGGATCGCATGGCAGACGAACTAAAGGCTCGTGAGCTCGCACGGATCGAGCGGCAGGCGCTCGATCGTGTCTGGATCCATACGGCGCGCTGGCTCGATCTTGCCGAGCGTGACGGGCTGCACGTCATCGTTCGCGGCGAGGGCTCGACGCTCTACGACGCCCACGGACGCGCGTTCCTCGATGGGCTATCGGGCCTCTACGTCGTCAATGTCGGGCACGGCCGCAAGGAGATCGGCGAGGCGATGGCGAAGCAG
>DATNIT010000017.1:0-8504 GCA_035604335.1 Allostellaceae bacterium | reverse complement strand
GGCGCTCTCGCAACGGACGGACGAGCACCGTTACCACCATCCCCGCGAGAAAGAACGATGGAATGGCAAGCATTTTTGCGAGCGCTCCTGGCTCGCTCTTGACGATTTCCGTCCCTGCGATGACGAAGCTCCCTGTCGCCTGCGCAACGAATACGCCGAACAGGCCGAGATAGGTGCAGCTGTCGACGTAGCCGGCGATGACGCTCAGTAAGACCGGGATCGGCCGTGGAACGGCGATTGATCTGGGTAGCTGCATGTCGGTCATGTGAACCAATTTCCATCTTTCTACGGCCTACTGCTTGCAATTATGCGCGAACCGCTGACCACACTCAGTGACCGGACGATACTCTAGGATGCCGATCGGCGCGGAGATGCCCTCGATCGCTTCGGTTCCGATCGGCAAGAGCTGGTCGTTGTCACGATCAAGCGCCTGGGCAACGGCGTCCGATATCACGCAGGCAACGCCATGCGTCTTCGCCGCATCCTCCATGCGGGCGGCGACGTTGATGGTGTCGCCGTAAATGCCGATCGATCGTTTCGTGTCGCCCTGCTCGCTCACCACCACACTGCCGCCGTGGATGCCGACCCGGAAGCCCGGCACGACCCCGAAACGCCGCTGATACTCGACGGTTTCCCGCGCCACCGCCGCGAACATCGCGTCGACAGCGCGCAAGACCGCGTTCGCCCGGATCGCCTTGCTCCACGTCCAGAGCGCGATCAACCCGTCGCCCTTGTAGACGTAGATTTCACCGTCGTGATCGATGATCGGCTTGGAGATATCGAACAGGAATTTGCCGATCAGCGATCTCGTCTCCAAGGGCCCGAGGCGCTCGGCCACCGCGGTCGATCCATTCATGTCCACGAAAAGCAGCACCATGTGCCGCAGCACCGGACGATGATAGGTGCCGGCCATCAGATGGAACAACGTCTCGGCGCCGATGAAATGCACGATCCGCATGGCGACGATGCCGACGATCGAGAAGCCGATGAACAACGGGATGACGACCGGCATCCGTCGGTAGGTCGTCGGCAGTTCGTTCCAGCGGCCAAGAATCAGATGAGAGACATGAGTCGCCGCCAGATAGATCGCGGTGACGACGCCGGCGTAGATGAGCACCGAGCCCAGCGGGTGCATGCTCCGCAGCCACCGGCCGCGCAGGCTTTGCACGTAGAATTCCTCGACCGGACGATGCTCGGCGAGCGCCACGAGCCAAGCGAGCAGCGCGAAGATCGCGACGGCCAGGAGAATCGAGACGACTCTCCGGCGGAAGGTAACCGAAAGGGGGAAAAAGCCCGACGTCATGATCGCTGATCAAGAAATGCGCACGCCACACCCGCCACTTCCTAGCACAGCGGCATTCCGTCGCACGAGCGGTTGCGGACCGAGCCTTCCTTGGGAGCCGGACGGCGAGCATGTCAGGAATGCCGGGCCTACAAGGCCGATAACACTTACTTGAACCGCCAAAGCTCGGCGGGAAGACTATGTTGGGTTCGTGCTTCGAATGAACCCACGCTTTGGCGCGCTTGCCGACGAGGTGACGGGATGACGTACACGATAGAGGTAAACGGCGTGAAGCGGACCGTCGACGTGGACGGGGACATGCCGCTGCTCTGGGTGCTGCGCGACGTGCTCGATCTCAAGGGCAGCAAATTCGGCTGCGGCACGGGCCTGTGCGGCGCCTGCACGGTACATCTCGACGGCGAAGCCGTCCGCTCTTGCCAGACGCCGGTCTCGAGCGTGGGACCGACCGCGGTCACGACGATCGAGGGTATCGGCGCGACGCCGGTCGGCAAGCGGGTGCAAGCCGCCTGGCTCGAGGTCGACGTCCCGCAATGCGGATATTGCCAGGCCGGTCAGATCATGTCGGCGACGGCGCTGCTGGCGAAAACGGCGCGGCCGACCGATCAGGACATCGACGCGGCCATGACCGGAAACGTCTGCCGCTGCGCCACCTACACGCGCATCCGGACCGCGATCAAGAAGGCCGCGGGCATGAACACCGCCGACGCGGGAGCGCTCTGATCATGCAGACCCGGCATCTCCTCTCCGACCATCCCGCCGCGCGCCGCGGCTCTCCCTCGCGCCGCGCCTTTCTCAAGGTCAGCGCGCTTGCCGGCGGCGGTTTGCTTCTGCAGGCCGCTCTTCCGGCGGCGGCCCGGGCGGCGCTCGCGGCCGCCTCGACGCCCGCGTTCGTGCGCATCGCGCCGGACGGCATCGTCACCATCATGGCGAAGAACCCCGAGATCGGTCAGGGCATCAAGACGATGCTGCCGATGCTGATCGCGGAGGAACTGGACGTCGATTGGGACAGCGTGCGGATCGAGCAAGCGATGCTGGATGCCGCCAAGTACGGCCGGCAGTTCGCCGGCGGCAGCATGGCGACGCCGCTCAACTGGGACCCGCTCCGCCGCGTCGGCGCCGCGGGCCGGCAGATGCTGGTCGCCGCGGCCGCGGAGACCTGGAGCGTGCCGGAGAGCGAGTGCCGGACGTCGTCCGGGACCGTCTATCACACGCTCAGCGGCCGGAGCTTGACCTACGGCGCGCTCGCCACCAAGGCCGCGACCCTTCCGGCGCCCGACCTCAACACCGTCAAACTCAAGGACCCCCGCGACTTCAAGATCGTGAGGCGGTCCCTGCGCAGCGTCGACAATCCCTCCATCGTGACGGGGAAGCCGCTCTTCGGCATCGACGTCGCCGTTCCCGGCATGCTCTATGCCGTCTTGGAGAAATGTCCGGTATTCGGCGGCAAGCTCGTCCGCGCCAACATCGACGCGATCAAGGCGCTGCCGGGCGTGCGTGACGCGTTCGTCGTCAAGGGCGGCGCGGATCCCAAAGGCCTCGTCGATGGCGTCGCCATCGTGGCGGAGACATGGTGGACGGCCAACAAGGCGCGAGAGAGCCTCGAAGTCGCCTGGGACGAAGGGCCGGGCGCGGCCCAGAGCAGCGGCGGTTTTGCCGCCGGCGCGGCAGCGCTCGGCAAACAGGCGCCGGCGAAGTCGCTGCGCGCCGACGGCGATGCGAAATCGGCGCTCGCGGGCGCGGCCCACGTGGTGGAGGCCGCCTATTCCTATCCCTTCCTCCCCCACATGACCCTCGAGCCGCAGAACTGCACGGCGCAGGTGCACGATGGCAAGGCGGAGCTCTGGGCTCCCACGCAGAATCCCGCGCCCGGCGCCAAGCTGGTGGCGTCCACCTTGGGCATCGCCGAGAGCGACGTCATCGTGCACATGACGCGGTGCGGGGGCGGCTTCGGCCGGCGCCTGCTCAGCGATTTCATGGCGGAGGCCGCGTGGATCGCCAAGACCGTCGGCGCGCCGGTGAAGCTGCTGTGGAACCGCCAGGACGACGTGCGGCACGATTTCTACCGGCCCGCCGGATTTCACTTCTTCAAGGGCGGGCTCGACGCCGCGGGCAAGCTCGTCGCCTTCAGCGACCACTTCGTGACCTTCGGCAACGGCGACCGGATCGCGGATTCCGCGGGGATGGATTCGAGCGAGTTCCCCGCGGGGCTGGTGGAGCACCTCGACTACGGCCTGTCGATGCTGCCGCTGAGCGTGCCGACCGGCCCGCTGCGCGCGCCGCGATCGAACGCGCTCGCCTTCGTCTTCCAGAGCTTCATCGACGAGCTCGCTCATGCGGCGGGGCAAGACCCGCTGGCGTTCCGCCTTGCTCTTCTCGGCCCGGAGACGCGCGTCCTGCCCGGCTCCGCCGATCCCAAGAACCCGCTCCGCGCCTTCGACACGGGCCGCATGCGCGGCGTGCTGGAGCTGGTCGCCGAGAAATCGAGCTGGGGCAAGCGGGCGCTGCCGAAGGGAACGGCCCAGGGCGTCGCCTTCTACTTCAGCCATCTCGGCTATTTCGCCGAGGTCGTGCAAGCGACGGTGGCGCGGTCCGGCTCGGTCAAAGTGGACAAGATCTGGGTCGCCGGCGACGCCGGCAGCCAGATCATCAATCCGCTCAACGCCGAGAATCAGGTCCAGGGCGCGGCGCTCGACGGCATCGGCGAGGCGCTGGGCCAGGCGATCACCATCGAGGGCGGCCGGGTGGTGGAGGCGAATTTCGATGCGATTCTGCCGCTGCGGATCGATCAAGCGCCGCCGGTGGAGGTGCATTTCCTGACCACCGACCACCCGCCGACGGGCCTGGGCGAGCCGGCGCTGCCGCCGGTGGTCCCGGCGCTCTGCAACGCGATCTTCGCGGCGACGGGAAAGCGGATCCGGAAACTGCCGATCGATCCCGCCGAGATCAAATGGACCTGACTCAGGCGGCCGAGGCCTGGGCCCCCGCTTTCGCCCGGCCGAGCAGCATCCGGAGCGTATCGACGAGCTCGTCGTCGTCGAACGGCTTGTGGAGACCGACATTGGCTCCGAGCGCCATGGCGATGGTGACGTAGTCCGAGTTGCCGATCCGGCCGCCGCCCGACATGGCGACGATCTTCGCGCTCGGGAATTCGTGGCGCAGGTCCCGGATCAGGGCGATGCCCTCCTTCTCCGGCATGATGATATCGGTCAGCACGACGTCGGGACGGTGCCGGCGGTATTGCCGCAGCCCGTGGATGCCGTCGACCGCGGTATGCACTTGGAAACCGTGCTCCTCCAGCAGCATCTCCAGCGCCTGCAGGACCATGACGTCATCGTCGACCACCAGCACGCTGGCGGGCGCGGCGGATGGGCAGGCAGCGGAGGGTGGCGAAAGCGAGATCGGCAAGCTGGTCATGATCGGTCCCGATCGGCGTGGTCTGCGGGTGTGCGATCATGATGACGCCAGATTGGTTGTATTTAGCTTAACGGTAGCGCTTCGTACGTGTATTTACGGAGGCGCGTGTTGCAACCGGTACGCGCTAAACGACCGGCGCCCAAAGCACATTCTCGATGTCCTCCGCGCCGGTCGCGAGCATGACCAGCCGATCGAAGCCCAGTGCGATACCCGCCGAGGGCGGCATGCCCTGGACGAGCGCTGCCAGGAAATCCTCGTCGATCGGATAAGAGAAGCCGTAGCGCGCCTGCTTTTTCGCTTGGTCCTGCTGGAAGCGCCGGCGCTGCTGCGCGGCGTCGGTGAGCTCGCCGAAGGCGTTCGCGAGCTCGAGGCCGCAGACATAGACCTCGAAGCGCTCGGCGAGCCGCGCATCCTCCGGCTTCGGCCGCGCCAGCGCCGCCATCGAGATCGGATAGTCGTAGAGGATGGTCGGCGCTCCGACGCCGAGCTCCGGCTCGATGCGCGCCAGGAAGATCCGGAAGAACAGGTCTTCCCAATCGTCGCCGGGATGCGGCTCGATGCCGAGCGGCCGTGCCGCGGCGGCGAGCCGCTCGAAACTGGGGCTCGCGGGATCAGGCGCGGTCGCCAGCAGGTCGATGCCGCACCAGCGCTCGAACGCCTCGGCGACGCTGATCCGCTGCCAGGGGCTCGTGGGATCGGCGCCGCGTCCCTGCCAGCGGAACGCCGCGCCGCCCGCCGCCGTCAGCGCGTCCCTGAGCAGCGTCTCGCAATCATCCATGAGATCTCGGTAGGAGGCGTGCGCGCGGTACCACTCGAGCATGGTGAATTCGGGATGATGGGTGGCGCCGCGCTCGCCGTTGCGGAACACGCGCGCGAGCTGGAAGAGCCGCGGGATGCCGGCCACCAGCAGCTTCTTCATGGCGAATTCCGGCGAGGTGTGGAGATAGCGCGCGCGCTTCCCCTCGCCGGGCTCGTCGAGAGCGGTCTCGAACGCCATCAGATGCGGCTCCATGCCGGGGCTCACCTGCAGCGCGGGCGTCTCGACCTCGACGAAATCGCGCGCCGCGAAAAAACCCCGTACCGCCGCGGTGATCCGGCCGCGCGCCGCCAGGAACTCGCGCTTGCGGTCGAACCGGTCGGGCCGCCACCAGCCGTCGGGCGATCCGCTCATCGCCGCACCGGATCAGGTCCGGCTTGCTCGCGGCAACCACTCCCCACACACGTCATGCGCGGGCTTGTCCCGCGCATCCACGTTGTCTTTTCCGGGCGAAGAACACGTGGATGGCCGGGACAAGCCCGGCGACGACGGCAATGGACGCAGCGAGGAAGCGGACGGCCGAGCATCGTCTCAGAACTGGAACAGGTTGGTGAGATCGCCGACCGCGGGCCGGTTCTGCGGCACGTAGGGATCGGCACCCGACATCACCGGGTTCGGCAGATTATCGCGGCTCCTCGGCGAGAGCGGCGCCAGTCCCCAATTCGTCTCGATGAACTTCAAGACGGAGGCGTGGTCGTAATAGGTGTGGTCGACGAAGCCAGGCTTGGCGAAGCGCGAGATCGCCAGGAACGGAATCCGCGTGCCATCGCCGAAGAAATCCAGGATCTGGATGTGGCCGGAATCGTAGTACCCGCCGCCCTCGTCGGTGGTGACGAGGATCGCGGTGTTGTTCCAGATGTCGGGATGCGCCTGCACCTTCGCCACGAGATCCCGGATGAAGGCCTCGTAGCGCGCGGCATCGGAATAGGCGGGATGGCCGGACTCCGGATTGGGCGGTGTGATGAACGAAACCGCGGGCATGCTCTGATTGCTCGCGAGATCGCGGTCGAGCTCGGCGAGGCTGACGAGATTTGCCTTGAGCGGGCCGGTCATGATCGCGATCGAGTGCGTGAAGGGATCGCAGATGTCGCAGTAGAGCTCCTTCGCGATGCCGTCGGCGGTGCGCCCGCCCTGGTACCACTTCCAGCTCACGCCTTTCGCCGCCAGCGCCTCGCCGATGGTCGGCGCCACCTGCGGCGGCAGCGTGTACTGATCGGGCCCCAGCGGCTTGCGCTCGCCCGCGAAATTGAAGCCGGTGCCGTAGTTGTTCACGAGGTAATAGGCGCCGGGCGCGCAGTTGCCGTCGTTGAAGGTCTTATAGGGGAGCGACGCCAGGTAGTCGCGGATCGCCTTGACGCCGGGCTGGCTAAGATCGGCGCAGGCGACGTAGGAGCCCGACTTGTAGCCGGACTGCGTGTACCAGTTGTTGGTGCCGGGCCGCGGATCGGGGTTCTCGATCTGATTGGCGGGCGGCGTGGCGAGCTTGCCGTCGGTCAGGTAAGGCGCGGCATCGCCGGTGCTGAGCGCGATGTAGTTGGCACCGGTGCCGCCCATCACGGGCTGATGATAATTGTCGGCGACCGCGTAAGTCCTCGCCAGCTCGCGGAAGGTGGCCGCGTCGCCTTTGGCCATGTTGTAGAAGCCCATGGCGACGCCGCCCTGGTTGGTGCCGGACTTGGGATCGTCGCGTTTCTTCGAGCCCTCGCCCGAGGTCTCGTCGACCCAGACGAAGAGATTGTTCAGGCCACCGTCGACCTGCTGCCACATCTGGAAAAAGCGATGCACGGGATCGCCCACCGCGGCGCTCCAGTCGGCGTAGCGGGTGATGGGATAGGGACCGTTCGGAAGGTTCGCGGGAAAGCGCGGATCCGCCGTGAACTGCGGCTGCCCCAGCGCATAGGTGGTGCCAGGGCGCGGCAGGCTCTCATACGCGCCGGTCCACGTGGGCGTCACCAGATAGCGCTCGCGCGCCTCGCCCGTGTGCTGCGCCGCCAGCGCGAAATTCGGCCCGGGCGATCCATCGGCATTGACGATGCCCTTCGAGAGCAAATTCGCGACCGTCTGGCCCGCCGGCGGCTCGTAGGTGCCGTAGAGGTTGTCGAAGCTCATGTTCTCGCCGATCACCACGATGAGGTGCTGGATCGGCGTCTTGGGCAGGGACTGCGCATCGGCACCGGACGCAGCCCCGCTCATCGCGGCCATGGCGAGCGCGCTCGCGGCGATGGCGGCGGGGCGGAAGCGGATCATGAGGAATCTCCCAACGCGTAACGAGAGCGCGAGCCTATGGGCAACGCGATGACACTCTGCCGACGGCCTCGGATTTGCCAAGCCCCCTTGCCCTCGGCGCGGCCAAGCTGGTAGGAAGCACGCGCCCGCGGCGGCGGCGCCCTGTTTTCCCAAGAGTAAACCATGAAGATCAACGCTATCGACATCAAGCCTGGCAACGTGCTCGAGCATTCAGGCAAGCTTTGGATCGTGCTCAAGCGCGAGCTGATCCAGCCGGGCAAGGGCGGTGCCTTCGCGCAGGTCGAGATGCGCGACCTCAAGACCGGCACCAAGTCCAACGAGCGCTACCGCACCCAGGAGACGGTGGAGCGCGTGCAGCTCGACGAGAAGGAGATGCAATTCCTGTTCATCGAGGGCGACCACGCGACCTTCATGGACACCGAGAGCTACGAGCAGGTGATGGTCGACCGCGCGCTGATCGGCGAGCCCGCGGACTTCCTCAAGGACAACATGATGGTGACCGTGCAGCTCTACGAGGGCACGCCGATGTCGGTGACCCTCCCGCAGACCGTGACGATGACCGTGGTGGAGGCTGACGCGGTGGTGCGCGGCCAGACCGCGTCCTCCTCCTACAAGCCCGGCAAGCTCGACAACGGCCGGCGCGTGATGATCCCGCCGCACATCGGGGTCGGCACGCGCATCGTGGTCAACACCACCGACGGATCCTACGTCGAGCGCGCCAAG
>DATNIT010000016.1:0-2866 GCA_035604335.1 Allostellaceae bacterium | reverse complement strand
CGACGGCGCGGTCACGTTGTCGCCCTTCAATGCCGACAGCGGAATCGCGGCGATCCCGTGCAATCCGATGCGGCCGGCGAAGGCGCGATACTCCGCCGCGATCGCCTCGAAGACCTCGCGCGAGAACCCGACTAGATCCATCTTGTTGACGGCGAGGACAGCGTGCCTGATGCCGATCAGCGAGAGCAGATAGCTGTGCCGCCGAGTCTGGGTCAGGATCCCGTTTCGCGCGTCGACGAGGACGATCGCGGCATCGGCGGTCGAGGCACCCGTCACCATGTTGCGCGTGTATTGCTCGTGCCCCGGCGTATCCGCGACGATGAACTTGCGCTTGTCCGTGGCGAAGTAGCGATAGGCGACGTCGATGGTGATGCCCTGTTCGCGCTCGGCGGCGAGGCCATCGACCAGAAGGGCGAAGTCGAGCGCGCCGTTCTGCGTGCCGAGCTTCTTCGAATCCGCGCGCAACGCGGCGAGCTGGTCATCGAAGATCAGCTTGGAGTCATAGAGCAGCCGCCCGATGAGCGTGCTCTTGCCGTCATCGACGCTGCCGCAGGTAATGAAGCGCAGCAGGCTCTTTTGCCCGAGCGCTTTGAGATAGCGCTCGACGCTGGCGCCCGCCGGCTCCGAGACAAGCGACATCAGAAATAGCCCTCTTGCTTCTTCCGTTCCATCGAGGCGGCCGCATCGTGGTCGATGACGCGGCCTTGCCGCTCCGAGAGCGTCGTCGCCAGCATTTCCTCGACGACGGCCGCCGGCGTGTCCGCCGCGCTCTCGATGGCGCCGGTGAGGGGATAGCAGCCGAGCGTGCGAAAGCGCACCTTGCGCAATTCCGGCCGCTCGCCGGGATTCATCGGCAGACGGTCGTCATCGACCATGATGAGCATGCCGTCGCGCTCCACGACCGGCCGCTCCTTGGCGAAGTAGAGCGGAACCACCGGGATGTTCTCGAGATAGATGTATTGCCAGACGTCGAGCTCCGTCCAGTTCGACAGCGGAAAGACGCGGAAGCTCTCGCCGCGATGCTTGCGAGTGTTATAGAGGCGCCAGAGCTCGGGCCGCTGCTGCCGAGGATCCCAGCGATGCTGCGCGCTGCGGAAGGAGAAGATCCGCTCTTTCGCCCGGCTCTTTTCCTCGTCGCGGCGGGCGCCGCCGAAGGCGGCATCGAAGCCCCATTTGTCGAGCGCCTGCTTCAGCGCCTGGGTCTTCATCACGTCGGTATGGATCGCCGAGCCATGAGTGATCGGATTGACGCCCGCCGCGATTCCCTCCTGGTTGACGTGAATCAGCAAATCCATGCCGAGCGCCTTCGCCGTCCGATCGCGAAACGCGATCATTTCCCGGAACTTCCAGGTGGTGTCGACATGGAGCAGCGGAAAGGGCGGGGTCGCCGGATAGAACGCCTTCACCGCCAAATGCAGCATGACAGCGCTGTCCTTGCCGATCGAATAGAGCATGACCGGCTTCTCGCAGGCGGCGACCACCTCCCGCATGATGTGGATGCTTTCGGCTTCCAAACGCTCGAGATGCGTCAAATTCGCCATGATCTGAGGAATTCTCGATTGCGTTGCTCGCGATCGTGCCCCGCGGGCTCGGTCGAAAGGCGTGTTGGCGTGGCGACCGCGGTGATCTCGAGGCTCATCTGCGCCTAAAAGGAAACACTATCCTAGCGCGGATTATTTCAAATTGATTGTCTGAGCGCTCGCGGAAAATCTCGGCCGAGCTGCCGGCGGCCCGCGCGACTCGGGAAAGCTTGTTTGTGGGTGGCTAGGCCGACCGGCGGCGCCTTATCATGCCCAGGCCAATGAGGCCCGCGAGCAGGACGGAAAGCGCGCTCGGCTCCGGAACCGAGGCGGGATCGAGCGGATCCGGCGGATCCTGCGCCCGAATCGAGGGCGGCTGCGTATTGGGTCCGACGCCAATGTGGATCAGCGCGGTCCCGGTCACCGTGTCGCCCGAGTTAACGGTCGAGGGTTTGAACGAGACCGAGTTCACTTCGACGAGCTCGTCCTGGAAATAGAAATAAACGTACTGGCTGATCGGATTCTGTTGGAACTGAAGCTTTTCGGTTCCGGCGCCGATGGTGATCGTGAAGGGTATGGTCAGCGGCTCGGTGAGCGCGCCGATGGTTATGGCCTCGGTGACGCTGAGATCCACCGTCAGGCCCGATGGCGACCCGCTCCCGGCATCAAAGGAGAAAGCGCCCAATTCATAGGTGGCGTTTCCGCTGTTGGTGAAAGACCCGGAATAGGGGCTGATGGTCAAGCTATACGCGCCGGCGGGGTCGCTGGCGAGCCCGGTCACGCTCCCGCCCGCGGCGGAATAGGAGACGAGGGATGCCTGCGCCGGCTCGACCCCCGCCAAAGCGCTGGCGAGAGCGAGAACGCCGAAAAGCCCAGCCAAGCGGCTGTGCCCCTTCAACCGGCGTCGAAATTCGCCCTGCATCGCCATTCTTCCTCGCCTAACCCGACAGAGGCAAAGGCTGCTTCTATCGGCAGGTCAATAAAAGCTAGGCCAAATAAGTCTAAAATTCAAGCAATCTCTAAAGTTAAAATACAAGTTTCGTTGGTTACCAACAGCCGTCTTAGTATAGTTAAATTTGTTTTGTGGCGACCACGGTCGAAGCTTCGTGCGTGGTTTACGCCGCGCGCGTGTTTATTTGTCGGCGGAAGGCTCGGAACTTAACGATTAGGATCGATGGCCCGGAAATTTCGCCGGGACGACGGCTCGGGCCGCCCGGCCATCACCGCTCGTGCAGGCTCTCGTGGCCGTAGCGCAAGAGGGGGGAGAGCAGGTAACTGATGATCCGGCGCGACCCCGTCTTGACCTCGACCGTCACGGCCATGCCGGGGGTGAGGCTGACCAGCCG
>DATNIT010000015.1:0-32616 GCA_035604335.1 Allostellaceae bacterium | reverse complement strand
AGCAGAGTATCTTCGTCCATGGCGGGTGTGGCGCTCCGTGATCGCTCGCATGAAACTGCATCGCAACAGAATCATCCGATAAATCGCGGCTTGCTGCTACCTCCGTCGCTCAAAATCTCGAAGCGTCACGAATAAGACGGGTTAGCGCTCGGCCAGCGTGATCCCGGGGCGCAATCTACCAAGCAACCGCCCATGGAGGTTGCGAAACGATAGCGGCCGGGGAGGGGCTTTCCTCCGGCCATGCGCGTTGCCGGAATGCCACGGTTGCGTGCAAGTCAAAGCGATAATAGAACCCTGCAAGACACCTGATTAGGGTAGGCCATCGTTGTCATGATGGCTTATCTCTTGGGCTTGCAGGGGATTGGGGCGAGCGACCGGGCTCGAACCGGCGACATCCAGAATCACAATCTGGCGCTCTAACCAACTGAGCTACGCTCGCCACCGGGACGCGAGGTCCTAACCTGCCTGGGCGAGAGCGTCAAGGAGTGGTGGGGCGGCCGCTCTAACCAATCCGCGTTAACCGCGGCTACACCACCCTCATTTACTATTTGTGATGAATGTGTTGAGCCCCGTCGAGCGGGAGGTTGACTGTTGCCGTCGGAGTCGTCTGAGCGCTTGGCGCCGCTTGAGATCGCGCCGCCCCCGTTGCGCCCTTTTTTGGCCCTGCTGACCTCGACATCGGCGTCGTGGCGGCGTAGCGCCTTCCTATTGTCCGGGGTATCGCTCGCGCTCTCCCTCGTGGCTGCCGGCATTTATGCCGCCGTTTCCCGGCCAGGCCCTCACGTGACCGGGAGAGAAACCGTGGCCTTCGCCACGACGGCGGCGCTAGCGAGCGCGCTCATATGGATCGTCTGCCATTCCGTCCATCGCGCAATCGCGCAGCGCGAAGCGGCATCCGCGGCGCGTGCCCTGAGCGAGGAGCGTTACCGCGAGTTCGCGGAGATGGCGTCCAGCTGGCTCTGGGAAACGAATGCAGCGCATCGCTTTACGCATTTCTCCGGCGGCGCCGGAAGCGGCACCGCCTCGCATCCCTCCATCGGGCGGTGCCGCGGGGAGATGATCGAGCACACGCTCGAGCACGGCGCTCGAGAGGCCCATCTCGCGGCCCTGGCGCGGCGCGAGGCATTTCGGGATTTCGTCTATCGCTTGCGGCGCAGCGATGGCGCGCAGCAATGGGTAAAGGTGAGCGGCCGGCCGATCTTTGCCTCCGACGGGCGCTTTCTCGGCTACCGAGGGACCGGCATGGAGGTCACCGCCGAGATCGAGAGCGCGCTCCGAGCCCGCGCCGTCGAGCGGCAGCTCGTGGATGCCATCGAAAGCAGCCCTTGGGCCTTCGCTCTTTTCGACCAGATGGACCGGCTGATCCTCTGCAATACGCGCTATCGGGAGATGTTCGAGCCCCTCGCCGGAGACCACGTGGTGTTGGGGCGGACCTTCGAGGCGCACCTTCGGGCCCGGGTCGATGCGGCCGCGGTCTCTGATGCGCTCGAGGACGAGGAGGCGTGGATCGCCAAGCGCCTTGCTTACCATCGCCACCCCGTCGGCAACTTCGAAATGCGGCACCGCAACGGCCAGTGGGTGCAGATCACCGAGCAGCACACACGTGATGGCTCTACCATCGCGATCTTAAGCGATGTTACCGCGCACAAGGAGCGCGAGGACGCCGTGCGCAAGAGCGAGGAGCAATTCCGCGTTGCCTTCGACGTGGCGCCCATCGGCATGGCAATCATCGATATCGAGGGGCGCTACCAGCGCGTAAATCCGGCGCTCTGCCAGCTGTTCGGTTATACCGAAGGCGAGCTGAAGGGCCGGAGCTTCCTCGATCTCACCCACCCGAGCTACCGCAAGGCGGGCGAGGAGCGGAACGAGCGGCTGCTCGCCGGCGAGATCGACAGTGTCGAAACCGAAAAGAGATATATCGCCAAAGATGGCCACTGCGTGCACGCGCTCACCCGCGTCGGCGCCATCCGGGACGCGAGCGGCCGGACGGTGCAAATGCTGACGCAGATCATCGACATCACCTCCCGCAAGAAGGAGGAGGACGAGCTCCTCGCCGCCAAGGAGCAAGCCGAGCTGGCCAACCGGACCAAGAGCGAATTCCTCGCAAACATGAGCCATGAGCTCCGCACGCCGCTCAATGCCATCATCGGCTTCTCCGAAATCGTGGCCGGCGAGCTGTTCGGGCCGATCGGCGCTACCCGCTATGTCGAGTACGCACACGACATTCACGCGAGCGGCATTCACTTGCTCTCGATCATCAGCGACATTCTCGACCTCTCGAAGATCGAGGCCGGGCGGCGCGAGCTATCCGAGAGCCCGATCGATCTCCACGACGCCGCGGAGTCGTCGCTGCGACTGGTGCGCGGGCGCGCGCAGAACAGCGGCGTAAGCCTGGTGAACGGAATCGAGCGCGAAGCCATGCCACGCCTCCTCGCCGACGAGCGCGCCGTCAAGCAGATCCTGCTGAACCTGCTCTCCAACGCCGTGAAGTTCACGCGCCAGGGCGGTCGGGTCGCGGTCGGCGCCGCGCTGCGAAGCGACGGCTCGCTCGCGGTTACCGTCGATGATACCGGCATCGGCATCGCGCGCGAGAACATCCCCCGTGCGCTCGCGCCCTTCAGCCAGGTCGACAGCTCGCTCACGCGGCGCTACGAGGGCACCGGGCTCGGGCTTCCGTTGGTCAAGTCGCTGATCGAATTGCACGGCGGAACGCTCCAGCTCGAGAGCGAAGAGGGCAAGGGCACGCTCGCGACAATCGTGTTTCCCGCCCAGCGCGTCCGCGCGTGACCATTCTGGGGTTGGTCGGCGTCCCCATGGACTTTCTCTAAGCCGCGTTTCGTTGTCCGAGCGCCCGCATTGCTCCGTTGCTCCGCGGGGCAACGCCAATACGCCTGCGGCCGGGCCTGGGTGTTTTCCGAGCCTCCACACACCCGGTCTAGCGAGCGATTGTGCACCCCTGTACTCTCCCGCGCGTCGCTTTGACGCGGATCAACGAGGACCACCTTATGATGCGACAAGTCGCCGACGGTCTCTGGGGCGCCCTTTGCGTGGGTCGCAGGGTCGTGCCCACGTGCATCCTCGCTCTGGTGCTAGCGCTCCCGGCGCTGCCCGCAGTTGGTCAGGCGGGGCCGCCGCCCATGCCGGGCGACGCGCAACAGCCGAGCGACGGCACCGATCCGCCGGCGCGGGTCGGACGGCTCAGCTACATCTCCGGGACCGTCTCGTTCCACACCGTCGACGAGGATCAGTGGGAGCCCGCGGCCGTCAACTATCCCGTCACCGAGGGCCTCTCGTTCTGGACCGAGCCGGGCGCGCGCGCGAGCCTGCAGCTGGGGCACGGCGTGGTGCGGCTCGACGGCTCGACCGAAGTCGATGTCCAGCAATTCAACGATCAGGTGATTCAGATCAACGTCCCGCAGGGATCGATCAATTTCCGCCTGCGCCGCCTCGATCCCGACGAGACCTACCAGATCGCGACTCCCTCCGGTACCGTGGCGCTCACCTCGGCCGGAAGCTTCCACGTCGATGCCGGTGCCAATGGCGCGCCTGGTGGTGTCACCGTTTTGCAGGGTCAGGCTCAGCTGGTCGGCGACAATTCCGGCATGACGATCAACAACGGCCAGCAGCAGGCGCCGCCGCAGGACATCGACGCCTGGAGCGATCAGCAGGAGGCGCAGGTCGCCCAGGTACCCAACTATGTCTCGCCCGACATGCCCGGCGTCGACGATCTCGGGGGACAAGGCAATTGGGATCGCGCGCCGGACTATGGCGCGGTTTGGTATCCGCCGGTGCAGGCGGGTTGGGCGCCTTACCGCTATGGGCATTGGGGCTTCGTGCCGCCCTGGGGTTGGACCTGGATCGACGACGCGCCCTGGGGCTTCGCGCCGTTCCATTACGGCCGCTGGGCGGAAATCCGCGGCCGCTGGGGATGGATACCCGGAGAGGTGGTCGAGCGGCCGGTCTATGCGCCGGCGCTGGTCGCCTTCGTCGGCGGCAGCGGTCTCGCCGTCAGCATCGGCGTCGGTCCGGTGGTGGGCTGGGTCCCGCTCGGGCCCCGGGAGGTCTACGTGCCGCCCTACGGCGGCAGCATCAGCTACATTCGCCGCGTCAACGTCACCAATGTGACCAACGTGAACAGCATCACGATCAACAACATCAATACCTTTAGAGGCGACGGGAATGCCGGGCGGTTCGCGAACGCGTCGGCGGCGACCGTAGTGCGGCCCGAAGCGATGTCGGGTTCCAGCCGCATCGCAAACGCCGCGGTCAAGCTGCCGCCGAACGCGCTCAACACGGCGACGGTCAGCAACCAGCCCGCGGTCAAGCCCACCTCGGCCACCGTGGGCGCCGGCCCCACTGTCGTGAAAGCGCTCGGGGGCAATGTTGCCAATGATCAGCGCCATGCCCGCGCACCCGGCCCGAAGGTCGAGGCAAAGCCCTTGCCGGCCACGCTCATCAAGCCGCTGACAAATACTAACCCCACGCCCGGCGGCTCAGCGCCGGGTCCCAAATTCACGCCGGCGACTGGCGCCGGGACTGGAACCGGCGCCGCCGGCACGGGGACCGGAAACAAAGGAACCGGAAGCACAGGCACGCCCGGACCGAACAACCGGTTTGCTCCGGCAGCGGGCGCCGGTACCGGGACCAATACAAACACGAATGCGGGTGCTGGCACCGGCACCGGCACCGGCACCGGTGCTAAGGGAACCGGCAGCACGGGAGCCGGGCCGACCAACAAGTTTACGCCGGCAGCTGGCGCGGGCGCTGGGACCAATCCCAATCCCAATCCCAATCCCAACACGGGTACTGGTGCCGCGACCGGCAACAAAGGGACGGGCGCGCCCGGGCCCAACAATCGGTTCGCGCCGACGACGGGCCCGGGAACCGGCACGAACACCAACGCCAACACCAACACGAACACGGGCGCTGGGACCGGCAACAAGGGGACGGGCGCGCCCGGGCCCAACAACCGGTTCACGCCGACCACCGGCCCAGGAACCGGCACGAACACCAATACGAACACGAACGCGACCGGCAACAAAGCGACGGGCGCGGCCGGACCCAACACGCCGACAACCGGCCCAGGAACCGGCACGAACACCAATACGAACGCGAACACCAATTCCGGAAACAAAGCGACCGGAGCCAAGACTTTCACCCCGGCAGCAGGTGCTGGCAGCGGGCAACCCGCTGGCGGCGGGCAGACAAATGTGAACAAGGGGCAGACCAATGCTCCTAAGCCGCCACCGCCACCGCCTCCGAAGCAGGGTGGCGACAAGAACGCCAAGTGCGACCCGAAGGTCCAGAAGTGCCCGCCACCCTAGACCGGGCCGAGTCCGGGGCCGCGGTGAGCTTCGAGGGACCGATGCCGACCTCCGGCGCTCGCTAGTCGCGGGCGCCGACCGGGCCGGCTACAGTATTGGCATGGCCGGCCGTTCCCCCGCCTCGGATCCCGATACGCTGGCGCTGCTCTCGCCCGAGGAGATGTCGCGCGCCGATGCTTTCGCGGTCGCCTCGGGCCGCGGCACGGACGTGCTCATGGCGGCGGCGGGCGAGGCGGTGGCCGCGGCCATCGTCGCGCGCTGGTCGCCCCGCAAGACGCTGGTCGCGTGCGGGCCCGGCAATAACGGCGGCGACGGTTTCGTGGTCGCGCGCAGTCTGCGCGAGGCGGGTTGGCCGGTCCGGGCGGCGCTCGCGGGGGAGCGCGCATCGCTCAAGGGCGCCGCGGCTCATCATGCCGCGCGCTGGACCGGCGCCATTGCGGCGCTGTCGCCGACGGAAATCGGGGATGCCGAGCTCGCGGTCGACGCGATCTTCGGCGCGGGCCTCGCGCGCCCCGTAACGGGCGCCGCCGCCGAAATGCTGACGGCCGTGGCGGCACGCGGGATTCCCGTGGTCGCGATCGACGTGCCCAGCGGCGTCGACGGCGCCACGGGCGCGGTGCGCGGCGTCGCGGCGGCCGCCGACCTCACCGTGACCTTCTTTCGCAAGAAGCCGGGGCATCTGCTGCTGCCGGGACGCCGCCTCTGCGGCGCGACGGTGGTGGCCGATATCGGCATTCCCGCGGCGGCGCTCGATGAGATCGCCCCCGCGACGCACGAGAATGGCCCGGTGCTCTGGCTCGATCGCTATCCCTGGCCCAAGCTCGAGGACCACAAGTACCGGCGCGGTCATGCGCTGGTGGCGGGCGGCGAGCACATGACGGGAGCGGCGAGACTGGCCGCGCGTGCGGCCGGCCGCATGGGTGCCGGTCTGGTGACGCTCGCCGCGCCCCATGCTGTCTGGCCGGTCTACGCCGGCGCGCTCACCAGCGTGATCGTACGCGGGATCGGCGGCATCGAGGATTTCAGAGCGCTGCTCGACGATGTCAGACGAAACGTCATCCTGCTGGGTCCGGGCGGCGGCACCACCCTGGCGCTGCGAGAGACCGTGCTGGCCGCCCTCGCCACGCGCCGAGCGGTCGTGTTGGATGCCGACGCCTTGACCGTGTTCTCGGACGCGCCCGCGGCGTTGCTCGGTGCCATCGCCGGCCCGACCGTACTGACGCCGCATGAGGGCGAGTTCGCGCGCATATTCTCGCTGACGGGCGACAAGCTCGCGCGCTCTCGCGCCGCGGCGGCAGCGAGCCGCGCGGTGGTGGTGCTCAAGGGACCCGATACGGTGATCGCGGCACCGGACGGCCGCGCCATCGTCAATGCCAATGCGCCGGCCGACCTTGCGAGCGGCGGCACCGGGGACGTGCTGGCGGGCATGATCACGGGGCTGCTCGCCCAGGGCATGGACGCCTTCGCCGCCGCTGCCGCCGCGGTCTGGTTGCACGGCGAGGCCGGCCAAGCCGTGGGGCCCGGCCTCGTTGCCGAGGATCTGCTCGCGGTACTGCCGGGCGTGTTGCGCGGACTGAAAGGGCTCGCGGCCGAGAGCGGCCTACTTGCGACTGTCACCGATCGCCTCTATCGGGAGTCTCCATGAGCGAGCGAAGCAGCGTCGGTTTCTTCGACACGGTGGTGGACCGCACCATCGGCCGCTTGCGCGCGGCCTGGCGCGACATCGCGGGCCAGACGCGCGGTGCGAACGCGTCCACGCGGCCGGAGCTCACGAGCGACGACATGGAGCGGGTGCGCGAGCAGCTGCGCGCGTGCCTCGACGGCCGGGGCGGCGAGGTGGCGGCGCGGGTGCGGGCGGCGGAGCTCGGACGGACCTACCTCGGGCTCAACGCGGATGGGCGAAAGCGCTTCCTTCGTCTGCTCGCCGACGAGTTCGATGTCGACCGCGAGGCGATCTCGCAAGCGGCGAAGGGTTTTCTCGACGCGAGCGCCCACCGGGAAAGGGAAGCCTCCGAGGAGGCGCTGCGCACCGCGCTGGAGGCGCCGCGCCGACGCCTGCTCACTCAGTTCAACGCGCTTCCGGAAGGCGTCAAGTTCCTGGTCGACATGCGCGCCGAGCTGATGGCGCTCGCGCGCGGCGACCGTGCGCTCGCCGGCCTCGAGCGCGATCTCAGGGCGCTGCTGCGCAGCTGGTTCGATATCGGTTTCCTCGAGCTCAAGCGCATCACCTGGAATTCGCCGGCCTCGCTCCTGGAGAAGCTGACGGCATACGAGGCCGTGCACGAGATCCGCTCCTGGGCCGATCTCAAGCACCGGCTGGAAGCCGACCGCCGCTGCTTCGCCTTCTTCCATCCCCGCATGCCGGAGGAGCCGCTGATCTTCGTCGAGGTCGCGCTGGTGAAGGGCATCTCCGGCAGCATTCAGGCACTGCTTGACGAGAGCGCGCCTGTGGCCGATCCGCGCGACGCCGATACCGCGGTCTTTTACTCGATCTCGAACTGCCAGCGCGGCCTCGCCGGGATCAGCTTCGGAGACTTTCTGATCAAGCGGGTCGCCGACGATCTCGCGGCCGAGCTGCCGCATCTCAAGACCTTCGCCACGCTCTCGCCTGTCCCGGGCTTTCGCGCCTGGCTCGACGCACGCCTTGCCAAGGAGGAGGCCGAGCTGCTGCTCCCGGCAGAGCGAGAGGCAATTGCCGCGCTGCCGGGCGACAAAGGCGCGGGGGGACTGGCGGGCCTGCTCGCGGAGGCCGGCTGGCACGAAGACCGGGAGTGCGGGGACGTCATGCAGGCGCCCCTCATGCGGCTCTGCGCGCGCTTTCTATTGACCGAGAAAGGCTCGCAGGGCCGTGCGCTCGATCTGGTGGAGCACTTTCATCTCACCAACGGTGCCCGCGTCGAGCGCTTGAACTGGCTCGCCGACCATTCGCTCAAAGGGCTCCAGCAATCCGCGGGGATCATGGTCAACTACCTCTACCGGCTCGCGGAAGTGGAGGCCAATCACGAGGCCTATACGGGCGAGGCCCGCGTCGCCGCCGCCGGCGCGGTCAAGAGCCTCGCACGGCTCAGGGATGTCTCTCGAACGAGGTAGGGGCGATATAATTCTCGCGCTGGTGCTTGTATCTTAGCTTTTCTCAGGGCTGGCCGTCAGAACCGCCCTGCGGCTTCCTTCGTTCAGAGACGTAATGAACCGCGCAGCCCGCGAGCCCAATTCCGGCCCCGATGAGTGCGCCTGGTGGTCCGCCAAGAAGTGCCCCGGTCTCCCCGGCAGCTCCGACCACGCCAAGATAGAACCTCGAGTGTGGGTCAACGATATCTAGCGGGGCATGTTTATCATGCTGATCGTGCTTTACCGGCGTCTTCCGCATTTAGACCCTCTCGCGCAGGAGGTGCCCGCGATCGGACCGCGGCACACACGCAATAGTGCTATCGCAGCGCTTAATGAACCGTTGCCGGATAGCTCAGGCGATCGCTCGGACGGCATCGCGGTGGACTCTGAACCTCCCTCGCTCGACTCCGGGATACCTCCCGTTCCAGGTGAGGAACCCCTCATATTTATATAAATTGCCTTGCAATAATCGCGGCAAGGGCTGGTTTGTTAACCAAGCGTTGGGGATGCCGGAGGCAGGCTCTGGGTCAGGGTCGGCCTTGGGCAAGACTTCCATGTCACTGTCATTCTTTCGCCGTCCAGCCGTGCAGGATCAGCTCCCCGAGCTGAAGCCGGGTGATAGCTATCGGCGGCCGCGGCGCGACCGCGTTGCCGAGACCGCGACCGTGTTGACGCTCTGCGCCGATCCCGTCGGCATTCCGCACGTCCGTTTCAACGTCGCCTTCGATCATGCGGACTCTGGCCGCCTCGAGGGCGGCATGCGCATCCTGGCGCTGCGCGCCTTCTGCGAAGCTTATTGCGAGCGCGTCGTCTGATCTCGCACTCGTGGCCGCGCGCTTCGTCGCTCTCTATAATCAGCAGCGTTGCGACCGTCGATGGAGGGGAGGCCCATGCCCCATTCCGTGAGCCTGCTGACGCTGCAATTCCTTGCCTGGGTCGACAGTCGCCCGCGGACCTATGCGGAGGCGAGGCAAGCCTGGCGTAGCACCTGTCCGACTACCTGCGCCTGGGAAGATGCCCTCAGCGAGAGCCAGATCGAGTTCGAGACCGGCGGCGGGCGTCTGACGGATCGCTCGCCCGTCGTGCTGAGCGCCCGGGGGCGAGCGGCGCTTCAGGCGAAGACCGAGGTGGGTGAGACGCTGGCGCCGAGCATCGCGGCCCAATAGTCCGCCGGTGAAGATCTCCGTCCTCGACGACTACTTCGACACCATTCGCACGCTGCGCTGTTTCGAGAAACTGAGCGGGCACGAGGTCACGATCTCGAACGACCATGTCCAGGACGTGGATGCGCTGGCCGAGCGGCTGCGCGACACCGAGGCGCTCGTGCTGATCCGCGAGCGCACGCAGATCCAGGCGCCGCTCCTCGAGCGCCTGCCGAAGCTGCGTCTCATCAGTCAGCGCAGCGTCTATCCGCATATCGACATCGAGGCCTGCACGCGGCTCGGCGTCATCGTGTCGTCGAGCCAGCATCCGGGTACGCCCTCATACGCGGCGGCGGAGCTCACCTGGGGGCTGGTGCTCGCGGCGATGCGCCAGATTCCGCAGCAGATGGCGGCGCTCAAGGCGGGAAAGTGGCAGATCGGCGTCGGTAGCTCGCTGCGCGACAAGACGCTCGGCATCTTCGGTTATGGCCGGATCGGCAGCGTGGTGGCCGGCTATGGTAAGGCGTTCGGCATGCCCGTGCTGGTCTGGGCGCGCGAGCAAACCATGGCCAAGGCGCGCGCCGACGGCTATGCGACCGCGGCCAGCAAGGCCGGATTCTTCGAGACCTGCGACGTGATCTCGTTGCACATGCGCCTCGTCGATGCCACGCGGGGCATCGTGACATCCGCCGATCTCGCGCGCATGAAGCCGACGGCGCTGTTGGTGAACACGAGCCGGGCGCCGCTCGTCGAGCCCGGCGCGCTGGTGGCGGCGCTGCGCGCGGGCCGGCCCGGCATGGCGGCCGTCGACGTCTTCGAGCAGGAGCCGCTCCGCGATCTCGACCACCCGCTGCTGCGGATGGAGAACGTCGTGGCGACGCCGCATATCGGCTATGTCTCGCGCGACGAGTACGAGATCCAGTTCTCCGACATCTTCGACCAGATCGCGGCCTACGCCGCGGGGAGGCCGATCAACGTGGTGAATCCGGACGTGCTCCCTCGCGTGCGTGTCCGCGGCGATTGATCGGCGAGCCCTGAGCGAGGCTCTTCCCAATCGCCGCGTTTGACCGCACAGTCTCGCTCAGGAGGAACACCAGGCATGGCTCCGTCGAAGGCGGGACGCGCCGTAACGGCGTTGCCCAACCCACTCCGCGCCGCCGACCGGCAGCGGCTGCTGATGGAACTCGAGCGCAAGGTGCTGTGGCTCTCGTCCTGGACGATCCACCACGCGAACCACATTCGTCCGAACCGAGACGGGCTCAAGGTCGGCGGGCACCAGGCCTCGAGCGCGTCGGTCGCGACCCTCATGACCGCGCTCTATTTCGACGTGCTGCGGCCGCAGGACCGCGTCGCGGTGAAGCCGCATGCGAGCCCGGTCTTCCACGCGATCCAGTACATGCTGGGCCAGCAGAGCCTTGACAAGCTCCAGAATTTTCGCGCGCTCGGCGGTGCGCAGTCCTATCCGTCGCGCACCAAGGATACCGACGACGTCGATTTCTCCACGGGCTCCGTGGGCTTGGGCGTGGCGCTCACGAGCTTCGCGGCGCTTGTGCAGGACTACGTGCGGCTCAAGGGCCTCGCGGATACAAGCACTCCGCCGGGACGCATGGTCGCCGTGGTGGGAGACGCCGAGCTCGACGAGGGTAACATCTTCGAGGCGCTGCTCGAGGGCTGGAAGCACGATGTGCGGAACCTCTGGTGGGTGATCGATTACAACCGGCAGAGCCTCGATGCCGTCGTCAGCGACCGGCTCTATTCCCACATCGACCAGCTCTTCCAGAACATGGGCTGGCGCGTGGTGACGCTCAAATACGGCAAGAAGCTGGAGCGCGCATTCGCGGGGCCCGACGGCGAGGCGCTGCGCCATTGGATCGACGCCTGCCCGAACTCGCTCTACTCGGCGCTCGTCTACAAGGGCGGCGAGGGTTGGCGGAAGCATCTCACCGGCGATCTCGGCCATCTCCCGGGTATCCGCGCGTTCCTCGCCGGGCACGATGACCGCGGCCTGCACGAGGCGATGACCAACCTCGCGGGTCACGACATGAGCTCCGTTCTCGAGGCCTTCCACGCCATCGAGGACGACCAGCCCACCTGCTTCATCGCCTATACGATCAAGGGCTTCGGCCTGCCTTTCGCCGGCCACAAGGACAACCACGCCGGCCTGATGAACGAAAGCCAGATGGCGGTGTTCCAGCGCAGCATGAGAGTGGCGGCGGGATCGGAGTGGGACCGGTTCGCCGGCCTCGAGGCTTCCCAGGGCGAGATCGAGGCGTTTCTCGCGACCGTGCCGTTCGCCGCGAGCGGCCCGCGGCGCCTGAAGGCGCCCGCGGTGCCGGTGCCGGAGAACCTGCCGGTGCCGCCCGCCGAGCGGCAATCGACCCAGGAAGGCTTCGGCCGGATCCTGAGCGACCTCGCCGCCGGCGACAGCGCGCTCGCTCGGCACATCGTGACATCGTCGCCCGACGTGACGGTTTCGACCAACCTCGGCGGCTGGGTCAACCGCCGCGGACTCTTCGACCGTCACGCGCGCTCCGACGTGTTTCGCGAGGAGAAGGTGGTTTCGGCCCAGCGCTGGCAGATGTCGCCCGACGGCCAGCATATCGAGCTCGGCATCGCCGAGAACAACTTCTTCAGCCTGATGGGGGCGCTCGGGCTGGCCGAGCCGATCTTCGGCGCGCGCCTGTTGCCGATCGGCACGCTCTACGACCCCTTCATCGCCCGCGGGCTGGATGCCCTCAATTACGCCTGCTACCAGAACGCGCGCTTCATGCTGGTGGCGACGCCCTCGGGCATCACGCTGGCGCCGGAGGGTGGCGCCCACCAGTCGATCGGCACGCCGCTCATCGGCTTGGCTCAAGACGGGCTCACCGCGTTCGAGCCGACCTTCGTGGACGAGCTCGCCGTGCTGATGCGCTGGGGCTTCGAGTACATGCAGGCGCCCGAGGGCGGCGCCGTCTACCTGCGCCTCTCCACGCGGCCCGTGGACCAGCCGAAGCGGGCGATGACGCCGGAGCTTCATCACGCGATCGTCTCGGGCGGCTATTGGCTCGCGCCGCCATCGCCGGGTGCCGAGCTGGCCATCGTCTGCCAGGGCGCCGTGGTTCCCGAAGCCATCACGGCTCATCGGGATATCCTCGAGGACATCCCCGGCGCCGGACTGCTGGTGGTGACCTCCGCCGATCGGCTCCATCAGGACTGGCTCGGGGCCAAGAGGGCCGGCGCACGCTCGCCCATCGAGAGCCTGCTGCGGCCGCTCGCCGCCGACGCCGCGCTCGTCACGGTGCTCGACGGGCATCCGGCGACGCTCTCCTGGCTCGGCGCCGTGAGCCGCCACCGGGTGCAGCCGCTGGGGGTCGAGCACTTCGGCCAATCCGGCGACATCCCCGATCTCTACCGGGTCTACGGCCTCGACAGCGATGCGATCCTGGATGCCGTGGCACGCGCGTGCCTGAGCCGGGATTAACCCCCTGGCAGCCGGGGCCCGAAGGGCTATTCCCCTCCGCTCGTCCCGTGCTATGAAGCCGCCCCCTGAGCGCGGGTATCGGGGGCGTGTCGCGGGCGTGGCGGAATTGGTAGACGCACTGGATTTAGGTTCCAGCGACGCGAGTCGTGGGGGTTCAAGTCCCTCCGCCCGCACCAAGCCGATCCAAACCTGAGCTTCGCCGCGCTCGGAGCCCCGGCGCGCACTCGCAAAGAAAAGCAGGCCTATCTTCCATGCAGATCACCGAGACCGCAACCGAGGGACTGAAGCGGGAGTTCAAGGTGGTGATTCCCGCCTCCGACATCGAGCATCGCATCACCAGCCGGCTCACCGAGATCGGCCGCTCCGTGCGGCTGCCGGGCTTTCGCCCCGGCAAGGTCCCGATGACCGTGCTGAAGAAGCGCTACGGCTCGGCCGTCATGGGCGAGGTGCTTGAGCGCGCCGTCAACGACACCTCGGGCGAGGCCTTGCGCGAGCAGAACCTGCGGCCCGCGCTGCAGCCCAAGGTCGAGATCGTCGCCTTCAACGAGGGCACCGATCTCGAATTCAAGCTGGCGGTCGAGGTGCTGCCAGAAATCCAGCCCATGGACTTCGCCGAGCTCAAGCTCGAGCGGCTGCGGCCGGAAGTGCCGGAGGCGGAGGTCCAGGAGGCGCTCGAGCGCGTGGCCAAACAGCAGCGCAAGAGCGAGGCGGTCGAGCGCGCGGCCGAGACCGGCGACGTCGTGGTGATCGACTTCAAAGGCAGCGTCGACGGCAAGGAATTCCCGGGCGGCAGCGCCGAGGGCTACTCGCTCGAGCTCGGCACGAACTCGTTCATTCCGGGCTTCGAGGATCAGATGGCGGGCGCGAAGACGGGCGAGACGCGCACGGTGTCGGTGACTTTCCCCGCCGACTACGGCGCCGCCGATCTCGCCGGCAAAGCCGCGGCCTTCGAGGTCAAGGTGAAGGAGGTCCGCGCGCTGCAGCCGCAGCCCCTCGACGACAGCCTCGCCCAGGCCGTCGGCATGGAGAAGCTCGACGAGCTGCGCCAGTCGGTGAGCGAGCAGATCGAGCGCAATTACGAGGACCTCGCCCGCCAACGCCTGAAGCGCACGCTGCTCGACCGCTTGGCCGAGCGCCATGAATTCGCGGTGCCCGAGGGCATGGTCGACATCGAATTCGGCGCGATCTGGCGCCAATTCGAGCAGGAGCGGGTGCGTCAGAAGGCGGCCGGCGACGCCGAGCCCGAGGACGCCATCAACGAGGAGGAGCTCAAGGTCGAATACCGCGGGATCGCCGAGCGGCGCGTGCGGCTGGGCCTGCTCCTTGCAGAGGTCGGCCGCAATCACAACATTACCGTCACGCCGGAAGAGATCAACCGCGCGCTCACCGAGCGGGCGCGCCAATTCCCCGGCCAGGAGCGCCGCGTCATCGAGTACTACCGCAATCATCCCGAGGCGATCGACCAGATCCGCGCGCCGATGTTCGAGGACAAGGTGATCGACTTCATCCTCGAACGGGCCGAGGTGACCGAGCGTCGGGTGCCCGTGAGCGAGCTGCTGAAGGACGACGAGGACGAGGCGGCAGAGAAAGCCTCGGAAGGCGAGGCGAAGGCGAAAGAGCAAGCCGCGGCCAAGGCGACAGACGAGACCACGCAATCCGAGCCGGCGGCCGCCGAGGGCGAGAGCGAGGCGGCGCCGAAGAAAGGGCGCGGCAAGAAGAAGAGCTAGGGATCGGGATTTGGTTTAACGGAGAGACGTGAGCCCGCGCGATGCAGACACCTTTCGAGCCTCACATGAACACGCTGGTGCCGATGGTGGTCGAGCAGACCAACCGCGGCGAGCGCGCCTACGACATCTATTCGCTGCTGTTGAAGCAGCGCATCATCTTCCTGGTGGGACCGGTGAACGACGCGGTGGCGAGCCTGATCTGCGCCCAGCTGCTCTATCTCGAATCCGAGAATCCCAACAAGGACATCAGCCTCTACATCAACTCGCCCGGCGGGGTGGTGAGCTCGGGTCTGGCCATTTACGACACGATCCAATACGTGCGGCCGGATGTCTCGACGGTGTGCATCGGCCAGGCGGCGTCCATGGGCTCGCTGCTGCTGGCGGCGGGCGCCAAGGGCAAGCGCTACTCGCTGCCCAACGCGCGCATCATGATCCATCAGCCCTCGGGCGGCGCTCAGGGCCAGGCGACGGATATCGAGATCCAGGCGCGCGAGATCCTGCATCTGCGCTCCCGGCTCAATCAGATCTATGTCCATCACACCGGCAAGGCGCTCGATGCCATAGAGACCGCCGTGGAGCGCGACAAGTTCCTCTCGCCCAAGGAGGCGCAGGAATTCGGCCTGATCGACGACGTGGTGGTGAACCGGCCGCCGCGCGATGACCAGAAGTCGTCGGGTTCCGGGGTTTAGCGGCGCACCGCCAAGAACGCTTTTTTAACTAGTTATTGATTGCCAGCCCGTAGATATTGTTGAATTGCCTGGCAGGCGCCGGAGTCGCCCCTTTGCGAACTGGGCGGAGTGACCATACTATCGGCGCTGCGGGCGTGCGGGACCGAGGCTTGTCTCGGTTGTTGACGGAGTGGCCATGACCAAAGCCGGCGGCGGCGACTCGAAGAATACGCTCTACTGCTCGTTCTGCGGCAAGAGCCAGCATGAGGTCCGCAAGCTTATCGCTGGCCCGACCGTGTTCATTTGCGACGAATGCGTCGAGCTCTGCATGGATATTATCCGTGAAGAGCATAAGACGACGTTGGTCAAGTCGCGCGACGGGGTGCCGTCGCCCAAGGACATCTGCAAGGTTCTCGACGACTATGTGATCGGCCAGGGACACGCCAAGAGAGTGCTCTCGGTGGCCGTGCACAATCACTACAAACGGCTGGCCCACGGCGCCAAGAACAACGACGTCGAGCTGGCGAAGTCGAACATCCTGCTGGTGGGTCCGACGGGCTCCGGCAAGACGCTGCTGGCGCAGACGCTCGCGCGGATCATCGACGTGCCCTTCACCATGGCGGACGCCACCACGCTCACCGAGGCGGGCTACGTCGGCGAGGACGTCGAGAACATCATCCTGAAGCTGCTGCAGTCCGCCGACTACAACGTCGAGCGCGCGCAGCGCGGCATCGTCTACATCGACGAGGTCGACAAGATCAGCCGGAAGTCCGACAACCCCTCGATCACCCGCGACGTCTCGGGCGAGGGCGTGCAGCAGGCGCTGCTCAAGATCATGGAGGGCACCATCGCCTCGGTGCCGCCCCAAGGCGGGCGCAAGCATCCGCAGCAGGAATTCCTCCAGGTCGACACCACCAACATCCTCTTCATCTGCGGCGGCGCCTTCGCGGGACTCGAGAAGATCATCTCGCAGCGCCGCCAGGGCAGCTCGATCGGCTTCGGCGCCGAGGTGCGCGGACCCGAGGAGCGCAAGACCGGCGAGATCCTCAAGGAGCTCGAGCCCGAGGATCTCCTCAAGTTCGGCTTGATCCCGGAGTTCGTGGGACGGCTACCGGTGGTGGCGACCCTCGACGACCTCGACGAGGACGCGCTGGTCGACATTCTCACCAAGCCCAAGAACGCGCTGGTCAAGCAATACCAGCGGTTGTTCGAGATGGAAGACGTGCGCCTCGAGTTCAACGACGAGGCCATGCGCACGATTGCCCACAAGGCGATCAACCGGAAGACCGGCGCCCGCGGGCTGCGCTCCATCATGGAAGCGATCCTGCTCGATCCCATGTTCGAGCTGCCCGGCCTCGACGGCGTGACGGGGATCGTGATCAACAAAGAGGTGGCGGAAGGTCGCGCACAGCCCCTCTACATCTACTCCGACCGCCGCGGCGACGTCGGCACCCCCGCCTGAACCCCGCGAGAAAATGACGCGGGCGCCGTCGGTTAGACAGCGTCGACCCTTGACTGGGACCGCCGAGACGCCACCTTAGACAGAGTCTGCGGCCGCGGGGCAGCGGCGGCGGATTTCCCTTTGTCCGGAGCACGGGCCAACGCTCCGGGCCAGCATGAGAAAGAGGGTCTATGTTCGAGCTTTCCCGCGGTGCGCTCTTCCCGGTCCTGCCGCTGCGCGACATCGTCGTCTTCCCGCACATGATCGTGCCGCTGTTCGTCGGACGCGAGAAGTCCGTGAAGGCGCTCGAGGACGTGATGAAGGAGGACAAGCAGATCCTCCTGGTGACGCAAAAGAACGCCGCGCAGGACGATCCGACTTCCGCCGACATCTATTCCGTCGGGACCGTCGGCACGGTGCTGCAGCTCCTGAAGTTGCCGGACAGCACGGTCAAGGTGCTGGTCGAGGGCGGGCAGCGCGCGCGCCTGCTGCGCTTTGCCGAGAACGACCAGTTCTTCCAAGCCTACGGCGAGACCATCGTCGAGAAGCCCGGCGATCAGCAGGAGCTCGAGGCGCTTGCGCGCACCGCCGTGTCGCAGTTCGAGCAGTACATCAAGCTCAACAAGAAGATCCCGCCGGAGGTGCTGGTCTCGATCAACCAGATCGAGGACCCCTCCAAACTCGCGGATACGATTGCCTCGCATCTGGCGCTGAAGATCCCCGAGAAACAGGAGCTCTTGGAGACCGAGACGATCTCCGAGCGCCTGGAGAAGGTGTTCGGCTACATGGAAGCCGAGATCGGCGTGCTCCAGGTCGAGAAGCGCATCCGCTCGCGCGTCAAGCGCCAGATGGAGAAGACGCAGCGCGAGTACTATCTGAACGAGCAGCTGAAGGCGATTCAGAAGGAGCTGGGCGAGGGCGAGGAGGGCCGCGACGAGCTCGCCGAGCTCGAGGAGCGCATCAATAAGACCAAGCTCTCCAAGGAAGCGCGCGACAAGGCGCTCGCCGAGGTGAAGAAGCTCCGCACCATGAGCCCGATGTCGGCCGAGGCGACCGTGGTGCGCAATTACCTCGATTGGATGCTGTCGATCCCGTGGCAGGCGCGCACCAAGGTCAAGCGCGACATCAAGGCCGCGGAGAAGGTGCTGAACCACGACCACTTCGGCCTGGAGAAGGTGAAGGAGCGCATCCTCGAGTACCTCGCCGTGCAACAGCGCATGCGCAAGGTGAAGGGACCGATCCTCTGCCTCGTCGGCCCGCCCGGCGTCGGCAAGACCTCGCTCGGCAAGTCCGTGGCGCGGGCCACCGGCCGCAATTTCGTGCGCATGTCGCTGGGCGGCGTGCGCGACGAGGCGGAGATCCGCGGCCATCGCCGCACCTACATCGGCTCGATGCCCGGCAAGGTCATCCAGGGCATGAAGAAGGCGAAATCGTCGAACCCGCTCTTCTTGCTCGATGAGGTCGACAAGCTGGGTGCCGACTGGCGCGGCGACCCGTCGTCGGCGCTGCTCGAGGTGCTCGATCCCGAGCAGAACTCGTCCTTCAACGACCACTACCTCGAGGTCGATTACGATCTCTCGGACGTGATGTTCGTCACCACGGCGAATACCCTGCGCATGCCGCAGCCGCTCCTCGACCGCATGGAGCTGATCCGGCTGCCCGGATACACCGAGGACGAGAAGGTCGAGATCGCGCGCCGCCATTTGATCCCGAAGCAGATCAAGCAGCACGGGCTCAGGAAGGGCGAATGGTCGATCACGGAGGACGCGCTGCGCGAGCTGATCCGCTACTACACGCGCGAGGCCGGCGTCAGGAACCTCGAGCGCGAGATCG
This sequence comes from Allostellaceae bacterium, assembly GCA_035604335.1. Classification (GTDB taxonomy): domain Bacteria; phylum Pseudomonadota; class Alphaproteobacteria; order ATCC43930; family CGMCC-115725; genus DASZHJ01. Next base: position 13,910 of record DATNIT010000015.1, on the reverse strand, counting down.
CGAACCTTACGCGCAAGGCGATCAAGGAGATCGCCATGAAGAAGCGCAAGCACCTCACGATCTCCGCCAAGAACCTCGAAAAGTTCGCGGGCGTGCGGCGCTTCCGCTTCGGCGAGGTCGAGGAGACGGACCTCGTCGGTGTCACCACCGGTTTGGCCTGGACCGAGGTCGGGGGCGAGCTGTTGTCGGTCGAGGCGGTGACCGTGCCCGGCAAGGGCAAGGTGACGGCCACCGGCAAGCTCGGCGATGTCATGCGGGAGTCGGTGCAGGCCGCTGAAAGCTATGTGAAATCGCGCAGCGCCGTGTTCGGCATCAAACCGACCTTGTTCGAGCGCAAGGACATCCATGTGCACGTACCCGAGGGTGCCACGCCCAAGGACGGGCCGTCGGCGGGCGTCGCCATGGTGACTTCCATCGTCTCGGTGCTCACGGGCATTCCCGTGCGCCGGGACATCGCCATGACCGGCGAGATCACGTTGCGCGGTCGCGTACTGCCGATCGGCGGCCTCAAGGAGAAGTTGCTCGCGGCGTTGCGCGGCGGTCTCTCCACGGTGCTGATACCCAAGGAGAACGAGAAGGATCTCGCGGAGATTCCGGACAACGTGAAGAGCGGCCTCACGATCGTGCCGGTCGGGACGGTGGACGAGCTGCTCAAGCACGCGCTCGTCAAGCCGCTGGCGCCGATCGAGTGGAGCGAGGAAGCGGCATCCGCGCCCGCGGTTCTGCCGCCGGCCGGCGAGGGCGAGCGTCCGGGTGTCATCACGCACTAGTGTGACGATTCCGAAGTTCGTCTTGCGAACATCGGAATCTGAATCACACTAGGTTTAGTGAGCGAGTGGCCCGCCTACCCCTGAAATTCGCCGACGAATTTCAGGGGCGGGACACTCGCCGATCGCGCGTTCTCAACGACTTACCGCGTCTCTTGCAAGGCTGTCGCTCGCGCGACGGCCTTTTTTCTTCGCGCTCGCATCGCGGCTGCGCGCGAAAAGCTGGGGATTTCCGCTGTAGCGCGATTGACGCCCGAGAGATCGTCGATCTACACTTTTCCGCGCATCGCCGCATTTGCGGACGCATTCCGCCAAATCGATTCAAACGCCGATCTCGTACTGAACAGGAGGGGGGCCCGCTCGTGAACAAAAATGAACTCGTCGATGCTGTAGCCGCTGTAACCGAGCTCACCAAAGCCGATGCAGCCAAGGCCGTGGACGCCGTCTTCGACTCCATCACGAAATCGCTGAAGAAGGGGCAAGAAGTTCGCCTGGTCGGTTTCGGCACTTTCAATGTTCGCAAGCGCGCAGCCTCTCAGGGTCGCAATCCCCGCACCGGCGAGCCGCTCAAGATTCCCGCGTCGAAGCAACCGAAGTTCAAGGCCGGCAAGGGACTGAAAGACGCCGTCAACTGATCGGCGTCGCGGACGAGCTCGGGAAAGGCCGATCGCGGTGGTCGGCCTTTTCTTCTTGCGGCATCGCGCCATCGATCGGGCCGGGGACATTGCTCCCGGCACGGAAACGTTGTAGGGGGACCCGGCGCGCTCGGCGCCGCGGCGCCATTGATCGGGCGATTAGCTCAGCGGTAGAGCATCTCGTTTACACCGAGGAGGTCGGGGGTTCGAATCCCTCATCGCCCACCAGCGCGGCTTCAGGCGACGCCGGACGTAACGCGGAAATCCATGCAAAACCAGAGAGATTCCGCGGTCCCTGGCGCTTGACACTTCCGGCCACAGCGGGGTACTAGTCGCCGCCGCGGAATGCTAGCTGCGGGGGCGTAGCTCAGTTGGTTAGAGCGCCGGCCTGTCACGCCGGAGGTCGCGGGTTCGAGCCCCGTCGCTCCCGCCATCTTCGGGTGATCGGGCCTGTCGTCTTCGGGGATCGGTTCCCATATTGTGTGTGGTGGGGCGTTCGACTGGGGCTGAGCGGCGACGCATGCTTGGCGCCGACCGCGAAGCGGGGGTTTTGCGAGCCTAGGGAGCGTGGCGCGATGGAAGGTTTGCTGCGCGAATATCTGCCCATCCTGGTTTTCCTCGGCATTGCCGTGGCTCTCTCGCTCGTGATGGTGATCGCCTCGTTCCTGGTTGCCCGCCAGCGGCCGAACCCCGAGAAGCTCTCGCCCTATGAATGCGGCTTCGCGCCCTTCGACGATGCCCGCAACAAGTTCGATGTCCGCTATTACCTCGTGGCGATCCTGTTCATCATCTTCGATCTCGAGGTGGCGTTTCTGTTTCCCTGGGCGGTGACCTTGGGATCGCTCGGCATGTTCGGCTTCTGGTCGATGATGGTCTTCCTCGCGGTGCTCACCGTGGGTTTCATATACGAGTGGAAGAAGGGAGCGCTGGAATGGGAGTGACGGCGGAAAGCGCCGCGCTGACGCCCGGCGCGGATCAGGATGCGGTCCTCAAGCGGGTCGCGGACGAGATTCAGCACAAGGGTTTCGTGGTTGCCCAGATCGACAAGGTCGTGAACTGGGCGCGCACGGGCTCTCTGTGGCCGATGACCTTCGGGCTTGCCTGCTGCGCCGTCGAGATGATGCACACGGCCGCGAGCCGCTACGATCTCGACCGCTTCGGCGTGGTGTTCCGGCCGAGCCCGCGCCAGTCCGACGTCATGATCGTTGCGGGCACGCTCTGCAACAAGATGGCGCCCGCGCTCCGCAAGGTCTACGACCAGATGTCCGAGCCGCGCTGGGTGATCTCGATGGGATCCTGCGCCAACGGCGGCGGGTATTACCACTATTCCTATTCCGTCGTGCGCGGCTGCGACCGCATCGTGCCGGTGGATATCTATGTCCCCGGGTGCCCTCCGACCGCGGAAGCGCTGCTCTACGGGATCCTCCAGCTCCAGAAGAAGATCAGGCGTCAACGCGTTTTCGCCCGCTGAGGCGCCGGACTCGGGACCGATCGATGACAGAGCCGCTTAAGGAGTTGGGCGACCAGATCGCCGCGGGGTTGCCGGGCGACGTGATCCGCACGGAGATCGTGCGCGGCGAGCTGATCCTCTGGGCCGGGCGCCCGGCGATCGCGCGGGTGCTCACCTTTTTGCGGGACGATCCGCGCCTGCTCTTCAAGCAGCTGGTCGATCTCTGCGGCGTCGACTATCCGGATCGGCCCGAGCGCTTCGAGGTCGTCTACAATCTCCTCAGCCTCAAGCACAACCGCCGCGTTCGGGTCAAAGTGGCGACCGACGAGAGCGAGCCCGTGCCGTCGGTTACCGGCGTGTTCAGCTCCGCCAATTGGTACGAGCGCGAGACCTGGGACCTCTTCGGGATCTATTTTTCCGATCATCCGGACCTTCGGCGCCTGCTGACCGATTACGGCTTCGAGGGTCATCCGCTGCGGAAGGACTTTCCGCTCACGGGCTACGTCGAGCTGCGCTATGACGAGGATCAGAAGCGCGTGGTCTACGAGCCGGTCAGGCTCAAGCAGGAATTCCGGAGCTTCGACTTCTTGTCGCCGTGGGAAGGGATGACGCATCTGCTGCCCGGCGACGAGAAGGCGAAGGAAGGCGGCAAGCCATGACGGACGTCGTCGCGGCGCCCCGGCCCGTGCCAGCCGAGACCCGAATCAAGACCTTCACTGTGAACTTCGGGCCGCAGCACCCGGCGGCCCACGGCGTGCTGCGTCTCGTGCTGGAAATGGACGGCGAGGTGGTCGAGCGCGCCGATCCGCATATCGGCCTGCTCCATCGCGGTACCGAGAAGCTCATCGAGTACAAGACCTATCTGCAGGCGGTGCCCTATTTCGACCGGCTCGATTACGTCTCGCCGATGTGCCAGGAGCACGCCTACGCGCTCGGCGTGGAAAAGCTGTTGGGCATCGAGGTGCCCCCGCGCGCGAAATACATCCGCGTGCTGTTCTCCGAGATCACCCGCATTCTCAATCATCTCCTCAATATCACGACCTTTGCGCTGGACGTCGGCGCGATCACGCCGCTGCTCTGGGGCTTCGAGGAGCGCGAGCGCTTGCTCGAGTTCTATGAGCGCGTTTCCGGGGCGCGCTTCCATTCCGCCTATTTCCGGCCGGGCGGCGTGCATCAGGACATGCCCGCCGGGCTCGCCGAGGACATCCGCGGCTTCTGCGAGACGTTCCCCTCGCGCATCGACGATATCGAGGAGCTGCTGACCGAGAACCGCATTTTCAAGCAGCGCACCGTCAATATCGGCAAGATAGACGCGGCCGACGCGCTCGATTGGGGACTGACCGGGCCGATGTTGCGCGCCTCCGGCGTGCCCTGGGACCTGCGCAAGGCGCAGCCTTACGAAGCCTACGCCGAGATGGATTTCGACGTGCCGATCGGCAAGAACGGGGACTGCTGGGACCGCTACCTCGTTCGCATGGAGGAAATGCGACAGTCGCTCCGCATCATGCGGCAGGCCCTGGATAAGATGCCGAGCGGGCCCGTGGTCGTGAACGATCGCAAGGTGACGCCGCCGCCGCGCGCGGAGATGAAGAGCTCGATGGAAGCGCTGATCCATCATTTCAAGCTCTACACCGAGGGCTACCATGTGCCGGCGGGCGAGACCTATGCCGCGGTCGAGGCGCCCAAGGGCGAGTTCGCGGTCTACCTGGTTGCCAACGGTACGAACAAGCCCTACCGCTGCAAGATCCGAACGCCCGATTTCCCCTTCCTCCAGGCCATCGATTTCCTCGGTCGGGGCCACATGCTGGCGGACGTCGTCGCCATCATCGGTTCCCTCGATATCGTGTTCGGAAGCATCGACCGATGAGCGAAGCCGCCGGCGCCACCGAGCTCGAGCAACCCGCGAGCTTCGCCTTCACCGCGGAGAATCTCGCGAAGGCGCGGGTGATCATCGCGAAGTATCCGCCCGGACGGCAAGCGAGCGCCGTACTGGCGCTCTTGGACCTGGCGCAGCGCCAGCACGACAATTGGCTGCCGCGAGCCGCGATGGATGCGGTCGCGGACATGCTCGAGATGGCGCGGATCCGGGTCTACGAGGTCGCGACGTTCTACACCATGTTCAATCTGAAGCCGATCGGGCGGCATCTGCTGCAGATCTGCACGACCACCCCCTGCTGGCTCCGGGGCTCGGACGAGGTCGTCGCCGCCTGCGAGCGCAAGCTCGGCATCAAGATGCGCGAGACCACGCCCGACGGCTTGTTCACCATGACCGAGGTCGAGTGCGTCGGCGGCTGCGTCAACGCGCCGATCATCCAGGTGAACGACGACTTCTACGAGGACCTCGACGCCCGCTCGACCGAGGTGCTGCTGGACGCGCTCCGGCGAGGCGAGAAGCCGCCGGTCGGCTCCGTCAAGAAGCGCCAGGGCTCGATGCCCGAGGGCGGCAAGACCACGCTCAAGCACCTCAGCTTCTCCGGAGATCCGAATGCTCGCGGATAAGGACAGGATCTTCACCAATCTCTACGGCGAGTACGATTGGCGCCTCGCCGGCGCGCGCGGGCGCGGCGACTGGGCCGGCACCAAGGACCTGATCCTCAAGGGGCGCGATTGGGTCGTCGAGCAGGTGAAGGAGTCCGGCTTGCGCGGCCGCGGCGGCGCGGGATTTCCGACCGGCCTCAAGATGTCCTTCATGCCGAAGACCAGCGACCGGCCCTGTTATCTCGTGGTGAACGCCGACGAGTCCGAGCCCGGCACCTGCAAGGACCGCGACATCATCCGCAACGACCCGCAGAAGCTGGTCGAGGGCTGCCTGCTCGCGAGCGTCGGCATGGGCGCCCACGCCTGCTACATCTATATCCGCGGTGAGTTCGTGAACGAGGCGAAGCGGCTACAGGCAGCGATCGACGAGGCCTACGCGGCGGGCCTGGTCGGCAAGAACGCCTGCGGCTCCGGCTTCGACTTCGAGATCTATCTCCATCGCGGCGCCGGCGCCTACATCTGCGGCGAGGAGACGGCGCTCTTGGAGAGTCTCGAGGGCAAGAAGGGCCAGCCGCGCAACAAGCCGCCATTCCCGGCGGCGGTCGGGCTCTACGGCTGCCCCACCACGGTCAACAACGTCGAGACCATCGCGGTGATCCCAACCATCCTGCGGCGCGGCGCCGCATGGTTCGCGGGCATCGGCCGTCCCAAGAACAGCGGCACCAAGGTATTCTGCATCTCCGGCCACGTGAACCGTCCCTGCAACGTCGAAGAGGCCATGGGCATTCCGCTCAAGGAGCTGATCGAGACCCATGCGGGCGGCGTGCGCGGCGGGTGGGACAATCTGCTCGGCATCATCCCCGGCGGCTCCTCGGTGCCGGTGATCCCGAAATCGATCTGCGACACCGTCCTGATGGATTTCGACAGTCTGCGCGACGTGAAGAGCGGTCTCGGCACCGCGGCGGTGATCGTCATGGACAAGTCCACGGACATCGTAAAGGCGATCGCGCGGCTCTCGAAGTTCTACATGCACGAGAGTTGCGGCCAGTGCACGCCCTGCCGCGAGGGCACCGGCTGGGTCTGGCGCGTCATGGAGCGCATGGTTCGGGGCGAGGCGGAGGTGGCCGAGATCGACATGCTGCTGGACGTCTCCTACGAGATCGAGGGGCACACCATCTGCGCGCTCGGCGATGCCGCCGCCTGGCCGGTGCAAGGGCTGATCCGGCATTTCCGTCCGGAGCTCGAGAGGCGCATCGCCGCCTATCGGGCCGCCGCCGCGGCCAAGGCGGCTTAGAGATGAGCATGAGCCAGCTGCATCGATATCTCGCGTCCTTCGACGCGCGGCCCATCGGGCCGCGCGTCGAAGGACGCATGGTCGGGGAGCCCTGCTGATGCCCAAGCTCACGGTCAACGGCATCGCGGTCGAGGTTCCGCCGGGCAGCACGGTCTTCCAGGCCTGCCAGATGGTCGGCGTGGAGGTCGCGCATTTCTGCTACCACCAGCGGCTCTCGATCGCGGGCAACTGCCGGATGTGCTTGGTGGACATCGAGAAATCGCCGAAGCCGGTGGCGTCCTGCTGCATGCCGGCGGCGGACGGGATGGTGGTCCACACGGAGTCCGAGCGCGCCCGCAAGGCGCGCCACGGGGTGATGGAGCTCCTGCTGATCAATCATCCGCTGGATTGCCCGATCTGCGATCAGGGCGGCGAATGCGACCTGCAGGACGAGGCGATGGCCTACGGCTTCGACCGCGGCCGCTACGTCGAGAACAAGCGCGCGGTCGAGGAAAAGAATTTCGGCCCTCTGGTCTCGACCGAGATGAACCGCTGCATTCATTGCACGCGTTGCATCCGGTTCATGACGGAGGTGGCGGGCGTGGAAGAGCTCGGCGCGACCAGCCGCGGCGAGCATATGGAGATCACCACCTACGTCGAGAAGGGGCTCTCCTCGGAGCTCTCCGCCAACATCATCGACCTTTGCCCGGTGGGGGCGCTCACCTCGAAGCCTTATGCCTACATCGCACGTCCCTGGGAACTCGCGAAGACCGAATCCATCGATGTGCTGGACGCCGTCGGCAGCAACATCCGCGTCGACTCCCGTGGCGCCCAGGTGCTGCGCGTCCTGCCGCGGCTCAATGACGACGTGAACGAGGAATGGCTCAACGACAAGAGCCGTTTCGCCGCCGACGGATTGTCCCGGCGCCGCCTCGACCGCCCGCTGCTTCGCCAGAACGGCAAGCTGGTCGAGGTCGAGTGGCGCGAGGCGTTCGAGGCCATCGCGGCGCGCCTCAAGGGCGTCGCGGGACCGCGCATCGCCGCCATCGCCGGCGACCTCGTCGATGCCGAGGCGATGCTCGCGCTCAAGGACCTGATGACGGCGCTGGGCTCGCCCAATCTCGAGTGCCGGCAGGACGGCGCGGCGCTCGACCCCGCCTGCAGGGCCGGATATCTCTTCAATACGACGATCGCGGGGATCGACCGCGCCGATCTCTGTTTGCTCATCGGCACCAACCCTCGCCACGAGGCGGCGCTGGTGAACGCGCGGCTGCGCAAGCGCTGGCTGCAGGGCAAGTTCAAGCTGGGCGCGATTGGGCCGTCGCTTGACCTCACCTATCCCGTGACGTCGCTGGGCACCGGGCCCGACGCGCTCGATGCGCTCATCTCGGGCTCGCATTCCTGGGCGGAGACGATCAAAGCCGCCAAGGCGCCCATGCTGATCCTGGGCCAAGGAGCGCTCCGGCGGCGCGACGGAGCCGCGATCCTCGGTCGCGCGCGGAAGCTCGCCGAGACCCATGGCTTCGTCCGCGACGGCTCGAACGGCTTCAACGTCCTGCACATGGCGGCGGCGCGCGTGGGCGGGCTCGACCTCGGCTTCGTACCGGCGCAGGGCGGGCGCGATCTCCGCGGCATCCTCGAGGGCGCCGCCAAGGGCGAGATTTCTGCGGTCTATCTCCTCGGCGCGGACGAGATCGACACGGCCAAGCTCGGCCCGGCCTTCGTGATCTATCAGGGCCATCACGGCGACGCCGGGGCCCGGCGCGCCGACGTGGTTCTGCCCGGCGCCGCCTATACCGAGAAGGACGGCACCTACGTCAATACCGAGGGTCGAGTTCAGCTCGGCCGGCGCGCGGTGTTCCCGCCGGGCGACGCGCGCGAGGACTGGAAGATCCTGCGTGCGCTCTCCGAGGTGCTCGGACACAAGCTCCCCTACGACACGATGGGGCAGCTGCGGCAACGCCTCGCCTCGGTCGCTCCGAGTTTCGCCGCAATCGACAGCATGACGCCCGCGGCCTGGGGCCGGTTCGGCAGCGACGGGCCTGTCGATCCTCAGCCCTTCGCCTATCCGATCCGCGATTTCTACCGCACCGATCCCATCAGCCGGGCCTCGCCCACCATGGCGGCCTGCGCGGAAGCGGCCGCGGCCCGGGCGGATGGAGCGACGAAGACCGGCACCCATGGCTAATCTTTGGAGCCTCCTCGTCACCGTCATCACCCATCCGCTCACGCTGATGGTGATCGAGATCCTGGTGATCGTCGTCGTGCTGCTCTTGGGCGTCGCCTATTTCACCTATTGGGAGCGGAAGGTGCTGGCTTGGGTGCAGCTCCGCAAAGGCCCCAACGTGGTGGGGCCGTTCGGCTTGCTGCAGCCGATCGCCGACGGCCTCAAGCTCTTCATGAAGGAGACGGTGGTCCCCAGCGGCGCCAATCGCGTCGTGTTCGTGGCGGCGCCGATCCTCACCTTCGTTCTGAGTCTGATCGCGTGGGCGGTGATCCCCTTCGATTTCGGCGTCGTGCTCGCCGACATCAACGTCGGTATCCTCTATCTCTTCGCGATCAGCTCGCTCGGCGTCTACGGCATCGTGATGGCGGGCTGGGCATCCAACTCGAGATACGCTTTCCTGGGCGCGCTGCGCTCGGCGGCGCAAATGGTCTCCTACGAGGTCTCCATCGGCTTCGTGCTGGTGAGCGTGCTGCTCTGCGCGGGCTCGCTCAACCTCTCGAAGATCGTGGAGGCGCAGGAGCACATCTGGTTCGTGATCCCGCTGTTCCCCATGGCGATCATCTTCTTCGCTTCAGGCTTGGCCGAGACCAACCGGTCGCCCTTCGACCTGGTGGAGGGCGAATCGGAGATCGTGGCGGGTTATTTCGTCGAATATTCGTCCATGGCCTTCGCGCTGTTCTTCCTCGGCGAATACGCGAACATGATCCTGGTGGCCACGATGACCAGCCTGCTGTTCCTCGGCGGCTGGCTCGCGCCCTTCAACATCCAGCCCTTCACGGGCTGGCTGGGGCACGCCTGGGCCATGTCCTGGTTCGCGCTCAAGATCGCGGCCATGTGCTTCTGCTTCCTCTGGGTGCGCGGGACTTTCCCGCGCTACCGCTACGATCAGCTCATGCGCTTGGGCTGGAAAGTGTTCCTGCCGTTCTCCCTGTTCTGGCTCGTGGCGACGGCGGGTGTCCTGGTCGCGACGGGATGGTTGCCGAAATGAGCGCGCGGGCTTTCACTCGGGATATGAGGAGCTGAGCCATGGCAACGCTGGATCGCGCCGTGCGGGGCTTGCTGCTGACCGAGTTGGTGAGGGGGCTCTGGCTCACCTTCACGTACATGTTCAAGCGTCCGGTCACCCTGAACTATCCCTTCGAGAAGGGCCCGATCTCCCCGCGCTTCCGGGGCGAGCACGCGCTGCGGCGGTATCCCAACGGCGAGGAGCGCTGCATCGCCTGCAAGCTCTGCGAGGCCGTGTGTCCCGCGCTCGCCATTACCATCGAGGCCGAGCCGCGCGCCGACGGCAGTCGGCGCACCACCCGCTACGACATCGACATGACCAAGTGCATCTATTGCGGGTTCTGCCAGGAGGCATGTCCGGTGGATGCGATCGTCGAGGGTCCGAATTTCGAGTTCGCGACCGAGACGCGCGAGGAGTTGTTCTACGACAAGGAGAAGCTGCTCGCGAACGGCGACCGCTGGGAGGCGGAGATCGCCAAGAACCTCGCCCTCGACGCGCCTTACCGGTAAGACGCGAGGCGGGGGGAAGCGATGATCATCCAAGCGCTGGCATTCTGGCTATTCGCGATCGTCCTGGTCGCGGCCGGCGCCATGGTGGTGACCGCGCGCAATCCCGTGCACTCGGTGCTGTTCCTGATCCTGGCGTTCTTCAATGCCGCGGGGCTTTTCGTGCTGCTGGGGGCGGAGTTCCTGGCCATGATCCTGGTCGTGGTCTATGTCGGCGCGGTCGCGGTGCTGTTCCTCTTCGTCGTCATGATGCTCGACATCAATTTCGCGGAGCTCCGCGAGGGTTTCCTGCGCTATCTGCCGATCGGCACGCTCGTTGGGCTAGTTTTGCTGGCCGAGCTGGTGCTCGTGTTCGGCGCCTGGGTCACGGCGCCCGACGTCGCCTCCGCGATCACGGCGCCGACGCCCGCGGTGACGCATGTCACGAATACGGCGGCGCTCGGCGCGCTGCTCTATACCCGCTACGTCTACGTATTCCAGGCGGCCGGAGTCATTCTCCTCATTGCCATGATCGGCGCCATCGTGCTGACGCTGCGCGCGAGGCAGGACGTGCGGCGGCAGCGGGTCGGCGTGCAGCACGCCAGGGTGCGGCGCGAGACGGTCGAGCTCGTGAAGGTTCCTCCGGGGCAGGGGGTCTAGCTCATGCTCGAGATCGGCCTCTCGCACTACCTCACGCTCGCCTCGATCCTGTTCACGCTGGGGATCTTCGGGATCTTCCTCAACCGGAAGAACGTGATCGTGATCCTGATGTCGATCGAGCTGATGCTGCTCGCGGTGAACATCAATTTCGTGGCGTTCTCGGCGTTCCTCAACGACCTGGTTGGGCAGGTGTTCGCGATGTTCGTGCTCACGGTCGCGGCGGCCGAGGCCGCGATCGGTCTGGCGATCCTGGTGGTCTACTTCCGCAACCGCGGGTCCATCGAGGTCGAAGACATCAACCTGATGAAGGGATAAAGGGTGTCCGTCGCCGCCGTCTTCCTGCCGCTTCTGGGCGCGATCGTCGCCGGCTTCTTCGGCCGCTGGATCGGCGACCGCGGCGCGCAGCTGGTGACCTGCCTGGCGATGCTGGCGTCCGCCGCCGCGGGCGTGGTGCTCTTCGTCCAGGTCGCGCTCAACGGCGGCGAGTTCGTGACACCGCTCTTCAGCTTCATCGACGCCGGCAAGCTGCAGGTCGATTGGGCGATCAAGTTCGACACGCTGAGCGCGGTCATGGTGGCGATGGTGACCGTGGTCTCCGCCATGATCCACATCTACTCGGTCGGCTACATGGCGGAGGATCCCTCGATCCCCCGCTTCATGAGCTACCTGAGCCTGTTCACCTTCTTCATGCTGGCGCTGGTGACGTCGGAGAATTTCGTCCAGCTGTTCTTCGGCTGGGAGGGCGTGGGCCTGGTCTCCTACCTGTTGATCGGGTTCTGGTACGACCGCCCGAGCGCCAACGCCGCGGCCATCAAGGCTTTCGTGGTGAACCGCGTCGGCGATTTCGGCTTCGCGCTGGGCATCTTCGCGGTGTTCTCGATCTTCGGCACCTTGCATTTCGACGAGGTGTTCCGCGAGGCGCCGAACCAAGCCGGCGGCACCATGAATTTCCTGGGCTGGCAGGTACCCGCGCTGACCGTCACCTGCATCCTCCTCTTCGTGGGCGCGATGGGGAAATCCGCGCAGATCGGTCTGCACACCTGGCTGCCCGACGCCATGGAAGGTCCGACGCCGGTTTCGGCCCTCATCCATGCCGCAACGATGGTGACCGCGGGCGTGTTCATGGTCGCGCGGTTCTCGCCGCTCTTTGAGTACGCGCCGACGGCGCTGGCGGTCGTGGTGGTGATCGGCGGCACCACGGCGCTCTTCGCGGCGACGGTGGGTGTGACGCAGACCGACATCAAGCGGGTCATCGCCTATTCCACCTGCAGCCAGCTCGGCTACATGTTCTTCGCCGCGGGCGTCTCCGCCTATTCCGCGGCGATCTTCCACTTGGCGACGCACGCGTTCTTCAAGGCGCTTTTGTTCCTGGGCGCGGGCTCGGTGATCCACGCCATGTCCGGCGAGCAGGACATGCGCAAGATGGGCGGCCTCTGGCGGCTCATCTGGATCACCTATGTGCTCATGTGGATCGGCAGCCTGGCGCTCGCGGGCATCTGGCCGTTCGCCGGCTACTACTCGAAGGACACCATCCTCGAAGCCGCCTGGGCCTCGGGCACCGGCGTCGGCCTCTATGGCTTCGTGCTCGGCACCTTCGCGGCGTTCCTTACGGCGTTCTATTCCTGGCGGCTGCTATTCCTGACCTTCCACGGCGAGTCCCGGGCCGACCACGACACGCTCCACCATGTCCATGAATCGCCAATGGTGATGATCCTGCCGCTGGTGGTGCTGGCGGCGGGCGCGGTTGCGGCGGGCTTCCTCGGCTTCGACCTCTTCGTGGGCGAGGGTCGCGAGCAGTTCTGGCGGGAGTCGATCCTGGTGCTCCCCGAGCACGGCAGTCTCGAGGGCGCGCATCACGTGCCCGCTTGGGTTTCTTACCTGCCGCTCCTAGTGGCGCTCGCGGGCATCGCCGCGGCGTACCTCGCCTACGTCTACCGTCCCGGCATCCCCGCGGCGATGGCACAGCGGTTCCACGGCCTCTACCTGTTCCTGCTGAACAAGTGGTACTTCGACGAGCTCTACGATTTCATATTCGTGCGCGGCGCGATGCTGGTGGGCTTCGGCCTGTGGAAAGGCGGAGACGGCGCGATCATCGATGGGCTCGGGCCCGATGGCCTCGCGGCCACCACGCAGCGGGCCTCGGTGGGCACGAGCCGGCTGCAGACCGGCTACGTCTACCACTACGCTTTCGCCATGCTGATCGGCGTCGTGCTGCTGGTGTCGTGGTACCTCGCCTTCCAAGTCTTCCGGGTGCGGTGAGGACGCGATGCACGGTCTGCCGCTTCTGAGCCTCGTCACCTTCCTGCCGATCGTCGGCGTGCTCTTCATCCTCCCGATGCGGGGCGAGACCGAGAAGGTCGCGAACAACGCGCGCTGGATCGCGCTCTGGGCCTCGCTCGCGACTTTCCTGCTCTCGGTCTATCTCTGGTGGCAATTCGACCCCGCCAGCGCGGATTTCCAGTTCGTGGAGCACGCGAGCTGGCTGCCGCAGTACAACATCAGCTACCACATGGGTGTCGACGGCATCTCGCTGTTCTTCGTCGTGCTGTCGACCTTCCTGACGCCGATCTGCATCATCGCGAGCTGGGCGCCGATCACCACGCGGGTCAAGGAGTACATGATCTCCTTCCTGGTCCTCGAGACCATGATGGTGGGCATGTTCTGCGCGCTCGATTTCGTGGTGTTCTACATGTTCTTCGAGGGCGTGCTGATCCCGATGTACCTGATCATCGGTATCTGGGGCGGGCCGCGCCGGGTCTACGCCGCCTTCAAGTTCTTCCTCTATACGCTGCTCGGCTCCGTCCTGATGCTGCTGGCGATCCTGGAGATCTACTTCGTCGTCGGCAGCTTCGATATCCCGACCGCGCTCCACTCCCAGATCCAACCATCCGTTCAGGTCTGGTTGTGGCTTGCGTTCTTCGCCTCCTTC
>DATNIT010000014.1:0-5580 GCA_035604335.1 Allostellaceae bacterium | reverse complement strand
TGCCCCTGCGCTTCGAGGCTCGTGTCTTGCCGGTTGACGGCGCGGTTGCCGATGCCTGGGGCAAGATCGTAGCGCGGGCCGAAACCGCTGGGCGACCCATACACGCCATGGATGCCTTCATTGCGGCGACCGCCGACGTTCATGGCCTCACCCTCATTACCCGCAATGCGTCGGACTTCGAGGTCTCGCTGAAGGCAATCGTCAATCCCTGGACTGAGAGCTAACGTCACTCCTTGCCGAGAGGGCTCAAACCATGACCCGTGTCGCGCTCTATGCCCGCTACTCATCCGACAATCAACGCGAAGCCTCGATCGAGGATCAGCTTCGCCTGTGCCGTATCCATGCTGAACGGCAGCGCTGGCACGTGACGGCGAGCTACAGCGACCGCGCCGTCTCCGGCGCGAGCCTCATTCGACCGGGCATCCAAGCGCTCCTGGCCGACGCACTGCGTGGCAACTTCGATCTCGTGCTCGCCGAGGCTCTCGACCGCATCAGCCGAGACCAGGAGGACGTGGCGGGGCTCTTCAAGCGCCTGACTTTTGCCGGCGTCAAAATCTTCACTCTGTCCGAGGGCGAGATCACACATCTGCACGTCGGCCTCAAGGGCACGATGAACGCGCTCTTCCTTAGGGATCTCGCTGACAAGACCCGGCGCGGCCTGAGAGGCAGGGTAGAGAAGGGCAAGGCTGGTGGCGGTCTGTGCTACGGCTACCGCGTCGTGACCAAGATAGATGCAGCCGGCGAGCCGATCCGCGGCGAGCGCGCGATCGAGCCCGCGGAAGCAAAGACCGTGCGGCGCATCTTCCGCGAGTTCGCCGCTGGCACGAGCCCCCGGTCAATTGCCAAGGATTTGAACAGCGAGGGTATTCCCGGTCCGGGCGGACGGACCTGGTCGCAGGGCATGATCCGGGGCCATGCCTCCCGCGGCAATGGCGTCCTCAATAACGAGCTTTATATCGGGCGCCTCGTGTGGAACCGCCAGCGCTTCCTCAAGGACCCGAATACGGGTAAGCGGGTTTCCCGGCCGAACCCCGAATCGGAATGGATAAGGACCGAGGTTCCGGACCTACGGATCGTCGATGATGCGCTGTGGCGATCGGCCAAGAAGCGGCAAGGGGAGCTAGCGAAGCTCTTCGAGTCGACCACCCTCGGCGTGCGTGCGGCACGGGCGGCCAAGCTCAATGGCACCCGGCGCCCGGCGTTCCTGCTCTCGGGCCTCCTCAAATGTGGCTGCTGCGGTGGCCGATATGGGATCGTGGTTAGGGATCGCTACGGCTGTACCAACCACTTCCGGCGCGGCACCTGCGACAACGGCCGCACCATCCGCCGTGGCGCGATTGAAGCCCGCGTGCTCTCGGGCCTCACCGACAAGCTCGTTTCCCCCGAGGCGGTTGCCGAGGCGGTGCGCGCCTATCACGAGGAAACAAACCGGCTGAATCACGCGCGACGGGCTCAGGCAGACGCCGATCGGCAAGCGCTTATCAAGGCGGAGCGCGCCATCAACGGGATCATGGCGGCGATCGAGGACGGCCTATATCAGCCCACAATGAAAGCGCGGATGGCGGACTTTGAGCGGCAGAAGGCGGAAATCGAGGGGCGGCTCCGCGAGGCTCCAGCCGATCTGCCGGACGTGAATCCGAACGTCGCCGAGGTGTACCGCGGCAAGGTAGCGCAGCTCGCCGAGGCGCTGAATGACCCGGAGGCGGCCAAGGAAGCAGCGGGGGCGATCCGCTCGCTCATCGGAGAGGTCGTCATGACGCCGGGTGAATGTCGTGGTGTGGTGAACGCCACCCTACGCGGCGAATTGATAGCGATCCTCGATCTTGCCGCGGGCCGGCATCATCAGCAGCCCCCCGCAGCCCGAGTTATAACCAACGCGGCTGCGGGTCCCCGCAACCACCGAGACCCGCGTTTCGCCAACGCGGGTCTTTTGCTTGCGTGCCTCGCCCAACTGCAGCAGTGCCGCGATCTCACCGCGAAGCTCGGCCCGGACTTCGCCACGCCGCTGGCCGGGGTGGAGAACGACAGCGTCGATCAATCCGCGCAGCACGCCGGCCGCCTCGGCCTGAATCTCGGGATCATTGAGCGCGGTCTCGAGCTCGGCGACCTTGCGGCGGTAGATCTCCGAGAGGCCCGGGTGGAGCGCGGGCGCGGGCGCCTGGTCGCACTGCTGTTGCAGGTTGCGCTGACACGCGTCGCGCCTCGCCTCGAGTTCGAGGAGACGGCCCTTGGTGGTGGCAGTGACGATGCCTTGCTCGATCGCCGCCATCACCTGGGCGATGCGCCGCTCGGCGTCAGCAAGCTCGGCCTGGAACTGGGTGCGTCGGCGGCTCCCGTCCGCGGCTTGCCGGTTCCACTCCTCCTGATACTCGCGCACGAAGGTCGCGACGAGATCGGGCGCCAACAGCTTGTCCTTGAGACCCGAGAGCACGCGCCGCTCGATGGCCGCGCGCGCCACCGTGCGGCGGTTCGAGCAGGTGCCGCGGTTCACGTGATTGGCGCAGGCGTAGCGCTGCTCGCCGACGAGCGTGTAGCGCGCACCGCAGACGCCGCACACCAGAAGGCCTGACAGCAGATAGTGCGCGCGGTGCCGCAGGTTGAGGGCATTGCGGATCTTCTGGCTGCGTTCCGGTAGCTCCATCTCGCTCTGGCGCTGCTTGGCTGCCGCCCACAGCTCGTCCTCGAGGATCCGAAGGTCGGGCACCTCGGTCTCGATCCAGAGGGCTGGCGGATTGAGGCGGGAGATGCGCTTGCCCGTCGCGGGGTCCTTCACGTAACGAAGCCGGTTCCAGACGAGACGGCCCACGTAGAGCTCGTTGTTGAGGATGCCGGTACCGCGCTCGCGATTGCCGTGGATGGTGGAGGCGGTCCAGGTCTCGCCCGTGGGGCCCGGCACGTGCTCCGCGTTCAGCGTCTTCGCGATGGCCCGCGGACTGCGGCCGGCCACAAACTCCCCGAAGATCCGGCGGACGATGTCGGCTTTGGCTGCGTTGATCGCGCGCCCGCCATGGATGGGCTCACCGCGGCCGTCGGTCTCGCGGACCACATCGTAGCCGTAGCAGCGCCCTCCGCCGGAGCGGCCTGCGCGCACTCGGCCCTCGATCCCCCGCCGGGTCTTGAGGGCGAGGTCCTTGAGGAAGAGCGCGTTCATGGTGCCCTTCAAGCCCACATGCAGCTCGGTGATCTCGCCTTCGGCGAGGGTGGTGAGCTTCACGCCCGCGAAGAAGAGCTGCTTGTAGAGTGCCGCGGTATCTTCCTGGTCGCGGGAAAGACGATCGAGCGCCTCTGCAACGACGACGTCGAACTGCCCCTTGCGCGCGTCTTCGAGGAGGCTCTGATAGCCGGGCCTGAGCCGGCTGGCGCCGCTCTGCGCACGGTCGGTGTAGGTGACGGCGAGCGTCCAACCTTCACTCTCGATCCTCGCTTTGCAGAGGCGCAGCTGATCCTCGATCGAGGCGTCGCGCTGGAGATCGGACGAGTAGCGGGCGTAGATGGCGGCGCGCATGGTGGACCCCCTCAATCGACTGGCTTCGGTGATGAATGGCGCAGGCGCAGTATGACCGCTTGCCGGCGCCGGTTCGCGGCGACCATGTTGGCCCGGAGATAATAGCGCTCCGTGGTGGCGAAGATTCGGTGCCCCAGCAGCTGTGCGGAGATGCGGACGTGCTCGGGGTCGATGTGTGCAACAGTGGTCGCCACAATGTCCCGGAAGAAATGCGGGTTGATGGCCACACCGAACGCCTCGCGTGTGCGCTCGACGACGCGGTCGTAGATTGCCCGCATCGTCATGGGCGAGCCGTCGCTTGATATCCAGAGGGCCGTCTCAGCTGGGCGGGACCACCGCCCGCTACGCAAACAGAGTACTGGCCGCCATCGGTTGAGCCATGTCCGCAGCGCCGGGATGAGGGGCTCCGGCCACGGGAACTCGAGAGGAGCCCCGGTCTTGGTCTCGTCTGCGGGAATGAGCACGAGCCATGTGGCGCCGACCATCCGGAGATGCCGATCGAGTGTGAGTCCGGCGAGGTTCTTGAGGCGGAGCGGCCGGAGAGCCAGAAAGGCCAGGATGAGTCCGTCCCGAAACACAATGGCGCAGCGGCGATCGGTCGGGAGCGCGCTTGCGTCTGCGACCAGACGCAGTCCGAGATCGAAAACGTCATCGGCGCCGACGAGCTTCCGGCTCTTGTCGCGGACGGGCACATGGCGGGCGCGGACTCGGCTAGCGATGCGGCGGATCCATGACCAGTCACGCGCGTCCATCACGAGGGCGGCATCGTAGAGCTCTTGCAGGCGCGAAAGGATCGTATAGGAGCCATTGCCCAGGGACTGAAGCTCGGCGACATACTGCGTGACCCGCGCGGGCGAGATCCGATCCGCGGGCGCACCGTTGAGCTCTCCCCGTCGGTCAAGGAACGTCAGCCAGCGGCCGTGACCGCGTTCGGTCTTGCTATTGGAGATCGGCCGATACCGGCTGCGACTGCCGCCGGCGTCGAGGAGGTCACCGGGTTCGAGCGCGGCGAGCCAGAGGCGGCGGTCCATCTCGGGCCAATCCGCAAGTTTGCGGCAGGCCCGCTCCGGCGACCGGCCGCGACCACGGAAGGCGCCGCTCATGATCCGGGGTTCCGGTGCCGCAACGAGAGGATGGTCTGATCGAAGTGGCGGACGGCGGCGGTGGTCTCGAGCCCGGTATAGTGAGCAGCAGTGACATCGATCGAGCGATTGCCGAGGGCACGGGTAACGACCGCGTACTCACCGGGGTGCCGATCCAGATGCAGCTTGGCGGCGATATGGCGAAACAAGTGCGGATTGACCTTGATCCCGACGAACCGGAAAACGGCCTTCGTGATCTGCCCGGCCAAAGTGTGCTCGGACTTCGCTCCGCCGCCGGGTCCTGGGAAGAGAGCCCGGTTCTCCATGGAAGCGAGCAGCGGGCGATGAAGCTCGATGTACCGCCCGATGAGGGCTGCTGACTCTTCGGGCAAGGGATAGTCGAGTTCCGCGCCGTTCTTCACCTCCTCGCCGGGAATGACGATGTGCAGGGCTCCGCGAATCCGGGCCGGGTGCACCAAGTGCCGGTCGAGGTCCAGGTGGATGAGATTGCGGATGCGGATCGGCGCCATCAGGAGGATCTCGATGGCAACTGCGGTCTGGGCCAGCAAGGCCGACCGCTTTGGCCGCAGCTTCCCCGACTCGGCCTTGCGCATCAGCTGAGGCGGCAAGCTGACCAGCGCATAGCAGATCTCCGGATCCTCCAGAGGTCGCAGCCGGTCGCGGTTCTTTGTCGTCATGCCCCGGCGTTTGACCGAAAGGCGGCCAACGACTTTGCTCATGGACTCGAGCGTCGCTGTATCTGCGTTTACCCAGTGCTTGGCGACCGCCTTGTTAATCGGCATGGAATAAGGACCCCGTTTTCGGGGTGATCGGCATCCAAAAGGGACCCCCGGGACCAGGGGTTCACAATGGCTTCCATGGAGATCATGGGGGCCTGTTTTGGGATGCTGGTAGTGGAAACGATCGCGAAGATCCGCCGTGCGTATTTTGTGCAGAAGAAGCCGATCAAGGCGATCTGCCGGGAGCTTGGTC
>DATNIT010000013.1:0-8097 GCA_035604335.1 Allostellaceae bacterium | reverse complement strand
CCGCGTCTCCAGATCCACGTAGGCAAACAAGCTTCCCGCCCGCTGATCCGATCCCCGCATGACATCCCCCTGCAGCTTCACAGCCGCACTTGAATCATGCTCGAATCGCCCCGTCGAGAGTTTTTCAGCAGCCTGCTAAAGTAGGTTGCAACCCTATCCCCGGTAGCTCCGCCGCCCGCTGTCGCGCAGCCAGAGTCGCACCAGCAGTCGTTTCTGATTGGGCGTATCGCCGTCGGCGAAGGCCGTGCGCATGTGGGCGGTGGCGCGGTTGTTGACGTATTCGATCTGCTCGGGCCGGATGGCGAGCTCGGCGGCGAGGCCGGTCTGGTGCATCACGGGTTCCATCGCCTCGAGCGCCGCCTCGCCCTCCCGGTCGAGCGCCGCCGACTCCTCGTGCGTCATGCTCTCCACCGGGAGCCAGGCCGGAGGCTATCGCCCCGCCAAGCCCTGCCGTCGGTGACGATCTCGGTCAGCATCGCGCCTCGCTCCAAATCCCGCCGCCTGCGTCAGGGCACTTGGGTGACCGCTCGCAAGGACGCTATCATCTCCCGAAGCCAAGGAACGGAGCCCATGCCAAACAGTCCAATCACCCTCGCCTGCGCCGACTATGCCCGCATCATGCCGCTCATCACCGGCGACGTGAAGCCCGAGGGCATCGACTTGACCGTGGTCCACGGCACCGAAGGGTCCTGGGCCCAGCGGGCGGAGATGCTGCGCCGGGCGCTTCAGGACCCGACGGTCCATGGCGGCGAGGCCTCGGTGGCTCAGCACCTCTACCGCGTCGCGAAGGGCGACCGCAGCTTCGTGGCACTCCCCGCATTCGTGCTCCGCAACTTCACCGCGCGCGACCTCTACGTGCTCAAGGACGGGCACACCAAGAGCCCGAAGGATCTTCCGGGCAAGCGACTCGGCATCTACAGCTGGGCGGCCAGCGGCTCGATCTGGTACCGGCATTTCCTCCGGTATCTCGATGTGCCCCTGGAGTCGCTCCAGTACTGGGTCGGAAACATCGACGGTCCCGCCGCCTGGGTGCGCGATCAGTCGTTGCCGGCCGGCGTCAAGCAGCCGGCCGAGGGCCGCTCGCTCTCGGACATGCTGCTGGACCGCGAGATCGACGTGCTCTACTCGCCGCCGCGCCCGCAGCGCTTTCATCCCACGAAGGGACCGATCGCGCGTCTCTTCGCGGACGTCCGCCCGGTGGACCGGGATTATTTCCGCCGCACCGGCGTGTTTCCGCCGCAGCATCTGATCGTGCTCCGCCGCGAGGTGTGGGAGCGCGATCCCACCATCGCGCGGCGCCTCATGGACGCCTTCCTCCGCTGCAACGAGGCCTTCGACACCGCGCAGTACAGCTTCCCCTACGACACGCCTTGGCATGACAGCGATCTCGAGGAGACCCGCGCGCTCATGGGCGAGGACTGGCATCCCTACGGCATCGAGAAGAACCGGCGTACTCTCGAGGCGTTCTGCGCCCAGGCGCATGACTCTGGCCTGGTCTCGCGCCGTGTCAGCGTCGAGGAGTATTTCGCGGAGTTCCTGAAGTCCTGACGCCAGACACCTCTATAGCAAGCGTCGCTTCCATGAGCGACACCGACGGCCTCGTCGAAGGCACGCACGTCCGCGCCACGGGCGCGGGCGTGCCGCTCGTGCTGGTCCACGGCGTCGGCATCGATCTCGAGATCTGGGAGCCGCTGGTGCCGATGCTTCAGCCGGGGCGCCGGCTCATCCGCTACGACATGCAGGGCCATGGCAAGAGTACCAAGCCGCCGGGGCCCTACCTCCTCGACGATTTCGTGGCCCAGCTCGATCGGCTTGCCCGCGCGCTCGGCCTCGACCGCTTCGACCTCGCAGGCTTCTCCATGGGTGGAATGGTGGCGGAAGCCTTCGCGGCGCGATTTCCGGAGACGGTGCGGCGGCTCGCCCTCCTCAATACCGTGCACGACCGCAACGCCACCGAGCGCGCCGCGATCGCCGGTCGGCTCGCGCAGGTCGAGGCCGGAGATCTCGGTCGCTCCCTCGCGGCGGCGTTGGAGCGCTGGCTCACGCCGGCCTTCCGCGATGCGCATCCCGACGCCGTCGCGGCGATCGAGCGTCGGATGCGCGCCAACGATCGCGCGGCGTATCTCGCGAGCTACCGCGTCTTCGCCACGGGCGATATCGAGGTCCTCGCGGTCATCGATCGCATCCGCTGCCCGACGCTTGTGCTCACGGCCGAGCATGATGTCGGCTCGACTCCCGCCATGGCGCGGTCGCTGGCCACGCGCCTGCCCGACGCTCGCGTCGCTATCCTGCCGCGCTTGCGGCATTTAGCGCTTTTTGAGGCACCCGCGGAGGTGGCGGGCGCGCTGGTGCCGTTTCTCGAGCGTCACTGATATGCAACACTGCCAAGAAATCTCGCATGCGCGGCAGCGAGGCGTTGCCGCTGCGGTGGCGCGTCACTAGGCTGCGTCTGCAACATTCGGGGAAGCACCCATCGATCGCGGCGTGCGTTGGCCGTTGGGTTTAATCGGGGGAACCATGCCGCGACCAGGCTTTGCCTTTGCGACGCTCGTCGTCGGCGTGGCGCTCGGCGTTGCGGCCTCGCCGCCGAGTCTGGCGGACTCGCTCGTCGCTCCCCTGCAAGCCCAGGCGTCCGGCGGTCAGCCGGGCTCCGGCAACGAAATCGAGTACGTGGTCGGCGCGGGCGCGATGGTGGGCTTCCAGAGCATCGATATTCGGCTCACCGCCCCACACGATCCCGTCGCCAATGTCTCGAAGCAACATCCGACGGTGTTCGAGCCATTCGGCGAGGTGGGGCTCGGGATTCCGCTCGACTGGCTCGGCATCTCCGGCACGGGAATGGACCTCTACGTGGGCGCGCGCTTCGGCGGCACCTTGAACAGCAGCACGACCTCGACGGACCAGCTGCGAGACTTCGAGTTCACCACCAGCCAGGGGTTCTTCATCAACCCGAACGTCCAGCTCCAGGTTCCCGTGGTCACGCCCTTGGGCCCGATGGACGTCTTCGGCGAGGCCGGCGCACTGTTGCGCCGGGCCAGCATCCGGGTCGACTCGATGGGCAGCGGAAGCGTATTCGACGCGCGCGGCTGGATACTGAGCCCGGAGCTCGGCATCGGCGCGAAGGTGCCGTTCTACTATGGGCTGGACCTCGTACCCGAGGTGATCGTCGATCTCGGTACGAGTATCACCGGCGGCGGCAACCTCGGCAGTACGCCGCTCAGCGGCAAAGTCACGACCGGCCCCGACGTCCATCTCTCTCTCGGGCTGCAAAAGAGATTCTGAAGCCCGAGAGCGCAGTCCCGTCCTGACGGAGAGTCAATCCCGCGTACCGAAGTCCATGGGCTCCGCCAGCACGCGCCGCACGGCTTCTTCCTTTTCGCGCTCTTTGATGCGGCTGGCCACGCCGTTGAGAATCGCAAGCACGGCAAACGACGCCATGCTGACGTAGGCGAGGACGTCGAGGATCGTGCCCTGCGGCTCCGTCAGGAACGAGACGCGTCCGCCCTTGCGGACTTCCCTATGCGTGTGCATCTCGTCCGGTCGATCGCGCGCCGCGTCCCACTCGACCGACTGCACGATTATCGAAAGCACGAACAGGATGCCCGCGCCAACCATGCCGATCTTGTAGATCCGGGGCATCAGGTGCCGGGGACCGCTTTCGCTCATTGGTCTCGCCCATAAACTGCCGTTCCGATAGCACCTTGAGGCGAGCAACTCAACCAAACCGCGCGACGGTCGAAGCGCGGGACACGTCGCTCACGCCGCTGCGGCAGGTCCCAGCGCCAGGACGAAGCGGGCGCCGCCGCCCGGCCGATTCTCCACATGGACGTCGCCGCCGTGCAGCAAGGCGACCCGGCGCACGAGGGCGAGCCCGATGCCCATGCCCTCCCGGCGGCGGTCGCCGCGCCAGAATCGCTCGAAGATCAGCTTCTTCTGTGGCTCCGGCACGCCCGGTCCGAGATCGTCGACGATGACGTTGCGCTCGTTGTCGACTTTCACCGAGATGACCGAGCGCGGCGGCGAGTGCTTGACGGCGTTGTCGACGATGTTGCGGATCGCCGCGTCGATCAGCGCGGGATGCCCGGAGACCAGGACGTCACCCTCCGGCGCGTCGAATTCGATGCTCTTCTGGCGCTCGAAGGCGACTTCGGCCAGATCCTCGCAGACCTTGCGCGCGGCGCCGGCGACGTCGACCGGACGGCGCTCCCGCGCCATCGCGTCCTCCGCCTGGGCGAAGCGCAGCAATTGGTTGACGAGGTCGCCGAGGTCGCTTACCTCGCGCTTCAACCGCTCGACTTCGGGCCCCGGCGGAAAGCGCGACAGCTCCAGCAGCAGAACCGCCAGTGGCGTGCGCAGCTCGTGCGCGGCGTCCGAGGTGAACTGCTTCTGCAGGGTGAGCGAGCGGTCGAGCTTGCCGAGCATCGCGTTGATCGCCGTCACGACGCTGCGGAACTCCAGTGGCAACCGCTCGTCCGGCAGCGGCGCGAAGGGACGTCCGGACATCACGGCGGTGCCGAGCTCCGCGGCCTGCCGCGCGACCTTTGTCAGGGGCCGGAGCGCGCGCCGCGCGGTCAAATAAGCCGCCAGGGTCAAGGCCGGCACGATGAAGAGCACCGGCAGCACGACATGGTCGAGCAGCTCGCTCTCCATCACGCCCACCCACCGCCAGGCGGGATCGTCGACCATGACGGCCTGGATCCAATAGACGTGGTCGCCGACGGTGTCGCGCCCGGTGAGCAGCCAGCGATTGCCCTCGTGCCCGCCATCGGCCGAGGGAATCGCGGCAAAGCCCGCGATGAAATCCTGGGTCGGCTCGGGATTCGGGCCCGCCGACGTGGCCGCCGGCGCCGGCAGGAGATCGGCGTTCGCCTCGGCGATCACCTTGCGCTGCCAGGCCTGGCGGTGGTCGTAGACGCGAAAGCCGTAGGATTTCGGATAATCCTTGTAGAGCGCCCAGTCTGTGGGATTCTTGCCCTGCCGGAACGCGCTCATGACGTCGTGTACTTGCGCTTCCAGCGTCAGCCGATGCAGCTCCTCGGTGTCGAGCATGTAGCGGACGCCGAAGAACACGATAAGCGCCAGCGAGACCCCGAGCGCCACCACGCTCATCTGGACCGCGAGCGTGCGCGAGAGCGTGCGGTCGGCGCTGCGCATCAGGCGCCCGGTTGCTCCGCGAGGATATAGCCGAGCCCGCGCATCGCCGTGATGGTCACGTCGGCTCCGAGCCCGTCGAGCCTCCGCCGCAGCCGCGACACCGCCGCCTCGGTCGCGTTGGGCGTCACCTCGTTGTCGAAGGAATAGACGGCTTCCTCGAGCTTGCGCCGGGACACCAGCCGTCCCTGATGGCTGAGCAGCGACATCAGCACGCCGAGCTCCCGCCGCGGCAGCGGCGTCACCTCGCCGCCGACGCGCAGCGTGAGCGAGGAGGTATCGAGCGTGAGCTTTCCCGCGGACAGCACGGGCGCCACCGTCGCCGACGGCCGGCGCAGCAGCGCGCGAATGCGCGCCAGCAGCTCGTCGAGGGAGAACGGCTTCACGAGGTAGTCGTCGGCGCCGTCGTTCAGGGCGTCCACGCGCTGCACCACGTCGGCCCGCGCGGTCACCACGAGGATCCGCGTCGCCTTTCCCGCCCGGCGGAGCGAGCGCAGAATCTCGACGCCGTCGCCGTCAGGCAGCGAGAGGTCGAGCAGGATCAGGTCGTAATCCACGACATCGACCGCGGCCCGCGCCTCCTCGACGCTGGAGACGGTGTCGACGGCGAACATGTTCTCCGCCAAAAGCCCCGTCATCAGCTTGGCGAGCTTCTGGTTGTCCTCCACCACGAGCAGCCGCATGGACCCTCCGTGGTCTTCATCTGGGAGCTCGGTAATTCTTGCGCAATGCGACATTTCCGTTCTTTGTCGCGTCACTGCGACTGAGTTGCAGTATCGCGCTCTCGCGCGCGGAAGAGAAAATCGAACGCGGCGGCCGCGAGCCGGCTCGGCCGGCTTGTGCCGCCGAACACGGGCCCGTCGACGGGCAGGACGCTGAATTGGATCGGCGGCGACAGGCCCAGAGAGGTCGCCTTGCGGTTCATCACCGCGGCCCACCGGCGTCCGCGGTCGATGCGCGCCACGCCTGGCTCCGGGTCGGATCTCAGCATCCGGCTCAATCCGCGGCCCGGGTGCTGCCCATGAGCTCTGCCGAAGACGCAGCCGGGCACGGCGAGGAAAGCCCGCGGGTCCGGCGCGAAGCCCGGGAGGTCCGGGCTCTGCCTGATGCCGAACGGGAAATTGAGGTGGGGATCGGGCAGTGTGTATCCGCCGGCGGCGCTGACCACGTAGCGCTCGACCTCGTTGGGACGCGCCATGACGTAGCGGTGCACGAATTGCCCGCCGCCGGAATGGCCGAAAAAGTGCGTCCGGTCGGCACAACCGGGGTTCAGGGCGCGGACGTCGCGCAGAATCTCGTCCAACGCCCGGTCCGCCCGGAGTCCGTGTCCGGCGCGGCCGAGACGCTGGTAGTGGGGGAAGCGCTCGCGCGCAAACACCGGCGCCACCACGAGCGTTCCCGCGGCCTCGGCCAGCGGCACGAAACTCCGCACCTGATCCGCGGCTGATTGGGACGTGCCGGGCACGACCACCAGGATCGGGGGCCGCGGCCGAGGAGTGGACGGCGTGAACAGGCAGTACTGCTGCGCGGGGTCCGCGTCGAGAAAGCGCCGCTCCAGCCGGCTTCCGCAGGATTGGGAGGGGTCGCCGGCCGGCCTGTCGGAGACGCTGAGCCAGCGGCCGGCCAAATAATCGATCGGAATGTCCATAGGGCCGCATCATGGAGATGTAGGCTGACGCGACGCTGACGGCGGTGCGGGATTCTCCCGGCGGCGGGACAGGGTCGAACCATGCTAGCCTGACGGGGCTTCGACAGCGGCACAGGCGCCTATGACGCGCGGCGAGTACTGGAACTCCGAGATCGAGACCATGCCGGCCGAGGCGCGCCGGCGGCTCGAGACGGAGCGCCTCCAGGCGCAGATCGCTTATAACTATCGCACCAGTCCGTTCTACGCGGCGAAGCTGGATAGCGCCGGCGTGAAGCCCTCCGACATCCGAGGCGTCGACGATTTGGGGCGCATTCCCTTCCTGGAGAAGCGCGAGCTCGCGGCCTCGCAGGAGGACGGCACGCTCCTCGGCATCAATCAATGCGCGCCGCTCACCGAGATCGTCCGCATCCAGGCGACCGGCGGCACCACCGGTCAGCCGCTCCGCATCGGCTGGACGCGCCAGGACATCGCCGATTATTGCGAGATGGGCGCCCGCGCGCTCTGGGCCATGAGCTGCCGGCCCGGCGACATCGTGTTCACCACGATGAATTTCAACCTCTACGCCGGCGGCCTCAGCGATCACCTGACCTTCGAGACCCTGGGCGCCACCGCGATCCCCTATGGCGTCGGCCAGAGCGAGCGGCTGCTGCGCATGATGGCGGCGATGAAGGACGAGGTCTGCCTGTGGGCCACGCCCTCCTACGCGGTGCGGCTTGCCGAGGTCGCGCGCGGGCTCGGCATCGCACCGCGCGGCGTCGGAATTGCGAAGGGCTTCTTCTCCGGCGAGGCCGGCATGCAGGTGCCGGGCTATCGCGAGGCGATCGAGGAAACCTGGGGCATGCGCGCCTGGGACATGTACGGCACCGGCGAGCTCGCGCTGCACTCGGGCGAGTGCCGCTACAGGAACGGCGTGCACTACGGCGGCACCGGCTTCGCCGTGATGGAGCTGATCGATCCCGATACCGGCGCGGTGCTTCCGTTTGTGGATGGCGCGCAAGGTGAGGTGGTCTTGACCTCGATCCGCCGCCAGGCCTGCCCGCTCCAGCGCATGCGAAGCCACGATCTCATGCAGGTCTTCACGGAGCCCTGCCCCTGCGGCCGCACCACCTTCCGTTTCAGGGTTCTGGGCCGCTCCGACGACATGATCATCGTCAAGGGCGTGAATGTCTTTCCGCTGGGCATCCAGGCAAGCTTGATGACGCTTCGGCCGCGGCTGACGGGAGAATTTCAGGTCGAGCTGCCGCGCTCGCCGCCCATCGACTACGCCGTGCCGATCCGGGTCATCAAGCTTGCCTGGA
>DATNIT010000012.1:0-2667 GCA_035604335.1 Allostellaceae bacterium | reverse complement strand
GGAGCTATGGGAGGTGCAGCCGGCCCGGCATCGGCCCGGTCTGGTGCAGCATACGTCCGGCTGGCCGCTCGACAACCGCACCGGCGGCGGCTCGTTCCTCTATCACTACGACGAGAGCTTCGTCTCGGTCGGCTTCGTGGTCCATCTCAACTACGACAATCCTTATCTGTCGCCGTTCGAGGAGTTCCAGCGGTTCAAAACTCATCCGCTGGTGCGCGACACCTTCACGGGCGGCAAGCGCATCGGTTACGGGGCCCGTGCGATCACCGAAGGGGGCTGGCAGTCGGTGCCCAGGCTGGTGTTTCCGGGCGGCGCGCTGATCGGCGACGGCGCCGGCTTCCTCAACGTGCCCCGCATCAAGGGGACCCACAACGCCATGCGCTCCGGCATGCTTGCGGCCGAGCATGCCGTAGCCGCACTCGCGGCCGGCCGGGGCAATGACGAGCTCGCGGACTACGAGGCCTGCTGGCGCGCCTCAGCGATCGGTGCCGATCTGTGGAAAGTGCGGAACGCCAAGCCGCTGTGGTCGAAGCTCGGCACCGTGCTCGGGATCGGTTGCGCCGGCGCCGACATGTGGGCCAACAGCTTGGGCGTCTCGCTGTTTGGAACCCTGCGGCACGGCAAGCCCGACAGTGCGTGCCTCAAGCCCGCGGCACAATGCCATCCGATTTCCTACCCCCGGCCCGACGGCAAGCTCACCTTCGATCGGCTCTCGTCGGTGTTCCTGTCGAATACGAATCACGAGGAGGATCAGCCGGTGCACCTGCGGATCGTGGACCCGGCGCTGCAGAAGTCATCGGAGCTCGATGTCTATGCCGGCCCGTCGGGGCGCTACTGCCCGGCCGGCGTCTATGAATGGGTGGAGCAGGGCGGGGTGCCGGGCTATGTGATCAACACCCAGAACTGCGTCCACTGCAAGACCTGCGACATCAAGGACCCCAACCGCAACATCAACTGGGTGGCGCCGGAAGGCGGCGGCGGACCGAATTACCAGAACATGTGATGATGTGTTACGCAGTCCGCCACGATGCCGCCACACGTCGCGCCCAACCAGTCGATGGATCAGGGTGGGATGGCCCCTTGGGGGTATCGGCGGACCGAATCACAGTGCCGAAATGTTGCCGACGTTTCGGACAAGATCATGAGTGAATTGAACGAGATCAGGGCGCCATGCGCTTCAACTCCAGGCGATGGCGCGCTAATGACCTTGCGGCGCGTTCGCAAAACGTTCATTCTCGCCCGTCGAGTGATAGGTTGCTTGGAGCCGGCGCCTCGTCGGGACGGTCGGCATCGATCATTCCCCTCATTGGAGAGCAGCGACCCGTGAAAATATTACCGTATCGATCCCTCACCGTGATCGCAGCCGCGACCCTCTGGGCGCTGCCGGCCGCCATGGCGGCGCAAGCCCCGAACCCCCATGACTCGAACGCCCGTTCAGCGACGCCGGCCGGGAGCTATCTTGCGGCCCGCCAGGCCAACCTGGATCGCGATGCCGATGCGGCGGCGAGCTACTATCGGGCAGCGCTGCGGTCCGACCAGCGCAATCCCGAGCTGCTGGAGCTCACGTTCTATTCGGTGCTCGCCTACGGGGAGATCGACGAAGCGGTGCGGCTGGCCGATCGGCTTGTGCAGCTCGACAAGAACAACCGCAACGCGCATCTCGTGCTCGGCGTCCGCTCGCTCAAGCAGAAGCAGTGGAAGGACGCGCGCGCACACTTCGCCCAGGCCATGCACGGCCCGATCAATGACCTCACCGGCACGCTGCTGTCGGCCTGGAGCGCGTACGGCGCCAATGACGTCAAGGGCGCGATCGAAACGATCGACAAGCTCAACGGCCCGGAATGGTACTCCATCTTCAAGGATATGCACGCCGGCCTGATTCTCGATCTCGCCAACAACAAGAAGGAAGCCGCAAAGCGCCTCGAGTCCTCATTCAAGCGCGATTCCTCGGCACTGCGCATCATGCAGGCCCAGGCGGGCTTCCTGTCGCGCAACGGGTCGCGCGACGAGGCGCTGAAGATCTATCAGGAATTCGACAAGCAGCTGCCGCGCTATCCGCTGACCGTCGAGGCGCTGGCGCTGCTCAAGAAGGACGAGTCGCTACCCCGCATGGTGGACTCCGTGCAAGCCGGCGCCGCCGAAGCGCTCTACGGCCTCGGCGCCGCGCTCGGCCGCCGCGAGGAAGAGATGAGCCTCGCCAATCGCGGGCTCGCCTACCTCCAGCTCGCGCTCTATCTCGAGCCCAATCACGCGCTGGCCCAGCTCTCGCTCGCCGACCTCTACGAGGCGATGAAGAAGCCGGAGCTCGCCATCAAGACCTATGAGCGCGTGCCGGCCTCCTCGCCGCTCAAGCGCAACGCCGAAATCCAGCTCGGTATCGACCTCGACACCCTGGAGCGCACCGATGAAGCCAAGAAGCACCTCGAAAAGCTGATCGCCAACAAGCCGGACGACATGGAGGCGATCATCGCGCTCGCCAACATCCTGCGCGAGCGCAAGCAATACGACGCCTGCGCCGATACCTACGGCAAGGCGGTCAACCACCTCGGGACGCCCAGCAAGGCAAACTGGACGATCTTCTACTTCCGCGGCATCTGCTTCGAGCGCGCCAAGCAATGGGCAAAGGCGGAAACCGACTTCAAGCATGCGCTGGAGCTGTTTCCCGAC